>NZ_JBVKCZ010000003.1:0-341820 GCF_055634335.1 Streptomyces sp. NPDC111802 | reverse complement strand
CCCGCCCACAACCTGACACCAGCATGGTCCCCACCCATGACCACACCAACGAGCGAACTGGCCAGCAGTCACGGCAAGCACCGTTGCAGTACTAGGGCCTGTTCTGAGTTGAGGTCACGGGAGGGCTGGGGCTGCGTAACCAGAGGGTGGACCCGCGCAGGTGGAGTCCTGCGGCATAGCTCTCGGGTGTCTTGTCATAGCGGGTGGCCAGCCCTGAGGCGGCCTTCGAGACGCACGCCGTGTCGCCGGTGCACGCGGCGGTCACCAAACGCCTCCGCGAACTCTGCGTCGCGGGGACGGAACGCGTACCGGCTCGACATGGTCGCGGGAAGGGGCCCCCGCGGCGCCTTGAGACAACGACGCGTCCCGACGGTCAAGCGCCGCAGGCCCCGTTTCCGCCGAGGCTGATCATGGCGCGGTACAGCTGCTCCTCGGTGAGCGGCGGTGCCGGTAGCGGGTGGGCGCGGTCGGTTCGGAAGCCGTCGAGCAGAAGGTAAAGGTGGCGGCGCCAGGCGTCCGGGGCGATGGCGTGGGTGGCCTCGGTGACGCGGCTGTGCGACCAGATGACGAAGGCAAGGTCCTCGGGGGTGAGGTCGGGGCGCAGGCTGCCCTGCTCCTGCGCACGCTCGACGATGTGTACACCGAGTTCACGGATGCGGGTCTGGGTACCCGCCAGGCAGGCGCTCTCCGGCAACCGCATGGAGGCCAGATCGTTGAACCCCCGGTCCTGTGACTGGAGTTCGCACATGGTCTCCAGGAAGTGGCACAGCCCCGCCCAGGCGTCATCCATGGTGACGGCCTTCTCGGCGGCCTCCCGCCAGAGGGCCAGCTTCTCGGCGAAGGTCGCCTGCACCAGGTCCAGCCGGGTGGGGAAGTGCCGGTACAGCGTGCCGATGGCCAGCCCGGCTCGCTTGGCCACCTGCTCCAGGGGTGCCTCCAGGCCCTGCTCGGCGAAGCAGGAGCGGGCCGCGGTGAGCAGGGCCTCGCGATTGCGCTGCGCGTCGCGCCGCAGGGGGCGGACAGGGGCCGGGTTCCCGGCGGAGGCGGACGGAGGGTCGATGGCCATGTCACTCAGGCTACCAACCGGAGGGGCGCCTCATGTTCTCTGCTACGCTCCAGAACATGAGGCTGCCCTCGACTTTCAGTCCCGACCGCTGTCGTGGCGGGAGTTGGCCCCTCATCCGTCCAGCCCGTCGACCGGAGGAGTACCACCCATGCGCGTCATCGCCGTCATCGGGGCAGGCCCAGGCCTGGGCCTGTCCATCGCCCGCCGCTTCGGAAGGGAGGGTTTCCAGGTCGCCCTGGTCTCCCGGACCCAGGACAAGCTCGACGCGCTCGCCGCGCGGCTCGCCGAGGAGGGCATCGAGGCCGCGGGCTTCGCTGCGGACGTGACGCGTCCCGACTCGCTGCGGTCGGCGCTCGCCGCGGTCGCCGACCGGTTCGGGGCCGTCGACGTACTGGAGTACTCGCCCGCCGACCCCACGTTCGCCGGCGCCGCCGCCGTCGACGCCACGGCGCTGGACCTCCACAAGCAGCTCGACTACTACCTGTACGGAGCGGTTGCCGCGGTCCGTCAGGTGCTGCCCGCCATGCTCGAACGCGGCAGTGGCACCCTGCTGTTCTCCACGGGCGCCTCCTCGGTCCGGCCGATCGGCGGCGCGTTCGGCAGCGTCGGCGTCGCGGCGGCGGCCCTGCGCAACTACGCCATGGCCCTGGGCGTCGACCTCGCCGAGTACGGGGTGCACGTCGCACACGTGGCGATCGGGGTGTTCATCGGCAGCGGTCCCGGCACCGAGCCCGAGACCATCGCCGAGCACTACTGGGATGCGTACACCAAGCGCGACCAGGTCGAGATCGTCCACACTGTCCCCGGCGGCATCTGGTGAGCACCTCCGGCACGCCCGCGGCGAACACGGCCAGGCCACCCTTGGTGAAGATCTTCTGAGCCGCCAACAAGGTCGTACGGCCGCTGCTCGCCTCCCGCTTCCACAAGCCGCTGAGCGGGCGCCTGATGCTGCTCACGTACAAGGGGCACAGGACGGGCCGCGAATTCACGGTCCCCATCGGCTACTTCGACTGGGATCCCGGCACGGTGCTCGCCATGTCCTCCCAGCTCGGCTGGATCCCCAGCATGCGCGAAGGGTCCCCCGTCCGGCTACGCATCCGGGGCCAGGACCACGGCGCCGTCCCGACGGTCGTCGAGGACCCTGAGGAAGTCGCCGCCCTGCTGGGTGAGTTCGGCCGGCGCAAAGGGCCCAAGGCCGCCAAGGGGCTGATGCTCGGCCTCCCAGGCGACCGGCAGCCCACCGGCGACGAGCTGCGCACGGCCGCCGCGAAGACCCGCTTGGCACACCCGCGAGCACCCGTGGGTCCGTGAGGACGCCGGCACGCTGCGCCGCTTGAAGCGCGCCGAGTCCGCCTTCAAGAACGACGCCGAGCCGGTGTTCTGCTGGACCCAGTACGCGGGGCACGGCCCCGGGTCGGAACTGCTCGGCAGTCCGCGCCGTGTGCTGGAGATCGGGTGCGGCACCGGGCGCGCCCTCGCATATCTCGCGCAGCAGGGCATCGAGGCGCACGGCGTCGACCTCTCCCCGGTCATGGTGAAGAAGGTCAGCGAGCGGTGGGCGGACACCGGCGCGACGTTCGAGTGCGCCGAGGTCCTGGACTTTCTCGGCGCGTGCGAGGACACGTTCGACGCCGTGTACTCGATCTTCGGCGCGGCCTGGTTCGCCGACCCTGGCCGGCTCCTCCCTCTCGTGCGAGCTCGGCTCAAGCCCGGCGGCATGTTCGTGTTCTCTCAGCCGCCGGCGATCCCCGGTGAGTACGGTCCCCAGGGCATGTACAAGGGCGGCTTCGCGGGGAAGGCGATGTTCACGTACCGCTACAGCTACAAGCCGCAAGTGTGGGAGCGTCACCTGCTGCGCGCAGGCTTCGTCGTGACTGAAGCGAAGGTGCTGGACGCTCCGACAGAGGGGCACATCGGCACGCTCATCGTGCGCGCCGGAGCCTAGCCCCCCAGGAACGGCCCCGCTCGTCCGTTACCCCGTGGCGCCTGGGCGGGGACGGCCGTCACGGTCCCGGCCACGAGGACGGCGGTGCCGCACAGAACGGCTGCGCGTTTTCCCATCTCGTTCCATCAGGACATGACCCGATCGGGTCGAGGGATGCGCTCCAATGCTCCCCGATGCGCCCCGATGCATCCCTGTTGCTCCCTGATGCGCTCAGATCAGCGAAAGCTGGGTCGGTTCGGTTGCCGCGGGCTCGGCCGGCTGGGGTTCGGGGATCCGTCGTGGCATCACCGCGCGTGTGGGGCCGATGCCGTACTCCTGTGCCAGATCGTGGACCTGACGGGTGATCCGGCGCTGGTACCACTTCGGCGCGTAGGCGCCGTCCGCGTACAGCCGCTCGTAGCGGCGCACCAGATGCGGGTGCTCACGGCCCAGCCAGGCCATGAACCACTCCCGGGCCCCCGGCCGCAGATGCAGCACCAGCGGGGTGACGGAGGTGGCCCCTGAGGCGGCGATCGCCCGCACGGTGGCCCGCAGTTGGGCCGGGTCGTCGCTCAGGAACGGAATCACCGGCGCCATCAGCACACCGCACCCGAGCCCGTGCTCGCTCAGGGTCCGTACGACGTCCAGACGCCGCTCGGGGGCGGGCGTACCCGGCTCCACGGTGCGCCACAGCTCGGGGTCGGTGAAGCCGACCGAGACGGAGATACCGACGTCCGTCACCTCGGCGGACTGCTTCAGCAGCTCCAGGTCGCGCAGGATGAGCGTGCCCTTGGTGAGGATCGAGTAGGGGTTGGCGTGGTCGCGCAGGGCGGCGAGGATGCCCGGCATCAGACGGTAGCGGCCCTCCGCGCGCTGGTAGCAGTCGACGTTCGTGCCCATCGCTATGTGCTCGCCCTGCCAGCGGCGCGAGGCGAGCTGGCGGCGCAGCAGCTCCGGCGCGTTCACCTTGACCACGATCTGGGAGTCGAAGCCGAGACCGGTGTCGAGGTCCAGATAGCTGTGGGTCTTGCGGGCGAAGCAGTACACGCACGCGTGCGAGCAGCCCCGATAGGGGTTGACCGTCCACTCGAAGGGCACGCGCGAGGCGCCCGGTACCCGGTTGATGATCGAACGGGCCCGGATCTCGTGGAACGTGATCCCGGCGAACTCGGGCGTGTCGAAGGTGCGGGTCACCACGGCGTCCGCGCCGAACAGCGCGGAGTCGGCCCGGCTGTGGTCGGACTCCAGGGTGAGGTTCTCCCAGCGCATGACGCCTCCTCGGTAGCACTGACCCCAGAATAGAACACATGTTCCCTTGATCGTGCGACCTATCTCCCGGCTTCGTTTTCGATCACTGTGCGACCGCTTCGGGGAACAGTTCGGGACCCCGATTTGGGCGGGCCGGGAGCGGGGTGGTTGGCTTGCCCCAACCCCGAGAACTCTGGTCCTGGAGGAAGTCAATGGCGCAGGTCGAGGCCACTACGGAGCGTGTCGTCGCGGCGGACGCGGAGAAGGTGTTCGACGCCCTCGCCGACTACAGCGGCACCCGGCGGAAGCTGCTGCCCGGGCACTTCAGCGAGTACGAGGTGCGTGAGGGCGGCGACGGCGAGGGCACCCTCGTCCACTGGAAGCTCCAGGCCACCAGCAAGCGTGTGCGCGACTGCCTTCTGGAGGTCACCGAGCCCACCGACGGCGAGCTCGTCGAGAAGGACCGCAACTCCTCCATGGTCACCGTCTGGCGGGTCACCCCGGCCGGTGAGGGCACGTCCCGGGTCGTCGTCACCACCACCTGGCAGGGTGCCGGCGGCATCGGCGGCTTCTTCGAGAAGACCTTCGCGCCCAAGGGGCTCGGCCGCATCTACGACGAGCTGCTCACCAAGCTCGCGGCCGAGGTCGAGAAGTAGCCCGGAGGTCCCTTCAACCCACTGATCACGGGCGGTCGTTGGCCGCCTCACCGGATCGAGTGGATCTCTTCGTCGTCCGACCCTGTTCCGTAACTCGTCGCGCTTGCTCGTAGTTGTTCGCTTAAGCGGGAATTGTGCAGCAGCGCGACGAGGGGAGCGGTACGTGGGCGGGAGCACTCTGGTACAGCACGAACCGGCCGCGGCGCCCCCGGAGGTCCCCCCTCCCGTACCGGCGCAGGTGACCGAACTCGGCCCGCGCCGGGTCCGGTTGATCTTCTTCGCGCTGCTGCTCGCGCTGCTGCTGGCCGCGTTGGAGCAGATGATCGTCGCCACCGCGCTGCCGAAGATCGTCGGCGAGCTGCACGGCCTGGACAGGATGTCCTGGGCGATCACCGCCTACCTGCTCACCGCCACCATCGGCCTGCCGGTCTACGGCAAGCTCGGGGACCTCCTCGGTCGCAAGGGTGTCTTCCAGTTCGCGATCGTCGTCTTCGTCGTCGGCTCCGCGCTCGCGGGGCGGGCCGAGACCATGGACCAGCTGATCGCCTATCGCGCGGTCCAGGGCGTCGGCGCCGGCGGTCTCATGATCGGGGTCCAGGCGATCATCGCGGACATCGTGCCGCCCCGCGAGCGCGGCCGGTTCATGGGCCTGATCGGTGCCGCCTTCGGCCTCGCCTCGGTCGCAGGACCCCTGCTGGGCGGCTACTTCACCGACCACCTCTCCTGGCGGTGGTGCTTCTACATCAACGTCCCCTTCGGCCTGGTCACCCTGGCCGTCGTGGCCGTCGTACTGAAACTGCCGAAGCCCGGGACCAGGGCCCGGCTCGACATCCTCGGCTCGCTGCTGCTCGCCGCCGCGTCCACCTGCCTCGTCCTGCTGACCAGTTGGGGCGGCACCGAGTACGCATGGGACGACCGCGTCATCCTCGGCCTCGGCGCGGGGGCCGCCGTCGCCGCCGTGCTCTTCCTCGTCGCCGAGCACTTCGCCGCCGAACCCCTCATCCCGCTCAGGCTGTTCCGGGACGCCGTCTTCACCGTCACCGGTCTGGTGGGCCTCGTGATCGGGGTCGCCCTGTTCGGCGCCGCCAGCTATCTGCCGACCTACCTGCAGATGGTCGACGGGGCCACGGCCACCGAGTCGGGCCTGCTGATGCTGCCGATGATGGGCGGCATCGTCGGCGCCTCGATCGTCTGCGGCCAGCTCATCAGTCACACCGGCCGTTACAAGCTCTATCCCGTGCTCGGCAGCGCCCTCTCGGTCGTCGGCATGTGGCTGCTGTCCCGCCTGGAGATCGACACGCCCCGGCTGCACTACAGCCTCTGGATGGCGGTGCTCGGCGCCGGCATCGGCATGGTGATGCCGGTCCTGATCCTCGCCGTGCAGAACTCCGTGCGCCCCGCCGACCTCGGCACCGCCACCAGCGCCAACAACTACTTCCGGCAGATCGGCGGCAGCGTTGGCGCGGCCGTCTTCGGCACCCTGTTCGCCGACCGGCTCGCCGACGCCCTGGCCGAACGCCTCCCCGCGCACCCGGGCGGCGAGCTGCCCGACGCCGAGTCCATCACCCCGCAGCTCGTCCACACCCTGCCCCCGGCGCTGCGCGACGACTACATCCAGGCCTACGCAGACGCCATGCCGAGCATCTTCCTCTACCTCGTGCCGGTGCTCGTCCTCGGCCTGCTCATCGCCTTCTTCCTCAAGGAGAAACCACTGGTGGCCCACAACGCCCCGGCCCCGGAGACGGAATCGGCGCCGGTGAACACCCAGATCCCCCCGGCCCGTTCGCCGCACACCGCCGGCGTCCCCGTCCACGGCACCGTGCAGCACCCCGACGGGACCGTCGTCCCGCGCGCGGCGCTCACGCTCATCGACATCGCCGGGCAGCAGGTCGGACGCGGCGCGAGCGGCGAGGACGGGCGGTACGCGCTGGCCACGCCGGGCCCGGGGACATACGTCATGATCGCCGCGGCCGGCGGCCACCAGCCGGGGGCCGTCACCGTGACCGTCGGCGAGCGCCCCGTCGAACTGGACATCGTCCTCGGCGGCGCCGGACGCCTCGCCGGGAAGGTGCTCACCCCGGACGGCACGCCCGTCGACGCCACGGTCACGCTCACCAACATCAAGGGCGAGGTCGTCGCCACCACCCGCAGCGGTCGCGAGGGTGGCTACGTCATCACCGAACTGGTCGCCGGCGAGTACACCCTCGCCGCGAGCGCCCCCGCCTTCCGCCCCGCCGCCGTCCCCGTCACCGTCAAGGCGGCCCGCGAGACCCGCCAGGACATCGAACTCGCCGGCGGCGCCCTGCTGCGCGGCACCGTGCGGGCGGGCGGCGGACGGCCCGTCGAGGACGCGCGCGTGACGCTCCTCGACGCGGCCGGCAACGTGCTGGACACGCTCACCACGGGCCCCGACGGCACCTTCCGGTTCGTCGACCTGTCCACGGGGGAGTACACGGTCATCGCCGCGGGTTACCCGCCGGTCGCCACCGTGCTCCAGGTCGCCGGCGGAGGCCGTACGGAACGCGATCTTCAGCTGGCGCACGAGGACTGAGGCCGGTCCACGCGCACCTGGGCTGTGCTGCGCGGACGGGAACTTCGGCACCCTCGCGCGTCGTTGTGATCCCGTCACATCAATTCCCGTATTGCCGCACATCACCGCGGCAGGGAGCCGTACGGTGGTGTGGGCGCGCAGATCTTGCGGAGCCCTGGGGAGAGAGGGCCTGGGCCATGGACCGTGGCACCGAGAGGGACGGCGCGGTGACGGAACACGCCGTGTCCGGACGCATCCCGCTGGCCGTGGTCGTCGTGGACCGCGAGGGCCTCGTCTCCCACTGGAGCTCCGGCGCACGACGCCTGTTCGGCGCCGCCAAGGAGGAGGCGATCGGACGCCCGGCGGTCGATCTGCTGCCCGTCTCCGGCGCGCTGCCCGAGGACGACGACATGTCGCTGTACGGGGCCTACTCGGCGTACGACGGACTCGGCCACGATCTCGAGACCTCCCTCGACGGACGGCTGTACTACCCCGCCGCGGGCCGCGCCCGTCTCACCGTGCCCGAGCGAGACCGCGTCGATGTCCTGTGGTGGGCCTACCCGCTGGTGGGACCCGGCCCGGAGCGGATGCTCGTGCTCGGCGCCGATGTGGGCCGGCTCCAGCAGGAGGACCGCGACGACGACCCCGGCTACGAGCGCGTGGCACCCGGCTTCGCCCTGCACACCGACTTCCCCGGCGCCGACGAACTCGCCCGCAGACTCCCCGAGATCCTGCCCAGCATGAGCGTCGAGGAGAGCGCCCGCATCGTGGGGCAGATCCTCGAACTGGGCTATCCGGTGATGGAGTTCAGCCAGAGCGACCGGGTGCCCGTCACCCCCGACTGGGGCGTGCCCCGGCGCGTGGAGCGCAGGGCCCGTCGCGAGCGGGCCGCCCGGGCCGCCGCCCAGGGCTTACCCGCACCGCGGGAGTACGCCGACGAGGCCGAGGACCTCGAGTACGCCGCCGTACGTGAGCGCCTGGAGTTCCTCAACGAGGTCAGCGGCCGCATAGGCACCTCCCTCGACCTCGCGCGGACCATCATCGAGGTCAGCAAGGCGGTGGTGCCCCGCTTCACCGATGTGGCCGGCACCTATCTGCGCGAACAGGTCGTCGCGGGTGAGGAGTTCGCCGAGGGCGTGCCGGACACGACCACCATGTGGCACCGGGTCGCCGTCGAGCACACCGACGAACCCGGCCGCTGGGACGACGTCGTACCGGTCGGCGAGGCCATGCCCTTTCCGGCGCACACACCGTTCTTCCAGTGCATGACCACCGGCGAGCCCGTGCTGGTGCCGCGCATCAGCGAGCAGATGGGCCACGCCATCGCCTCGCAGTTCGAGAAGCGCGACATCCGGCCGCTGATCACGGGCCGCTCCATGCTGGTCGTACCGCTCAAGGCCCGCAGTGTCGTGCTCGGCTTCATGATCCTGCTGCGCCACCCGGAGCGCGTCGAGTTCAACGACATGGACCGCGTGACCGGGGCCGAACTCGCCGCCCGCGCGGGCCTCGTACTCGACAACGCACGCATGTACACCTACCAGGAGAGCGTCGCCGAGACCCTCCAGGACAGCATGCTGCCGCACATCCCGCCGCGCATGGCGGGCTGCGACATCGCGACCCGCTATCTGCCGGGTACGTTGCTGGGGCGGATCGGCGGTGACTGGTTCGACTCCGTCAAGCTCCCCGGCGCCCGCACCGCCCTCGTCGTCGGCGATGTCATGGGGCACGGCCTCAACTCGGCCGCGATGATGGGCCAGTTGCGTACGGCCGTGCAAACCATGGCCGCCCTCGATCTGCCGCCCGCACAGCTCCTGCGCAATCTCGACGACCTCGCCCAGCGCCTCGGCGACACCTACCTCGCGACCTGTCTGTACGCCGTCTACGACCCGATCGCGAGCGAGCTGCAGATCGCCAACGCCGGTCACATCCCGCCCGTCCTGGTCCGTGCCGAGGACGGGCGCAGCGAGCTGCTCGACCTGCCCACGGGTGCGCCGATCGGCGTCGGCGGGGTGCCCTTCGAGGCGGTTCGCGTGCGGGTGGAGCCCGGCGACCGGATCGTGATGTGCACCGACGGCCTGGTCGAAGTGCGCGGCGAAGACATCGGTGTCGGCCTCGCGACCCTGTGCGAGTCCGCCGCCCACCCGGCCGCGTCCATGGACGAGGCCTGCGACACCATCATCCGCAGCCTCAACACGCGCGGCGGCCGCAAGGACGACGTCGCCCTGCTGATGGCCCGTCTCAACGGCATCGAGCCGCGGGACGTCGCCGCATGGCGGATCGGCCTGGACCCGGCGGAGGTCGCCCGGGCCCGCGCCGTCGTCCGCGAGCAGCTGCACGAGTGGGGCCTGGCCCGCCTCGCCCACACCGCCGAGCTGCTGGTCGGCGAGCTCGTCACCAACGCCGTACGGCACTCCCACAGCCGCCCGGTCGAACTGCGCCTCGTCCGCGGCGACACACTGCTGTGCGAGGTGGACGACGACGACCACGAGCTGCCGACCCTGCTCAACGCCGGCCCCCTCGACGACTCCGGACGCGGGCTGCGCGTGGTGAGCACGCTCGCGCGGGAATGGGGCACCAGCCGGACCGACGCCGGCAAGACCGTCTGGTTCGAACTCACGCTCCCGCGCCGCTGACCGCGTGCCCCTCAACGGGCGTACGACGGCGTGCGGCTGTCGAATGCGGAGTGAAGGTATGCGCCGTGCGCTTGTGGCTGAAACCAGGCCGCGATAGACCGTACTCGCCCGTCAGTTCACGGCGGGTCGCCATCGCTACCTGGGGAGTCGGTCATGAGCGTGAGGAATGGGTACCGAGAGGCCTGGGAGGGCTTCTGGCGTGAAGCCCCCGCAGAACAGGGGGCGGTGTTCTGGGACGCGGAGCCGGCCCTGACCGCCGGACGCCATCTGGCCCTCTTCGAGCCCCACCTGACCGATCCGGGCCTGCCGATGGTGGACCTGGGCTGCGGCAACGGCACCCAGACCCGTTTCCTCGCCGACCGCTTCCCCCGCGTCGTCGGCGCCGACCTGTCCGCCGAGGCCGTCGACCACGCCCGCCGCGCCGACCCCGCCGGGCAGGCGACGTACCGGATGGTCGACGCGGTGGACAAGACCGAGGCCGAGACGCTGCACGCCGAGCTCGGTGACGCCAACATCTATATGCGGGGCGTGCTGCACCAGGCGGAGCCGGAGGACCGGCAGCTGATGGTCAACCAGATCGCCACCCTGGTCGGCGAGCGCGGCCGGGCCTTCCTCGTCGAACTCTCCGAGTCGGCGAAGCCCGTCCTCGTCGGCCTCGCGCAGAGCCCTTCGGGACCGCCGCCCAAGCTCGCACCCATCTTCCGGCATGGCATCGCGCCCGGTGAGGTCGCCGACGCCGCCGTGCCCGAGTTCTTGCACGCGGCCGGCCTCACGGTCATCGCGAGCGGCGAACTGCCACTGATCACCACGGAGTACGGGCCCGACGGCACCCGCATCGAGCTGCCGTCGAAGTGGGTGGTGGCGGGCCGGACGGCGTGACGTCGAAGGCCCTCCGGGTGGGTCCATACCCGCCTGGAGGGCCGCTGTCGTCGTCATGCCGGCTCAGTGCGCCTTGTCGCCGTGCACGAGATCGGGGTCGGCCACCTCCGGGCGTTCCGACCAGAAGGCAGGGGCCATCAGACGCCACACGACCATGAGGAGCACACCCGCGAGGGTGATGCCGATGCCGATGACCAGCGGCGGTCCGAGCCCGAACCACGAGACGCCGCTGTAGGAGTTGGCCGGGTCGGCCATGTCGCCGACCGACTCGACCAGCAGCCAGAGCAGCAGACCGGCGCCGACCAGCGGGCCGAGGCCGATGAGCACGAAGTGGTGCAGGCTCTCGGTGAGATGGCGCCGGTAGTAGACCGCGCAGGCGATGCCCGTGAGCGCGTAGTAGAACGCGATCAGCAGGGACAGCGCGGTCAGCGAGTCGAACAGGGCGTTCTCGCTGATCTGGCGGACGACGAGATACCAGGCGATGGCGATGCCCGCGACCCACCACGTGCTCACGTCGGGTGTGCGGAACTGTGGGTGGATGTGCCCGAAGCGGCCCGGCAGGGCGTGCCGGCGTGCCATGGACAGGGCCGTGCGCGAGGCGGGGATGATCGTGGTCTGCGTCGAGGCCAGAGCCGAGGTCGAGACCGCCAGCAGCACGACCCAGTTCCAGCCGACCATCGCCTCGTCGGCGAGGATGGCGAAGATGAACTCCTCCTCCCCGGCGTTCTCGGACAGGAACGCCGGCCCCGCGTAGGCCACGACCGCGATGGCCACCGACACGTAGGTCACCAGCAGGATGACCGTCGACCACACGGCCGCCTCGCCGGGAGCGGTGGCGGAGTTCTCGACCTCCTCGGTGAGATTGACCGCCGACTCCCAGCCCCAGTAGACGAACACGCCCAGCAGCAGACCCGCCGTCAGCTCGGCGCCTCCCGCGCCGAAGGGGTTCAGCCAGCTGATCGACGGATCGACGGAGTCGAGGGTGCCGGTCCCGGCGTAGACCCGGTAGAGCGCCACCACGGCGAACGCGAGCAGACAGGCGACCTGGGCGAGGATGAGGGCGTTCTGCATCCGGGCCGACACCTCGGTGCCGATGACGCAGACCGCCGTCATCACCAGGATGACCAGCACCGTGAGCAGCTGGCGGACGAACTCGTTGCCGACCCAGCTGTCGAGCCCGAAGGCCAGCAGGGCGAACGTGACCGCGACATCCGCCAGTGATCCGACCACCAGGACGCCGGTCATCGTGATGGCCCAGCCGCCGAGCCAGCCGGCCCACGGGCCCATCGCCCGGGTGACCCACGAGAACGTCGTCCCGCAGTCCTGGTCGACCTTGTTGAGGTAGTAGAACGCCGACGCGATCAGCAGCATCGGCACGAACGACGCGAGCATGATGCCCGGGGCGCGGATGCCCACGAGAGCCACGACCGGGCCGATGGCCGCGGCGAGTGAGTAAGCGGGCGACGTGGAGTTGAGGCCGATGACGAGTGCGTCGAGGAACCCGATCGCGTTGGCTTTCAGTCCGTCGGACGGACGGGTGTCCGTGGTGCCGTCGGCCATGCTGCCTCACTTCGGTCGTACGTGACCTCATGAAACAGCGAACCGTGGGGGCCCGCCCCGCCTTTCGCGCGCGGTCATCGGAGGTATCACCCGTGTGCCCATCCACGACCTGCGTCAGCCGTCGGCCGGCAGCGCGGGCGTGGGGTGTGCCGCCGCCAGGGCCGCCAGCTCGTCCGCGTCGCGTGGACCGGGTGCCGTCTCGTCCAGCAGCCCCTGCGCGCGGAGCAACCGGGCCGCCGCGACACCCCAGGGCAGCCTCAGGCCCGCCTGCCGGAGGAGGTCCGTGCGGGCCAGCATCACGGGTGCGGGGCCGGTGCGTACACCCGAGGGGGTCAGCAGTGCCGCGTCGTCGGCCCAGCGCAGGGCGAGATCGACGTCGTGGGTGGCCATGACCACCGTGGTGCCGCTCGCGCGCAGCCCGCCGAGCGTGGCGAGCAGACGCTCCTGCCCGTCGGGGTCGAGCCCGGCGGTCGGCTCGTCGAGGATCAGCACGCGCGGCCGCATGGCGACCGCCCCGGCGATGGCGGTGCGCTTGCGCTGCCCGTACGACAGCAGATGCGTGGGCCGGTCGGCCAGCGCGGTGATGTCCAGCGCGGCCAGCGCCTCGTCGACCCGTGCCCGCACTTCGGCGTCGGACAGGCCCAGGTTCAGCGGGCCGAAGGAGACGTCCTGCGCGACGGACGCGGCGAAGAGCTGGTCGTCGGGGTCCTGCACCACCAGCTGGACGGTCGTCCGCAGCCGCGTCAGCCCCTTGCGGTCGTACGTGACCGGCGCCCCTTCCACCGCCAACCCGCCTCTGTGCGGCTTGAGTCCGCCGCTGAGCAGGCGCATCAGCGTGGTCTTGCCGCTGCCGTTGCGGCCCAGCAGCGCGAGCGCGCGCCCCTCACACACGTCGAAGTCGAGGCCGCTGAGCACGACGGGGCCGTCCTCGTAGGCATAGGACGCGCCCCGCAGGGCGACCAGGGCGGTGGGCTCGCTCATGGCAGGGCCTTCTCCAGTACGAGGGTGAGGGCGGCCAGCGCTGCGAGCAGTGCGCAACTCGCGGCCGTGAAGCGGACGGAGATCCGGGCCTGGGGCACCAGGACGCGCAGCGTGCCGTCGTAGCCGCGCCCGGCGAGCCCGGCCTGGAGCCGGGTCGCCCGGTCGAAGGCCCGCACGAACGCGGTGGCGCCGAGCCCGGAGAGCGAGCGCCACTCCGCGGCCCGACTGGTGTGGCCGAGCCGGGCGGCCTGGGCGTCCCGGACGCGCCGCACGGAGTCCAGGAGCAGGAAGCTCATGCGGTACGTGACCAGGGCGACGTCGACGACCGGCGCGGGCACCCCGGCCTTCACCAGGCGGGGCAGCAGATCGGACATCGGCGTGGTGAAGGCGAACAGCAGCACGCCGAGGGAGGCGGCCGAGGTGCGCAGCAGCAGTTCCCCGGCGCGCCGCCCCCCGTCGTCGGCGAGGGACACGAAGCCCTCCGGGCCGCCCACTTGGACCAGCAGCGTGACCGCGCCGGTCACACAGAAACCGAGCGGCACGCGATAGGCGCGCCACAGCCGCCGCGCGGGCACGCCCGCCGGCCCCAGCAGCACGGTGAGCGCGGTGACCAGGACCAGCGCGGCGCCCGGCCAGGGCGGCAGCGAGATCGCGAGCACGGTGAGGCCGAGTCCGAGCACGGCCTTGTCCACGGGATGACGGCGGCGCCAGCGACTGCTGTGCGCTGCCGCGTCGATCGGCAGCACGCGTCAGACCTTGCCGGCCTTCGGTTCCTCGGCGCTGGGCTCCCCGGCGGTGGGCTCCCGCTCCAGCGCCCGCCGCTCACCCTGCTTCCGGCCCCGGTGCAGACCGAAGTAGTAGGCGAGCACACCGGCGCCGAGAGCCGCCTGGAGCGAGAACAGGGCCGACTCGATCTCGCCGGACGGCGGCTCGTAGAGCGGCGAGAACCACGGCTTGTAGTCCGGCTCGATCTCGGTGATCGCCGACTCGGCCTCGCCGTCGGAGCCCGTGAACGGCTCCTCCTTGTGGTCGCCGAGGCCGAGCGCGAGCGGCAGCACGGCGAGCGCGGCCACGACGAGCAGCAGCAACAGGTTGATCTTCGTGTTCTTCTTCATCACGCCACCGCCTCGGTCTCGGTCCGGGACCGCTCGCCGGCGACGAGCACGCCGAGCCGGGTCAGTTCGCCCTTGCTGGACTGCACCAGCAGCCGCATCACAAGCACCGTGAGCAGGCCCTCGCTCACCGCGAGCGGGATCTGGGTGACGGCGAAGATGGAGCCGAACTTGCCGAGCGCGCCCAGGAATCCGCTGCTCGGGTCGGGGAAGGCGAGCGCCAGCTGGACGCTGGTCACGCAGTAGGTGGACAGGTCGGCGACGAACGCCCCGAAGAACACGGCGACCATCAGCGGCACGTCGAAGCGCCGCAGCAGCTTGTAGATCGCGTACCCGGCCCAGGGCCCGACGATCGCCATCGAGAAGACGTTGGCGCCGAGCGTGGTCAGGCCGCCGTGCGCCAGCAGCAGCGCCTGGAACAGCAGGGTGATGGTGCCGAGCACCGCCATGATCGGCGGCCGGAACAGGATGGCGCCGAGCCCGGTACCGGTGGGATGCGAGCAGCTGCCGGTCACCGAGGGCAGCTTCAGCGCGGACAGGACGAAGGTGAAGGCTCCGGAGGCGCCGAGGAGCAGTGTGCTCTCGGGGTGCTCCCTGACCTCACGGGTGAGTGAACGGACTCCGTGTACGACGAACGGCGCGGACGCGACGCCCCAGGCGACCGCGTGCGCCGGAGGCAGGAAACCCTCGGCTATGTGCATGGCTCAGCAGACCCTCTCCAGCACCTCGTGGATGGTTGACGCGCCTTGGCCGGTCTCCTGGCTGACGGGTACCACACGCCCGTGCTCCGCCTTCCCGGGTTCCGAAGAACCCAGTGGCTGCCCATGAGGGCCGGAGCCGGACTTCCCGATTCACAGTGGCGAGGGCCGCACCGGCATCACACCGGATTTCCCGTTCACCAAGGCGTCGTGACAGTAGTGCCCGCACACGGTGGCTGACAAGCGGGCCCAGGGGGCGTGAAAGCGGCGTTCGTCCGCTTCGTGGCGGGTTCTCGCGCGGGCGCGTAACGTGACGGAGCATGAAGATCCTCATCAGTGCCGACATGGAGGGCGCCACCGGTGTGACCTGGCCGGGCGACGTGCTGCCCGGGACCCCGCAGTGGGAGCGGTGCCGGGGGATGTTCACCTCGGACGTCAATGCCGCGGTGCTGGGATTCTTCGACGGCGGCGCCGACGACGTCGTCATCAATGAGGCGCACTGGTCCATGCGCAATCTGCTGCTCGAACGGCTCGACGAGCGGGCCGAGATGCTCACCGGCCGGCACAAGTCGCTGTCCATGGTCGAGGGCGTTCAGCACGGCGACGTGGACGGCATCGCCTTCGTCGGCTACCACGCGGGCGCCGGCATGGAGGGCGTCCTCGCGCACACCTACCTCGCCAACTCCATCACCGGGGTGTGGCTGAACGACGTACGGGCGAGCGAGGGGCTGCTGAACGCGCACGTCGTCGCCGAGTACGGCGTGCCCGTCGTGCTCGTCACCGGCGACGACGTGGCCTGCGAGGACGCGCTCGGGTACGCGCCCGAGGCGCTGAAGGTCGCCGTCAAGGACCACGTCTCGCGGTACGCCGCCGTGTGCCGTACACCGGCCAGGACCGCCGCCGACATCCGCGCGGCGGCGAAGGAGGCGGCCGCGCTGGCGGTCCGTCAGCAGCCGGTGAGCGGCGGCCCGTTCACCGTCGCCGTCGAGTTCGACGCGGAGCACCTCGCGATGGCCGCCACCGTCGTCCCGGGCGTCGAACGTATCGGCGAACGAAAGGTGGCGTACACCAGCGAGCGTATGTACGAGGGAATCCGTACCTTCAAGGCGGTCACCACGATCGTCTCGGCCGCGGTGGAGGAGCAGTATGGCTGACGGGCAGGCGCTGGACGAGGTCGTGACGTTCACCTCCGACCTCATCCGCATCGACACGACCAATCGCGGGGGCGGGGACTGCCAGGAGCGGCCCGCCGCCGAGTACGCCGCCGCGCGGCTGGCCGAGGCGGGCCTGGAGCCCACCCTGCTGGAGCGCGTCAAGGGCCGCACGAACGTCGTCGCCCGCATCGAGGGCAGCGACCCCTCGGCGGCCGCGCTGCTCGTCCATGGTCATCTGGACGTGGTGCCCGCGCAGGCCGACGAGTGGAGCGTGCACCCGTTCTCCGGGGAGATCCGCGACGGGGTCGTGTGGGGCCGGGGCGCGGTCGACATGAAGAACATGGACGCGATGATCCTCGCCGTCGTCCGGGCCTGGGCGCGGGAGGGCGTACGGCCCCGCCGGGACGTTGTGATCGCATTCACCGCGGACGAGGAGGCGAGCGCCGAGGACGGCTCCGGCTTCCTCGCGGACCGGCACGCCGGGCTGTTCGAGGGCTGCACCGAGGGGATCAGCGAGTCGGGCGCGTTCACCGTCCACGACGGCGGCGGCCGGCAGATCTACCCGCTCGCGGCCGGGGAGCGCGGCACCGGCTGGCTCAAGCTCACGGCACGCGGCCGGGCCGCGCACGGCTCCCAGCCCAACCGGGAGAACGCGGTGACCCGCCTCGCCGCCGCCGTCACCCGCATCGGCGCCCACGAGTGGCCGATCCGCCTGACCCCGACGGTCCGCGCCGCCCTCACCGAACTCGCCGCGCTGTACGGCCTCGACGCCGACCTGGCCGACGTGGACGCACTGCTGGCGAAGCTCGGCCCGGCCGCCAAGCTGGTGGAGGGCACCGTCCGCAACAGCGCCAACCCGACCATGCTGGACGCCGGTTACAAGGTCAATGTGATCCCGGGGGAGGCGGTGGCCTACGTCGACGGCCGGTATCTCCCCGGCTTCGAGGACGAGTTCCGCGCGACCGTCGACGAACTCACCGGCCCGGACGTGGACTGGGAGTTCCACCACCACGAGGTGGCCCTCCAGTCGCCGGTCGACTCGCCGACCTACGCCCGTATGCGCGCCGCCGTCGAGGAGTTCGCGCCCGAGGGCCACGTGGTGCCGTACTGCATGCCCGGCGGCACGGACGCCAAGCAGTTCTCGCGGCTCGGCATCACCGGCTACGGCTTCTCGCCGCTGCGGCTGCCGGAGGGCTACGACTACGGGGCCATGTTCCACGGCGTCGACGAACGGGTGCCGGTCGAGGCGCTGCACTTCGGTGTGCGGGTACTCGACCGCTTTCTGCGCACGGCCTAGACGAAGTAGGGGAGACAGTGCGGACGCTGGCGTACGGTTCCTGGCCCTCGCCCATCGACGCCGCCGTCGCCGCGGCGCACGACGGGCGGCCCGAGTACGTGGGCTTCGTCGGTGACGAGGCGTGGTGGATCGAGCCACGGCCCACGGAGGGCGGGCGGCGCACGCTGGTACGGCGACGCGCCGACGGCACCGAGGAGTCGGTGCTGTCCGAACCGTGGAACGTGCGCAGCCGGGTCGTCGAGTACGGCGGGCAGCCGTGGGCGGGCGCGATGGCCGACGGCAGGCCGCTCGTCGTCTTCGTCGACTTCGCCGATCAGCGGCTGTACCGGTACGAGGAGGGCGGCGAACCCCGTCCGCTGACTCCCGTGTCCGACACGGGCGGCGGACTGCGCTGGGTGGAACCGCAGTTGCGACTCGACCTCGGTGAAGTGTGGTGCGTGCTGGAGGAGTTCACGGGGGAGGGGCCGACCGATGTGCGGCGCGTCCTGGCCGCCGTGCCGCTGGACGGCTCCGCGGCCGAGGACCGGGACGCCGTACGCGAACTCACCGACGGGCGGCACCGGTTCGTGACCGGAGCGCGGATCTCGCCCGACGGGCGGCGCGCGGCGTGGCTCGCCTGGGACCACCCGCGGATGCCGTGGGACGGCACCGAGCTGCTGGTCGCCGACATCGGCGCCGACGGCACGCTCGGCGGCCCGCGGATCGTCGCCGGGGGGCCGGAGGAGTCGATCGCGCAGGTCGACTGGTCGGCCGAGGGCCGGCTGCTGTACACGAGCGACCACAGCGGCTGGTGGAACCTCTACCGCGACGGACAACCCCTGTGCCCGCGCGAGGAGGAGTTCGGCGGTCCGCTGTGGAAGCTGGGGCTGCGGTGGTTCGCCCCGCTGGCGAGCGGGCTTGTCGCCGTGGTGCACGGCCGTGGTTCGACGGCCCTCGGGGTCCTCGACCCCGAGACCGGCGAGATCGTCGACGCGGCCGGCCCCTGGACCGAGTTCGCGCCCACGCTCGCGGTGCACGGCGATCGGGTGATCACCGTCGGCGCCAGTCCGCGCAGCGCGTACGAGGTGGTCGAGCTGGACACCTGCACCGGCCGGTCCCGGGTGGTCGGGGCCGCGCACGACGACGCCGTGGACCCCTCCTACTACCCCGAGCCGCAGATCCGCACCTTCACCGGCCCCGCCGGGAACGACATCCACGCGCACATCTACCCGCCCCACAACCCCGGCTGTGTCGCCCCCGCCGACACACCGCCGCCGTATGTCGTCTGGGCGCACGGCGGCCCCACCGACCGGGCGCCCCTGGTGCTCGACCTGGCCATCGCCTACTTCACCTCACGCGGCATCGGCGTCGCCGAGGTCAACTACGGCGGCTCCAGCGGGTACGGGCGGGAGTACCGCAACCGGCTGCGCGAGCAGTGGGGCGTGGTGGACGTCGAGGACTGCGCCGCCGTCGCGCTCGCCCTCGCCGACGAGGGCACCGCCGACCGCGACCGGCTCGCCGTCCGGGGCGGCAGCGCGGGCGGCTGGACCACCGCCGCGTCGCTCACCACCACCGACGTCTACGCCTGCGGCACGATCCTCTACCCCATTCTCGACCTGGCCGGCTGGGGCACGGGCGAGACCCATGACTTCGAGTCGCAGTACCTGGAGTCGCTGGTCGGCCCGCTCGCCGAGGTGCCGGCGCGCTACGCGGAGCGTTCGCCCGCCGCGCACGCCGACCGTCTCACCGTGCCGTTCCTGCTGCTGCAGGGCCTGGACGACGTGATCTGCCCGCCCGCCCAGTGCGAGCGGTTCCTGGCCAGGATGGAGGGGCGCCGGGTGCCGCACGCCTACATCGCCTTCGAGGGGGAGGGGCACGGGTTCAGGCGGGCGGAGACGATGATCCGCGTCCTGGAATCCGAACTCTCCCTGTACGCACAGGCCTTCGGGCTGAACCCGCCCGGGATCCCGAATCTGGAGCTCGCCAAGTGACCCGGTCGGCAGGGCCACTGCTACGGCCACTGCTCCGGCCCTCCCGGCTCGCCCCCGGCGCCCGTGTGGCCGTCGTCGCGCCCAGCGGGCCCGTGCCCGAGGAGCGGCTGCAGGCCGGGCTCGACGTGCTGCGCGGCTGGGACCTCGACCCCGTGGTGGCGCCCCATGTGCTGGACCGGCACGGCGAGTTCGGCTACCTCGCGGGTACGGACGCCGACCGCGCCGCCGATCTGCAGGGCGCCTGGTGCGATCCCACCGTGGACGCCGTGCTGTGTGCCCGGGGCGGTTACGGCGTGCAGCGGATGGTCGACCTGCTGGACTGGGACGCGATGGGCGCGGCCGGGCCGAAGGTGTTCGTCGGCTTCAGCGACATCACCGTGCTGCACGAGGCCTTCGCCACCCGGCTGGGCCTGGCGACGCTGTACGGGCCGATGGCGGCGGGCGTCGACTTCGTCAAGAACGCGCGGGCGCAGGAGCATCTGAAGGCCACGCTGTTCGAGCCGGAGTCGGTGCGCGCCATCACCTCCGCCGGATCCGCGCTGGTCCCGGGCCGGGCGCGCGGTGTCACGCTCGGCGGCTGCCTCTGCCTGCTCGCCGCCGAGGCGGGCACCACGCACGCCCGGGTCTCCGCGTCCGGCGGCCTGCTGTGCCTGGAGGACGTGGGCGAGGAGACGTACCGGCTCGACCGCTACCTCACCCAGCTTCTGCGCGCCGGTCTGTTCGACGGCGTGCGCGGCGTGCTGCTCGGCTCGTGGCAGGAGTGCGAGCCGTACGAAGGGGTGCGTGCGCTGCTCCTGGACCGTCTGGGTGGCTTCGGTGTGCCCGTTGTGGAGGAGTTCGGGTTCGGGCACTGTGAGGGTGCGCTGACGATTCCCTTCGGGGCGAGTGCCGAACTCGACGCCGAGGCGGGGACGTTGACTCTCGATGAGCCGGCGCTGCGCTGAGCTCCTTTCACTGAATCTCCGTCAAGAAACCTCCGTCACGGCGATTGACCTCGCCTGACACGTGTCACACCATGACAACCGGCCAGTACTTACTGGTCGGTAAGCAGGGCATCCCCAGCGTGCCTCAGTGTGGAGGTCTCAGTGTCCCGTCGTGTGCCCAGATATCGAGCCCCGCTCGCTCTCGTCCTCGGCGCCACCCTCACCGCACCCCTCGCACTCACCGCACCGGCCGCCGCCGCGACCGGCCAGTACACCGTCACCGCACTGAAGTTCACCGTCCAGGCGGGCGGTCGCACCTGCACCGTCGACGCCGATCTGTACCGGCCCGTCGGCGTGGACCGCGCCCACCCCGCGCCCGCCGTCGTGGCCACCAACGGCTTCGGCGGCAGCAAGTCAGACGGTTCCACCGACGTCGTCGGCAAGGCCTTCGCCGAACGCGGATACGTCTCCCTCGTCTACTCCGGGCTCGGCTTCGGCAGGTCCGGCTGTCTGATCTCGCTCGACGACCCCACCGTCGACGGCGTCGCCGCCTCCGGCCTGATCGACTTCCTGGGCGGCAAGCGCGCCGCCGACGACGGCACGAGGGCCGACTTCGTCACCCTCGACGCCCCCGGCGACCCACGCGTCGGCATGGTCGGCGGCTCCTACGGCGGGGCCGTCCAGCTGGCCACGGCCGCCGTCGACCGGCGCCTGGACGCACTGGTGCCGATGATCACCTGGCACGACCTGGCGTACTCCCTCGACCCGAACAACGCCGCAGGCAGCGGCAACGTCCCCGGCGCCTTCAAGTGGCAGTGGGCCAACGGCTTCTACCTCATCGGCGAGGGCCAGCCCCTGCTGGAGCCGAACCTCGACCCCTCCCGCATCAACTCGATGGCCTGTCTGCACTTCGTCACCAAGGCCTGCGACACGATCCGCACCCTCAACTCCGGCCGCTATCCGGCGAAACAGACGGCCGAGCTGCTCGCCTACGCCCGCAGCGTCTCGCCGGTGTCGTATCTGCACCGCGTCAAGGCACCCACGCTGCTGGTCCAGGGCCAGGCCGACAGCCTCTTCAACCTCAACGAGGCGACGGCGACGTACAAGACGCTCAAGGCCCAAGGGACTCCGGCAAAGCTGATCTGGCAGTCCTGGGGCCACAGCGGCGGAATCAGCGACCCCGCCTCCGGCGAACTCAACCTCGGCCAGGGCAACCTGGAGACCAGCTACGTCGGCCGGCGCATCCTCGCCTGGTTCGACCGCTACCTCCGCGAGAACCACGTCGACACCGGACCCGCCTTCGCCTACTACCGCGACTGGATCACCGACCCGAACCACACCTATGCCACCGCCGACCGCGTCCCCGCGCTCAGCGAGACCCTCTACCTCTCCGGCGACGGCAAGCTCGTCGACAACCGCGGCAAGGTGACGCGCGGCAGCCGTACGTACACCAACTGGCTCGTCCCCACCAGCCACTCGGAGAGCTCGCTCGCCGGGCTCATCGGCCTCCCGGACCGGGCGCCGTACGACACCCCGGGCACCCATCTCGCCTGGACCAGCGAGCCGCTCGCGCGCACCACCGACGTCGTCGGCGCGCCCCGGGCCACGCTGCGGGTCGTCTCCCCGAAGGCCGAGCGGACCCAGCACTCCGGGGACGCCGCCGACAAGCTCGTCCTGTTCGCCAAGCTGTACGACGTCGCGCCGGACGGCACCCGGACGCTGGTGCACCGGCTGGTCGCACCGGTGCGGGTGCCCGACGTGACCAGGAGTTTCACCGTGACCCTGCCCGGGATCGTGCACCGGTACGAGAAGGGGCACCGGCTGCGCTTCGTGATCGCGGCGAGTGACGACGCGTACTTCGGGAACCGGGGGATCAAGCCGGTGACCGTGGTCAGCACACCACAGGACACGGGGGTGATCCAGCTGCCGGTGCTCGACTGATCGAACCGGGACTACCGGGACTGCTCACCGTGCGTGATCGCGTCCTCGGGAGCATCCTTGGTGGTATGACCACGAAGACGTCGGAGAGCGGCACGAGGGCCGGCGGGAAGTGGGGTGGCCTGGCCGGGGCGATGACCCCTGCCAGGATCACCGTGCTGGTGCTCGCCGTCCTCGCCCTGGTCCTCATCTTCGAGAACACCGGCAGGACCGAGATCCGGCTGCTGATCCCCCTGGTGACGATGCCGCTGTGGCTGGCGCTGCTCGGCACGGGCGTCATCGGCGCACTGTTCGGGGCGTATTTCATGCGACGGCGCCGCTAGCGGGTCGTACGCTGGCGCAATGCCGCACCCCGCGTCCCGCTACCTCGCCGAAGGCCCCCGCGTGGGCATACGTCCCTTCACCCACGAGGACGGCGCCGAGTTCACGGCGCGTGCCCGGGAGAGCAAGGAGCTGCACCAACCGTGGCTCTTCCCGCCGGACGGCGCCGCGTCATACGCCGCCTACGCCGGGCGGCTGATCGAGGATCCGACCAAGGCGGGGTTCCTAATCTGCTCGAAGGACGACGGCGAGGGCATCGCCGGGTTCATCAACATCAACAACATCGTCCAGGGCGCCTTCCAGAGCGGTGCCCTCGGCTACGGCGTCTTCGCCCACGCGGCCGGGCGCGGCCTCATGCGGGAGGGCCTCGATCTGGTGGTGGGCCACGCCTTCGGGCCGATGCGGCTGCACCGCCTGGAGATCAACGTCCAGCCCGCCAACACCGCCTCCATCGCCCTCGCCCGCGCCTGCGGCTTCCGCCAGGAGGGCTTCTCGCCGGGCATGCTCTTCGTCGACGGGGCGTGGCGCGACCATGAGCGGTGGGCGATCACCGCCGAGATGCGGGCTTGAAGTTGATCTTCATGGTGTCGAGGTCGGTGACCGTGGACTTCAGATCGCGGAAGCCGTAGCCCAGCTCCCGGAGCGCGGTCCCCGCCCGGTCCTCGGCGATGGCACCGGCCATCTCCTCGCCGTCCGCCGCGTCGGAGATCACGACGTAGCGCATCGAGAAGTGCTTGAGTGGGGACGGCTCGTAGGACAGCGACCCCTCCTCGGAGAACCGCATGCTGCTCAGGCCGTGCTCGGCGGCCTCGGCGAGCAGCCGCGTCCGGGCCTCGTCGGTGAGGCCGTCCCAGGTGCCCCGGACGATCACCCGGTAGGTGTGCTGCTCGCTCATGCTCCCGCTCCCGTGGATTGGCGTGGAGCGTCGACTGTACGTCGACGAGGTTGAACCGCATGCGGAATATCGTCGTGCTCGACGCCCCTCCCAACCTGTCCGACATCGTGGTGTCGGCTCTCGATCAGGCCTGACGGTCCGCGTACTCGTAGATCGACCCGTCCGGGTGCATCGCGATCAGGTTGCGGCCCACCGGCGTCGGCACCGGGCCCGCGATGATCCGGGCACCCAGCTCGCTGAGCACCTGGTGCGTCTCCTCGACGTCCTTGACGGCGATCGTCGCCGCGACCTTGCGCAGCACCTCCAGCTCGGCCTCCGGGCCGCTCATCAGCAGGAAGCACCCGATCGCCGCCACCTGGACGCCGCCGCGTTCGAAGCGGAGCGCGGTGCCGCCCGCGAGGCGTTCGTAGAAGGGGACCGCGGCCTCCAGATCATCGACGCACACGCGCAGCGTGGCTCCCAGAATGTCCATGTGGGAAGCCTAGTTGGCGGCGGCCGGGTGGGGAGATCGTTTCACGCGATCCCCTCACTCCCCGTTATGCGTACGCCTGTACGGGTACTCGGCGGCCATGGACCGCTTGGATCATCTTGAGCATCTGGACAAGCACCTGGTCGACGAGCTGGCGCAGGTGGCGCGCGAGACCATACGGGACGAACTGCGCGAGCAGACGCGCAGGCAGCGCCGCCGGGCCACGCTCTACGCCGCGTCCGGCGCCGTCGCCCTGTACGCGGGCGCGGCCCTCGCGCTCGCGCTGGGATTCGGCCTCGCCGCCGGGCTGCCGGACTGGGCGGCCGCCCTGATCACCGCGGCCATCCTCGGCGTGCTGGCCTACGTGCTGCGCGGCGCGGCCCGCCCGTCGGCGTCCCGGCACACGGGCGTACCGACCGACGCGGCGCACGGCCGCACCGTCGGCGGCACGGCTCCGTCCGCCGCGCCGAGCGGGCTGGGTGGTGTGCCGTACCCGCCGATGCCGCCCGGACCGCCGGCGGGCGCGCCGGACCCGACCGAAGCGCGGAAGCCGTATCCGGACGACATCGACCCCGAGCAGCCGCACCACCGGGCGTGAGGCGGCGTGCGCGGGCCGTGGGAAGGGGCCCTGCCGAAGCGCGGCAGGGTCGTGGTGGTGACCGGCGCCAGCGGAGGCGTGGGCCGGGCTGCGGCCCGGGCCTTCGCCGCGCGCGGCGACCGGGTCGCCCTGCTCGCGCGGGGTCGTGAGGGCCTCGCCGCGGCGGCGGACGAGGTGCAACAGGCCGGCGGTGAGGCGCTGGCCGTCACCGTGGACATGGCTGACCCCAAGGCCGTCGAGGACGCGGCCCAGCGGGTCGCCGACGCGTTCGGGCACATCGACGTCTGGGTCAACAACGCCTTCGCCGGGATCTACGCGCCGTTCACCGAGGTCACCCCGGACGAGTTCCGCAGGGTGACCGAAGTGACGTACCTGGGCTATGTGTTCGGCACCCGGGCCGCCCTGCGGCACATGCTGCCGCGCGACCGGGGCACGATCGTGCAGGTCGGATCGGCGCTCGCCTACCGGGGGATTCCCCTGCAGTCGGCGTACTGCGGGGCGAAGCACGCCATTCAGGGATTCAACGAGTCGCTGCGGTGCGAGCTGCTCCACGAGCGGAGCCGGGTGCGTACGACGATGGTGCAGCTGCCGGCCGTCAACACCCCGCAGTTCGACTGGGTGTTGAACCGGATGCCGGGACGCGCCCGGCCGGTGGCCCCGGTGTACCAGCCGGAGGTGGCCGCGCGGGCGATCGTGCACGCGGCCGGGCACGGGCGGCGGCGGGAGTACTGGGTCGGCGGTTCGACGGTGGCGACGCTGTTCGCCAACGCGGTCGTACCCGGGCTGCTGGACCGGTATCTGGCGAGGACCGGCTTCGAGGCCCAGCGCGACGAGGGCGAGCCGGACGAGGGCGCGCCGCCGGGGCCGGGCAACCTGTGGACGCCGGCGGACGGGCCGCACGGCCGGGACTTCGGCGCGCATGGCCGCTTCGACGAGGAGTCTCATCCGGCCGCCCCACAGGAGTGGCTCTCCCGCAATCGTGGCCGGGTGGGACAGGCGGTCGTGGTCGGTGCCGGGGTTCTGGCGGCGCGACGACTGGCTCGTCTCGCTCGCCCCGGCCTCGCTGGTCATCGGGTGACCGGTCGCTAGGCGACCCGGTACTCCTGGACTTCCTCCGCCCGCAGCGTCAGGCCGTGCCCCACGCCCTGGACCGGGGCGATCGTGCCGCCCGTGGGGTCCAGGGCGCCGTCGAAGAACATGTCCTCGATACGGACGTGGTCGTGGAACCACTCGATGTGGCGGAGGTTGGGAAGCGCCGCGGACACGGCGGCGTGGGCGTGCGGGGCGCAGTGGGCCGAGACCTCCAGGCCGTGGGCCTGGGCGAGAGCGGCGGTGCGGAGGAACTCCGTGAGGCCGCCGCAGCGGGTGGCGTCGATCTGCAGACAGTCGACGGCGCCCGCCGCGATCATGCGGGCGAAGTACGGCAGGTCGTAGCCGTACTCGCCGGCCGTGACGTCGCACGGCAGGGTGTCTCGGATCAGACGCAGACCGGCGAGGTCGTCCGAGGACACCGGCTCCTCGAACCAGCCGACACCGTGACCGGCGAGGGCGTGGCCGACACGGATCGCCTGTTTGCGGGTGTAGGCGCCGTTGGCGTCCACGTACAACTCGGCCTCGGAGCCGATCACCTGACGGGCGGCCCGGACCCGGGCCACATCGCGCAGCACCGCCCCGCCCCGGTCCTGTCCGATCTTGATCTTCACGCGCGGGATGTGCTGACCGTGCACCCAGCCGTTCAACTGCGCCGCCAGGTGCTTGTCGTGGTACGTCGTGAAGCCGCCGCTGCCGTAGACCGGAACGCGTTCGCGGCAGGTGCCGAGCAGCCGGGCCAGGGGCAGTTCCAGCAGGCGGGCCTTGAGGTCCCACAGGGCGATGTCCAGCGCCGAGATCGCACACCCGGCGACGCCCGGCCGGCCGGCGTTGCGGACGGCGCGGCACATCGCCTCGTGCACGGCCGGGATGTCCAGGGCGTTACGGCCCTCGACCAGCGGCGCGAGATGGTCGCGCAGGAAGTCGCCGACCGCCGCCGGGCCGTACGTCCAGCCGGTGCCGGTCGCGTCGCCCGCCGTCACCTCGGCGATCACCACGGTCGTGGCGCTCCAGGCCAGGGTGCCGTCCGCCTCGGGGGCGTCGGTGGGCACCGTATAGACGGAGACGACGGGGAGATGGAGTTTCATGACGTCCGTCCGCCCCTCGCCACCGCCGAAGCCCGGCGATCACCGGCGACACGAAGGAAGCAGCAGCCGTACTGGGGCATGGGGGAAACCTCCGGAAGGGCCGCGTCGGCGGCGGTGGCGGGTCGCCCCACCGGGTACCCGGAGGTCCGGACGGCAACCCGGGCCGGTTGTTGGACGTGCCGGAAACCGGCGGGCGGGCGTGGACCACGTTTGGGGGCCCTGACCAGGGGGACGCGGAAGGCTCCCGAGGTACGCGACAGCGTCGGAGGCCCAACGTGAGTCGACCCCGCATCGTGATCGTCGGCGCCGGATTCGCCGGATTCCGGGCAGCCCGCACCCTGTCCCGGCTCACCCGGCACAAGGCCGACATCACCCTGCTGAACCCGACCGACTACTTCCTGTATCTGCCCCTGCTGCCCCAGGTCGCCGCCGGCATCCTGGAACCGCGCCGGGTCACCGTCTCGCTCTCCGGCACCCTGCCGCACGTACGGCTCGTGCTGGGCGAGGCCGGAGGCATCGACCTCGACGGGCAGACCGTGCACTACACCGGCCCCGAGGGCGACGCCGGCACCCTGTCCTTCGACCGGCTGATCCTTGCCGCGGGCAGCGTCAACAAGCTGCTGCCCATCCCCGGCGTCGCCGAGCACGCACACGGCTTCCGGAGCCTGCCCGAGGCGCTGTACGCACGGGACCACGTGACCCGGCAGATGGAGTTGGCCGCCGTGGCCGACGACCCCGAGACCTGCGCGGCGCGCTGCACGTTCGTCGTGGTCGGCGCCGGATACACCGGGACCGAGGTGGCGGCGCACGGCAAGCTCTTCACCGACGCCCAGGTGCGCAGGCACCCGTTGCGGGCGGGCCTGCGGCCACGCTGGCTGCTGCTCGACATCGCCGATCGTGTCCTGCCCGAGCTGGACGAGAAGTTGTCGCGCACGGCCGACCAGGTGCTGCGGCAGCGGGGCGTCGAGGTGCGGATGGGGACCTCCGTGAAGGAGGCCACGCACCGGGGGGTGCTGCTGACCGACGGCGAGTTCGTCGAATCCCGCACGCTGCTGTGGTGCGTCGGCGTACGGCCCGATCCGCTCGCCGAGTCGCTGGAACTGCCCCTGGAACGGGGCCGTCTGCTCGTCGACCCCTACCTCCAGGTTCCGGGCCGGCCGGCGCTGTACGCCGCCGGGGACGCGGCCGCCGTGCCGGACCTGGAGAAACCCGGCGAGTACACCCCGATGACCGCGCAGCACGCCTGGCGGCAGGGCAAGGCCGTGGCGCAGAACGTCGCCGCGTCACTGGGCATGGGGCAGCGGCGGGCCTACCGCCACCGCGACATGGGCTTCGTGGTCGACCTGGGTGGCGTCAAGGCGGCCGCCAATCCCCTCGGCGTCCACCTGTCCGGCGTGGCGGCGGGCGCGGTCACCCGCGGCTACCACCTCGCCGCGATGCCCGGCAACCGCGTCCGCGTCGCCGCCGACTGGTTCCTGGACGCCGTACTGCCACGCCAGGCCGTGCAGTTGGGCCTCGTACGGTCGTGGTCGGTACCCCTGGACACGGCTTCGCCGGAGCTTGCCCGGGTGGCGGGCGGGCCGGAGGCGAAGAACGGCGCCGGTGGTGAGCCCGCCAAGGATCAGCCGGGTGCCGTGAAGACGCAGGGGGGCGGAGAATCCGCCGGCAACCAGCCGGGTGGTGAGCCCGCGAAGAAGCAGGGGAGTGGAGAAGCCACCGGCAACCAGCCGGGTGGTGAGCCGGCGAAGAACCAGCCGGGCGGAGAGCCGGCGAAGAGCCAGCCGGGTGGTGAGCCGGCGAGGAACCAGCCGGGCGGAGAGCCGGCGAAGAACCAACCGGGCGGAGAGCCGGCGAGGAACCAGCCGGGCGGAGAACCCGCCAAGAGTCAGCCCGCCGGAGAACCCGCCAAGGCGCAGCCCGCCGGAGAGCCCGCCAAGAGTCAGCCCCGCGGTGAACCGGCCAAAAACCAGCCCCCCGACCCCGTCCAGGACCCCGAAGCCGCCAAGCACCACGAACCCCCGGGCCCCGTCATGCGCCCCGACGCCTCGGCACGTCCCGGACCGCCCTCCGACGCCCCGGCGGTGCACAAGCCGCACCCGCGAAGTCCGGCAGCCCCCGAAACCGGCTCGCCCAAGCCCTCGGAAGGAGAGACATGAACACCGCCGAACTCACCGAGCTCGCCCAGCAGTTGCGGGTGGACAGTGTGCGGGCCTCCGCTGCCGCGGGGTCGGGGCATCCGACGTCGTCGATGTCCGCCGCCGATCTGATGGCCGTACTCCTCGCCAACCACCTTCGCTACGACTTCGAGCGGCCCGCCCACCCCGGCAACGACCGGTTCGTCCTGTCCAAGGGACACGCCACGCCGCTGCTGTACTCCGCCTACAAGGCCGCCGGTGCCATCGAGGACGGGGAGCTGCTCACCTTCCGCAAGCTCGGCAGCCGTCTCGAAGGGCACCCCACCCCGCGCCGGGTGCCGTGGGTGGAGACCGCGTCCGGCTCGCTCGGGCAGGGGCTGCCGATCGGGGTCGGGATCGCGCTCGCCGGGCAGCGCCTGGACCGGACCGGGTACCGGGTGTGGGTGCTGTGCGGGGACAGCGAGCTCGCCGAGGGCTCCGTGTGGGAGGCCGCCGAGCACGCGGCGTACGAGCAGCTGGACAACCTCACCGCCATCGTGGACGTGAACCGGCTGGGCCAGCGCGGCCCGACCCGGCACGGGCACGATCTCGACGCCTACGCCCGCCGCTTCCAGGCGTTCGGCTGGCACACCGTCGAGGTCGACGGGCATGACGTCGACGCCGTCGACCGGGCGTACGGGGAGGCCCGCTCCACCACCGGGCAGCCCACCGTCATCCTCGCCCGCACCCTCAAGGGCAAGGGCGTCGAGAGCGTCCAGGACCGGGAGGGACTGCACGGCAAGCCGCTGCCCGACGCCGACGAGGCGATCGCCGAGCTCGGCGGGCCGCGCGAGCTGCGCATCCAGGTCCACGAGCCGCACGCGACCCGCATGCTGCACGCCGTACCGTCCGGGCACCTCCAACTGCCCAGCTGGAACAAGGGAGAAGAGGCCGCCACCCGTGACGCGTACGGCAAGGCGCTCGCCGCCCTCGGTACCGGTCGCGGCGACGTGGTCGCCCTGGACGGCGAGGTCAGCGACTCCACGCGCGCGGAGTTCTTCGCCAAGGAACACCCCGAGCGGTTCTTCGAGTGCTACATCGCCGAGCAGCAGATGGTCGCCGCCGCGGTGGGGCTCGCCACGCGCGGCTGGCTGCCGTACGCCTCCACCTTCGCCGCTTTCCTGACCCGCGCCTACGACTTCGTGCGCATGGCCTCGGTCAGTGGCGCCGGCATCAACCTCGTCGGCTCGCACGCCGGCGTCGCCATCGGGCAGGACGGGCCGAGCCAGATGGGCCTTGAGGACCTGGCGATGATGCGTGCCGTGCACGGTTCGACCGTGCTGTACCCGTGCGACGCCAACCAGACCGCGCAGCTCGTCGCCCGTATGGCAGGCCTCGACGGCGTCCGCTATCTGCGGACCTCGCGCGGCGCCGGCCCGGTGATCTACGGCCCCGACGAGGAGTTCCCGGTCGGCGGCAGCAAGGTGCTGCGCTCCAGTGACCGCGACCGGCTGACCGTCGTGGCGGCCGGTGTCACCGTGCACGAGGCGCTCGCCGCCGCCGACGCCCTGGACCGCGAGGGCATCCGGATCAGGGTCATCGACCTGTACTCCGTCAAGCCCGTCGACCGGGAGACCCTGCGCCGGGCCGCCGAGGACACCGGCTGCCTGCTCACCGTGGAGGACCACCACGAGGAGGGCGGCATCGGCGACGCCGTGCTCGACGCGTTCACCGACGGGCGCCCGGTGCCGCGACTGGTGCGGCTCGCCGTACGCATGATGCCGGGCTCGGCCTCCCCGGACGAGCAGCTGCACGCCGCCGGCATCGACGCCATGGGCATCACCGCCGCGGGGAAGCTGCTGGTGGAGGAGGCGGTCGTACGGTGACCGACGACGGCGCCACGAAACAGGTGCGGGCAGGCCGCCGTACCGTCGAGGTCAAGCGCGTCGACAAGGTGCTCTTTCCCGGCGGCGGGGGCGCGAAGGAGTACACCAAGGGCGACCTCCTCGACTACCACCGGTCCGTCGCCCCGTTCATGCTGCCGCATCTGCGGGGCCGCCCGCTGATGCTGGAGCGGCACCCCGACGGGCTCGACGGGCCCCTGTTCATGCAGAAGAACACCCCCGAGCACTACCCGGACTGGATCACGCGCGTAGAGCTGCCCAAGGAGGGCGGCACCGTCTGCCACACGGTCTGTGACGACACCGCGACCCTCGTCTACCTCATCGACCAGGCCAGCCTCACCCTGCACCGCTGGCTCTCCCGCACCAGCGGCATCGACCGCCCCGACAGGCTGGTCTTCGACCTCGACCCGGCCGAGAACGACTTCGGGCAGGTCCGAGAGGCGGCGGGTCTGCTCGGCGAACTGCTCGACGCGCTGAAGCTGCCGTCGGCCCTGATGACCACCGGCTCGCGCGGTCTGCATGTCGTCGTACCGCTGAAGGGGCAGGACGACTTCGACCAGGTGCGCGCGTTCGCGCGGGACGTCGCCGACACGCTCGCCGACGCCCACCCGGACCGGCTCACCACCGCCGCCCGCAAGAAGGACCGCGGCGACCGCCTCTACCTCGATGTGCAGCGCAATGCCTACGCCCAGACCGCGGTCGTGCCCTACACCGTGCGCGCCCGGCCCGGAGCCCCCGTCGCCACCCCCCTCACCTGGGACGAGCTGGACGATCCGGACCTCGACGCCCGCCGCTGGACGATCGAGGACGCAGTGGACAAGGCGCGTACCGACCCCTGGGCCGGGCTGATGGGCCGGGCCCGCTCCCTGGGGCCGGCCCGGCGCAGGCTCGAAGCGCTGCGCGGCTGAGGAACTCGGCACACCTCGGCCCGAATAAGCCGAGCCGGGGGTTTGATCGGCGCCTTCCAGGCCACTCGGCGTAGGAGGCGCCCATGAATGATTCACAGAACACACCCAAATCATCCAGACGGCAGACGGGCGGGGCGGACGAACGGCCGGCCCCCATGGAGGTCCTGCGTCAGGCACGGGCCCAGCTCGCCGAGCTCACCGGTGCGAACGCGGAGAAGGTGACGTCCTTCGAGCAGACGGAGGACGGCTGGAGCCTTGAGATAGAGGTCCTGGAACTGACCCGCGTACCCGACACGATGAGCCTGATGGCGAGCTACCAGGTCGATCTCGACCCTCAGGGACAGCTCACGGGATACCGGCGCGTGCGCCGCTACGAGCGTGGCCGTTCCGACGCACACAGGCCGGGCGGCCGCTAGGTCGCCTGCCCACGCCCAGTACACCGACCCCAGACAAGGAGGAACGGCTGGTATGACCGTTGTCCCGGCACAGCAGACCGGCGGCGGAGGCGGCAGCAGCGGCCTCTACGACGTGCTGGAGCTCGTACTCGACAGGGGACTCGTCATCGATGCGTTCGTGCGGGTCTCCCTGGTCGGCATCGAGATCCTCAAGATCGATATCCGCGTCGTCGTGGCCAGCGTCGACACCTATCTCCGCTTCGCCGAGGCGTGCAACCGGCTCGACCTCGAGGCCGGGCCGCGCAAGGACCCGGGCCTGCCCGACCTGGTCGGGGAGATGACCGAGTCCGGTGCGCGCGGCAAGTCCAAGGGGGCTCTGTCCGGTGCCGCCGAGACCATCTCCGACGCCTTCAAGCAGGCACGTGAGGAAGGCGAGGAGCGGCCCCGGCAGCGCACCCGCAAGTCCACGACCTCGCGCAGGAAGGAGGAGCAGGAGTGAGCACGTACGTGTACGGCATCACCGCGAGCTCGCACCCCGCGCTTCCGGAGGACATGGGCGGCATCGGCGAGCCGGCGCGCCCGGTGCGCGTGCTCAAGCAGGGTGAACTGGCCGCTCTCGTCAGCGACGCGCCCGAAGGGCTGCGTCCCAAGCGCAGGGAACTGCTCGCCCACTCCAGCGTGCTCGCCGAGGTGGGGGCGGCCGGCTGCGTGCTGCCCATGCGGTTCGGCAGCGTCGCCCCCGACGACGAGACGGTCACCTCGGTCCTCGCCGAGCGTAGCGACCACTACAAGGAGCGCCTGGCGGCACTGGACGGCAAGGTCGAGTACAACGTCAAGGCGTCCCATGCCGAGGAGGCGGTCCTGCACCGTGTCATGGCCCAGAACCCGGAGATCCGGGCCATGACGGAGGCCAACCGGCAGGCCGGCGGCGGCACTTACGATCAGCGGCTCCACCTCGGCGAGATGGTGGTCGCCGCGGTCAAGGCCCAGGAGGCCGAGGACGCGACCGATGTGCAGCACACCCTGGAACCGGCGGCGGACGCGGTCAGCGTCGGCCCCGAATCCAGCGGATGGCTCGCCAATGTGTCCTTCCTGGTGGACCGGGACGGAGCCGAGGCGTTCCTCGCCGCGGTCGAACAGCTGCGCAAGGGCCATCCGCATCTCGAACTGCGCGTCAACGGCCCGCTGCCGCCGTACAGCTTCGTCGAGCCCGGCCCGGCCGAGCCCGCGGGCACCACGAGCGGCGTGGAGAGCATGGAGGAGTAAGGCCGTGGGACTGCTCGGAGAGGTACTGCTGTTGCCGTTCGCCCCGGTGCGCGGCAGCGGATGGGTGATCAGACAGGCGCTGCGGGAAGCGGAACGCCTCTACTACGACCCGAGCGCCGTTCGCGCCGAACTGGCACGGCTCGAGGAGCGGTTGACCGCCGGCGAGATCGACGAGGAGGAGTTCGACCGCCAGGAGGACGAACTCCTTGACCGGCTTGAGATCGGCCTGCGTGCAGGGTACGGGAACAGCGACGGGACGGCATGATGAACCGAGTGGGACTGGGCCTCGCGGTAGGGGCCGGATACGTCCTCGGACGTACGAAGAAGATGAAACTGGCGTTCGCTCTGGGCACGTTGGTGGCGGGCAAGCGAATGCACTTGAGCCCACGGGCCGTCACGGACCTGGTGTCCCAACAGCTCCAGAACAACCCGCAGTTCAAGGAGATCGGGGACCAGCTGCGCGAGGAACTGCGCGGTGTGGGCAAGGCGGCGTCCGGCGCGATGGTCGAGCGGCAGCTCGACGCGTTCGCCGACCGGCTGCACGGACGTACCACCGAGGTGCGTGAGCAGCTGTCCGGCGTGGTGCCGACGCCCGACCTCGGCTCCGAGAACGAGGAGGACGCGGAGGACGAGGACCGCGACGAGCCGGAGGCGTCCGAGGAGGACGAGGACCGCGAGGACGAGAACCGCGACGAGCCGGCCCGGAAGGCCACGGCGAAGAAGGCTCCGGCGAAGAAGACCGCGAAGAAGGCGGCGAAGAAGGCACCCGCGAAGAAGACGGCGCCCAAGAAGAAGGCGGCCGCGAAGCGGACCGGCGCCGCCAGGTCCGCGGCGAGGAAGACGGCGGGGGCACGCGGCGGCGCCGATGGGACACGCCGGTCGAAGGGCGGTGACGGATCATGACCGAGACACTCGGATCCGCGGGCTCCGCGGCCCGTGGGGCTGCGAAGGAACCACTGTCCGGCCTGGCCAACAGCGAGGCGGCCGACCGGCTCAAGTCCGAACTGCAGGAGTACCTCGCCGTGCAGGCCACTCGGCTGCTCACCGGCGCGGGACGCAAGCTCGGCGAGACCACGGTCAAGCTGAACGACATCGCCGAGGGCCGCAGCCCCGGCTTCGCCCAGCTCGCCCTCGACGGCGGGCGCAAGCTCGCCGAGGGCAAAGGGCCGCTGCGCAGCGCACTGGAACTCGGCGCCACCCGCGCAAAGGACAATGTCGTGAACGCGTTCAAGAACATCGGCGGGGGCGGCAAGAGCAAGAACAAGCGCAAGGCGGGCAACAAGCCCACTGTCATCATCGAGTACATCGACGTCGGCGTGCCGCTGCGCACCGCCTACGACCAGTGGACCCAGTACCAGGACTTCAGCACCTTCGCCAAGGGCGTGAAGAGCGCGAACCGCGCCGACGACACGACGTCCGACTGGCAGCTGAAGGTCTTCTGGTCCAACCGCAGCTGGAAGGCGCAGACCACCGAGCAGGTGCCGGACGACCGGATCGCGTGGACCTCGGAGGGCGGCAAGGGCACCACGAAGGGTGTCGTCTCCTTCCACCGGCTCACCGACAGCCTCACGCGTGTCCTGCTGGTGATCGAGTACTACCCCCAGGGCCTGTTCGAGAAGACCGGCAACATCTGGCGCGCCCAGGGCCGTCGCGCCCGGCTCGACCTCAAGAACTACGTCCGCTTCATCACCCTCAAGGGAGAGGCCGAGGACGGCTGGCGCGGCGAGATCCGCGACGGCGAGCTCGTCCGCAGCCACGAGGACGCGGTCGCGGAGGAGGAGCAGGAGTACGACGAGAACGAGGCGGAGGACGAGGACGAGGAGGACGGCGAGAGCGCCGAGTACGCCGAGGACGAGGAGCCCGAGGGCGAGTACGAAGAGGAGGAGGAAGAGGAGAGCGAGGGCGAGGAGGAGCCCGAGGACGAGTACGAGGAAGAGCCTGAGGAAGAAGCCGAGGAAGAGGACGAAGCCGAGTACGCGAGCGGCGGGAGCCGGCGATGACCATGTCCAGCAGGCTCCCGGAGCCCTACAGCCAGGGCAGCGGAGCCAATCTCGCGGACATCCTGGAGCGGGTGCTCGACAAGGGCATCGTCATCGCGGGCGACATCCGGATCAATCTGCTCGACATCGAACTCCTCACCGTGAAGCTGCGGCTGATCGTCGCCTCCGTCGACAAGGCGAAGGAGATGGGCATCGACTGGTGGGAGGACGACCCCGCGTTGTCCTCCCGCGCCCGCCGCAACGAACTCGCCAAGGAGAACGCCGAGTTGCGCGAGCGTCTGGCCCAGCTGGAGCCTGCCAGGGAAGCCGCCCGGGAACAGGAGGAGGCCCCATGACCGGACTGCGCTACGTCTACGCCGTGTGCCGCCCCTTTCGCTCCGCCCTCCAGGCCCAGCTCTCGGGCGTCGCCGGCGCACCGCCGAAACAGCTGACGCACCACGGCCTGGTCGCCGTCGTCAGTACGGTGCCCGAGGCGGACTTCGCCGAGGCGCCGCTGCGTGCCCATCTGGAGGACCTCGACTGGCTCACCGTGACCGCCCGCGCCCATCAGCAGGTCATCGACGCGCTCACCGCCGTCACCACCCCGCTGCCGCTGCGGCTCGCGACCGTCTTCCGGGACGACAGCGGCCTTCGGACCATGATGGAGGCCCGCGAGGAGGACTTCCGGCGCGTCCTCGACCGGCTGGAGGGGCGGGTGGAGTGGGGCGTCAAGGTGTACGTCGAGAGAGCGCCCACGGAAGCCACCGAGCCCACCGAGCCCGGCCCGTCCGATCGCAAGGCGGAGTCGGGCCGTGACTATCTGCGCCGGCGTCGTATGCAGACGCGCGCTCACGAGGATGTGTGGCAGCGGGCCACGGAATTCGCCGGGCGGCTGCACGAAACGCTTTCCGTTTTCGCCGAGGATCGCCGGTTGCACGCGCCGCAGAGCGCCACGCTTTCCGCCGCGTCCGGTCAGAATGTGCTCAACGCCGCCTATCTGGTGTCGCGCGCGGATTCCGAGGAATTCGTGGAACTGGTGGACCGGGAAAAGGACGACGTACCGGGAATCCGAGTCGAACTCACCGGCCCCTGGGCGGCGTATTCCTTCACGGGAGAGTTCGGTCAGGATTCGGAGGTGGAGCAGTGACCGTCGTCGAACGCCGTGAGATCGCCCTCGTGGACCTGCTCGACCGGCTGCTCGCCGGCGGCGTAGTCGTCACGGGGGACATCACCCTGCGCATCGCCGACGTCGACCTCGTCCGTATCGACCTGAACGCGCTGATCAGCTCCGTCAACGAGCAGGTCCCGTCCCCTTGGGGGGAGTTGACGTGACTTCACATCCCGACCCGGGACCGCACCACGACCCGGCATCGCACCACGACCCGGCATCGCATCGCGATCCGGAACGGCACCACGACCGGGCCTCGCGTCGTAACCGGGTGGACCTGGACCCCGACACTGTGGAACGCGACCTGGTGAAACTCGTCCTGACGGTCGTGGAGTTGCTCCGCCAGCTCATGGAGCGCCAGGCGCTGCGCCGCTTCGACGAGGGCGACCTGAGCGAGGAGCAGGAGGAACGGATCGGGTTGACGCTGATGCTGCTCGACGACCGTATGACCGAACTGCGGGAGCGCTACGGGCTGCGGCCCGAGGACCTGAATCTGGACCTCGGGCCGCTGGGACCACTGCTTCCCCGGGAGTGACGTCAATTCACCGGAGTGAAATCAACTCACCACCGATACCAGCGGCCCCTGCCGCCCGCCGTGGTCGTGCCACGCATCACGAAACCGAGTAGCCATACGACGAGGACCGCTATCGCGATCCACCACAGGGCCTTCAGCGCAAATCCGGCGCCGAAGAGAATCAGAGCCAGTAGCAGCACGAGCAGAATGGGAACCATAATCCAACCTCCTGCTCATCGGGTTTCCAGAAGTCCGCGATTCAGTCCGCCATTCACTACACGATTCAGGCTTCCTTACGGCACAGAATCTCTCCGTGCAGCACGCTGAACCAGCCGTCGTCCCGCTGCCCCCACTCCCGCCAGGCCGCCGAGACCGCCCGCAGCCGCTCCACCGTCGCGTGCCCGTCCCGCGTGGCACGCTCGGCATACGCGGAGGCCAGTGTGCGATCCGCCCACAGTCCGCTCCACCAGGCCCGCTCGTCGGGCGTAGCGAAGGTCCAGGTGCTCGAGGTCGCCGTGATGTCCGTGAGCCCGGCCCGCAGCGCCCAGGACTTCAGCCGGCGCCCTGCGTCCGGCTCGCCGCCGTTGGCGCGGGCGACCCGGCGGTACAGCTCCAGCCAGTCGTCCATCCCCCGGGACGCCGGATACCAGGTCATGGCCGCGTAGTCCGAGTCACGGACCGCGATGAGGCCGCCAGGCCTGGTGACCCGCGTCATCTCGCGCAGCGCGGCCACCGGGTCGCCGACGTGCTGGAGCACCTGGTGGGCGTGGACCACGCAGAAGGTGTCGTCCGGGAAGTCCAGGGCGTGCACGTCCGCCACCGCGAAGTCGACGTTCGTCAGACCGCGCCCGGCGGCCGTGGCCCGGGCCTGCTCCAGCACCTCCGGCGCCCGGTCGACGCCGGTGACGTGCCCGTCGGGGACCAGGGCCGCCAGGTCGGCGGTGATCGTGCCCGGCCCGCAGCCGACGTCCAGGATCCTCATGTGCGGCTTCAGCGAGTCGAGCAGATAGGCCGCCGAGTTGGCGGCGGTGCGCCAGGTGTGCGAACGCAGCACGGACTCGTGGTGCCCGTGCGTGTAGACGGCGGTCTCCTGTGCCTTCGACGGCCCTTTCGACATGGCTGTTCCCCTCGTCTCGTCGTGCCGGTCGACGGGATACGCGACGGGGTGCGCGGCCTCGCCGACCGGTACTCGACACCGTAAGCCCGCATGTCGAATGATGAGACCCGCGTTTTGCCATCTGGACTGACGGTCAATCAGGAACCGCCGGGCAGCGGACGGTAGACCGTCAGTGCCTCCGGCAGCTTCTCCAGCGTGACCTCGCCGCCCACCTCGGTGACCTCGCCGTCGTACGCGAGCAGCGCACCCTGGGTGACGCCGGTCAGATGCAGCCGGCCGACCTGGACCGCCGCATGGGCCGGGGAGCGGGTCAGCGGGCCGGCGACGGCCGCCGCGAGCAGGCGCAGAGCGGGCCGTCGGCCGCCGTGCACGACCCGTACGTCGAGCACACCGTCCGCGAGGTTCAGCCGTCGTGCGGGGGCGAGGCCCAGCCGGTGGTAGGTGCCGTTCCCGGCGAACAGCAGCCACAACGGGTGCGCACGGCCCGCGACTTCGGCGTGCAGCGGGTGGCGTTCACGGCGCAGGACGCGCAGCGCCGCGAGCACCCCGGCGGGCCAGGCACCGACCACCGACGAGAAGCGGTCGCGCTCACGCACCAGCTCCGGATACACGCCCAGGCTGCAGGTGTTGAGGAACAGGCCCTGCTGCCCGTCGCAGCTGAACCGGCCCACGTCCACCCGCACCGCGTCGCCGCGCTGGAGGGCCCGGCTCAGATCGCGCTCGTTCTCCACGCCCAGGTCATAGGCGAAGTGGTTCAGCGTGCCACCGGGCAGCACCGCCAGCGGCAGGCCATGGCGCAACGCGATCTCCGCGGCCGCGTTCACCGTGCCGTCGCCGCCGCACACCCCGAGCACCCGGGCGCGGGCCGCCGCCTTGCGCAACTCGGTCCGGACATCCTCCGGTTCGCACTCGACCAGCTCGGCGCGCGGCAGCAGGTCGAGCAGGGCGTGCACCCGCTCGGCGGTGCCCGACGCCTTGTTGGCCACCATGATCAGGCCGTCCCCCTCCGTCAGCGCCGGAACGTCCGTACGCGGCCGGGCCGGCGGGACCTGCCGGTCACGCGTGGGCACCATGCCCCGTACGGCGAACGCGGCACCCGCGCCCAGTGCCGCGCCCGCCAGCACATCGCTCGGGAAGTGGACGCCGGTGTACACCCGCGACAGCGCGACCGACCAGGCGATCGGCGCCACCACCAGGCCCCAGCCCGGCGACTCCAGGGCGACACCGGTGGCGAACGCGGCCGCCGACGCCGCGTGACCGGAGGGGAACGAGGTGGTGATCGGCTGCCGCTTCAGCTGCCGGACCAGCGGTACGGGATCCAGTACGGGGCGGGGGCGGCGCACGGACCGCTTGCCGAGGGTGTTGATGGTCAGCGAGGCCAGGCTCAGCGAGGCCAGGCCCCGCACCGCGGCCCGGCGGGCCCGTGGCGTCCGGCTGACGGCGATCGCCGCGGCCGTGGCGAACCACAGCACGCCGTGGTTCGCGCTCCGGCTCAGCCGTGGCAGGACCCGCTCGGCATACGGCCAGTGCTGCTCGGCGGCGAACTCGAACAGCCGGGAGTCGAGGGCGAGGAACCGGTCCCGCAGGGTGTGCCGGCCGGGCTTGAGGACGGTGAGGTCGACGTCTGGGCTCATACAGGGCTGGGTACCCTGAAGTGGCCGATTGCTGTCCGGCAGGCGGTGAGCGACACACGGAGGAACCCCCAGCACATGCGCCTGCTCCTCATACGCCACGGCCAGACCCCGTCCAACGTGGATCACCTGCTGGACACGGCCGTCCCCGGACCGGGTCTGACCGCGCTCGGCGAACAGCAGGCCGCCGCCCTGCCCGCTGCGCTGGCCGACGAGGACATCGACGCGATCTACGTCTCCACCCTCACCCGCACCCAGCTCACCGCCGCCCCGCTGGCCGCCGCGCGGGGTCTGCACGTGATCGTGCGGGACGGCATCCGTGAGCTGTCCGCCGGGGACCTGGAGATGCTGCCCGGTGAGTCCGAGCAGGGGCAGCTCTACATGAAGACGGTGTTCGCCTGGGCGGACGGCGACACGGAGCTGCGCATACCGGGCGGCGAGAGCGGTGCGGAAGCGCTGGCGCGGTATGACGCCGTGGTGGCGGAGGCCGCGGAGAGCGGTGCTCGGGCCGTCGCCATGGTCAGCCACGGTGCGGCGATCCGGATGTGGACGGCGGCGCGGGCGGTCAATGTGGACGTACCGTTCTCGGCCGCGCATCCGCTGGACAACACGGGAGTGGTGATCCTCGAAGGATCGCCCGCGGACGGCTGGAAAGCGCTGGCGTGGGCCGGGGCGGTCGTGGCTCCCGCCGGGGACAGCGGGCCGGCTGGGGAGGTCGTGGACGGGGACGCGCCATAGGCCTGCGATAACGGTTTGCCCGCTCCCGCCCCCGACCCGCAGAATTCGGCTTCATGGGACATCTGGAAGCCGCGCACCTCGAGTACTACCTCCCCGACGGGAGGGCGTTGCTCGGCGACGTGTCCTTCCGGGTCGGGGAAGGCGCCGCCGTGGCGCTGGTGGGGCCCAACGGTGCCGGCAAGACGACCCTGCTCCGGCTGATCTCCGGTGAGTTGAAGCCGCACGGCGGCACCGTCACCGTCAGTGGCGGGCTCGGCGTGATGCGGCAGTTCGTGGGGTCCGTACGGGACGAGACGACCGTACGTGACCTGCTGGTGTCGGTCGCGCCGGCCCGGATCCGCGAGGCGGCGAAGGCCGTCGACGCCGCCGAGCACGCGATCATGACGGTCGACGACGAGGCCGCCCAGCTGAAGTACGCGCAGGCGCTCTCCGACTGGGCCGAGGTGCGCGGCTACGAGGCCGAGACGCTGTGGGACATGTGCACCACCGCGGCCCTCGGGGTGCCGTACGACAGGGCACAGTGGCGTCAGGTGCGCACCCTGTCGGGCGGCGAGCAGAAGCGGCTGGTGCTGGAGGCGCTGCTGCGCGGCCCGGACGAGGTGCTGCTGCTCGACGAGCCCGACAACTACCTCGACGTACCCGGCAAGCGCTGGCTGGAGGAGCGCCTGAAGGAGACCCGCAAGACGGTCCTCTTCGTCTCCCACGACCGTGAACTCCTCGCCCGCACGGCGGAGAAGATCGTGTCGGTGGAACCCTCGCCGGCCGGCGCGGACGCCTGGGTGCACGGTGGCGGCTTCGCCACCTACCACGAGGCCCGGCGCGCCCGCTTCGCCCGCTTCGAGGAACTGCGCAAACGCTGGGACGAGAAGCACGCCCAGCTGAAGAAGCTGGTGCTGACGCTCCGTCAGGCCGCCGAGAACAGCCCCGACATAGCCTCCCGCTACCGCGCCGCGCAGACCCGGCTGCGCAAGTTCGAGGAGGTCGGCCCGCCGCCGGAGCCGCCGCGTGAGCAGGACATCAGGATGCGGCTGAAGGGCGGCCGTACCGGAGTGCGGGCCGTCACCTGCGAGGAGCTCGAACTCACGGGCCTGATGAAGCCGTTCTCCCTGGAGGTCTTCTACGGCGAGCGCGTCGCCGTCCTCGGCTCCAACGGCTCCGGCAAGTCGCACTTCCTGCGCCTGCTGGCCGGGGACGACGTGGCGCACACCGGGGCGTGGAAGCTGGGCGCGCGTGTCGTGCCCGGCCACTTCGCGCAGACGCACGCACACCCCGAGCTGCTCGGCCGCACCCTCCTGGACATCCTGTGGAAGGAGCACGCCCAGGACCGGGGCGCCGCGATGTCCCGGCTGCGCCGCTACGAGCTGACCAACCAGGCCGAGCAGACCTTCGACCGTCTCTCCGGCGGACAGCAGGCCCGCTTCCAGATCCTTCTGCTGGAGCTGGAGGGCGTCACGGCCCTCCTCCTCGACGAGCCGACCGACAACCTCGACCTGGAATCCGCCGAGGCCCTCCAGGAGGGCCTGGAAGCCTTCGAGGGCACCGTCCTGGCCGTCACCCACGACCGCTGGTTCGCCCGCTCCTTCGACCGCTTCCTGGTCTTCGGCAGCGACGGCCGGGTGCGGGAGACGGCGGAGCCGGTGTGGGACGAGCGGAGGGTGGAGCGGGCCCGCTGAAGCCGCATCGCTGGGCTCACGCCCAGCGCAACAGCGCCCCCAGGCCGCCCACCGGCGCGTCCTGCCGCACCGACTCGACGGCCGGCGTCACCGACACGGCACCCGCACCCGTGGCCACCGCGCAGCGCATCAGCGCATCGTCGGCACGCGCCGACCACGAGTGCTGTTCGCCGAGGATCCTCAGGTCCGTACGCCGCACCGCCAGCTGGTCCGGATCCTCACCGATCCACACCTCACGGTGCGCGTCGGCACCGTCCGGATGAATCAGCAGTTCGTCGATACGGTGCTCACGCGCGGCCTCGATCAGCGCCGGCACGCCCTCCACCGCCCCGGCGCGTCCCTCACCGTTCGGGTCGCGCGCCGCCAGGAACCGTTCCAGCTCGCGCGCCGCCCGCTGCCGTACATGCTCCGCGCGGGCCCGTTCGACGTCCTCGTCGAGCAGCCTGCTACCGGTGCCGTGCGGAGCCTCGACGGCCAGGTCCTGCAGCCGCCGCGGCAGCCGTTCGCGCACGGTCCGCCGCTCCCGGTCCTCGCCGACGAGGATCAGCAGATCGGCACGGGTCTCCTCCTGGCAGACGGCGAGCGCGTCGGCGATCTCGGCGGCGTTGTGCTCCCAGGTGTTCTCCACCCTCAGCTGGAAGTGCCGCTCGGACCAGTCGGCCGTGCTCGTACGGTGCAACGGATGCCGTCGGCCCGTGACCGAGCCGGCGTCCTGCCGGCCCAGCGCGGTGCGCAGCTCGAACGCGGCGCCCCTGCGGTCGACGTAGGCCACCACGCACACCGGGTCCTCGCCGGCCAGCTCCAGCAGCGGCGTGGTGTGCGGCAGCGGGGCCCAGTGGGCGCTGTCGGGCTGCGGGGCGCGGGCCAGCGGCGGATCCAGGACTACCTCACCCGCACGGGCGAAGATCGCGCGGCCGTGTGGCTCGGACGAGTGTTCCAGGTCCTCCAGCGCACTTCGCACGGCCCGGCAGGTCGCGTCGTCGCAACCCTGCTCGGACAGCTCCTGGGAAAGGGCCTGAGCCGTCAGGTGCCGCTCATGCGGCGTGTCCTCCGTATGCCGGGAGGTACCGACGTAGACGGAGGCCCAGGGCCCGAGGTGTTCGTACAGTGGATGCAGAAAGGCGAGATCCATGACTGTCTCCCCTACACCGATCGGGGGCTATGTGCTCCCCGGCGGGTACCCGGACCGCATGGTTGAACACGACGAGCGGGGCACCACCATGACCGGAGTCGACCCCGGCCGGCTGGACGACACACAGCTCATGAAGGAGCTGGAGACCATCCACCGGACGCGCCACGACACGCTGCTGTACGGCTCGAACGACGCGCTGCGGGCCCACAACGAACGGATGGCGCAGCTGGAGGGCGAGTATCTGCGCCGCAACCCGCGCCGCACCGTGGCCGCGGGCCGAACCCGCGACGGCGCCCGCGACCGTACGGCGGGCAACCCGGGGTCCACGGCTCCACCGGAATGACCTGAAGCCGCGCCCACGGACGGGGCACGCGCGGCACGTGCACATGCCCCGTCGGACTCAGCGGCGCACCGGCGGCCGGCCCCAGTGGCGGTGGGCCGCCAGGGCCGCCGTGAACGCCCGCAGGAACTCCTCGCTCGCCGGGCCGGGCGAGGTGTCCGTCACCACGCCCTGGTCGGCCACCGGATGATGGAACTCGGCGGACAGCCGCACGCCCTCCGGCTCCAGGGACGACAGCACACCCACGCCCGAACCGAGCGCGGCCACCGGCTTGCCGTGCCGGTAGGCATCCCGCACAAAGCGCATCGCGTCCTGGTCGGCGGCCGTGTCGGGGGTGTCCGCGGGGCCGCCGGGCACCACCACGGCGTCGTACAGCACGGACGCGACGGTGGGCAGCGCGCGGTCGACGGCGAACCGGTCACCGTCGGCGCCGGTCACCTCACCGTCCGTCGGCGCCAGCGCCTCGACGATCGCGCCCTCGGCCGTCAGCGCGTCACGCACCGACGTGATCTGCGCGATGTCGACGCCTTCGGCCACGAGGACCGCGATCTGCCGGGTGCGGACCGAGCCGTCGCCGCGCAGGGACTCGATGCTCAGCGCGGGGGAGGACAGCTTGTCCGCCACCTCCGCCCCGGACGGATCCGGAACCCCGACGCCGCGCGCCACCTGGCGCGCCAGGTCGGAGTTCACCTTGGCGAGATGCTCGACCGTGCGGGCCCGCACCTCCTTCGAGCCGACCTTGCCGAGCTCGAACCGGAACGCCGCCACGATGTGCTGCTTCTCCCAGTCCGCCATGCTGTTCCAGAACATCGCGGGCTGGCTGTAGTGATCCTGGAAACTCGGGCTGCGGCGCCGGATCTTGGCGCCGTCGACCCGTTCGGCGTAGTGCGTGTACGCGCTCCCGTCGACACCGGCGTGCGCGGGGCAGCCGCCGCCGAGGGAGGTCGGGAAGTAGTTGGTGCCCCGGTGGATCGCGCTCTGGTGGTAGCCGTCGCGCTGGTTCGTGCGTACGTCCGCCACCGGCCGGTTCACCGGCAGCTGGGCGAAGTTGGGGCCGCCGAGGCGTATCAACTGGGTGTCCAGGTAGGAGAAGTTGCGGGCCTGGAGCAGCGGGTCGTTGGTGAAGTCGATACCGGGGACGACGTTCGCGGTGTGGAAGGCGACCTGTTCGGTCTCGGCGAAGAAGTTCTCCGGGTTGCGGTCCAGCACCATCCGGCCGATCGGCCGTACCGGCACCTGCTCCTCCGGAATGATCTTCGTGGCGTCGAGCAGGTCGAAGTCGAACGCGAACTCGTCCTCCTCCGGGACGAGTTGGACGCCCAGCTCCCACTCCGGGTACTCACCGGCCTCGATCGCGTCCCACAGATCCCGCCGGTTGAAGTCCGGGTCACGCCCCTGGCACTCCTGCGCCTCGTCCCACACCAGCGAGTGCACGCCCAGCCGGGGCTTCCAGTGGAACTTCACGAACGTGCCCTTCCCGTCCGCGTTCACGAACCGGAAGGTGTGCACGCCGAAGCCCTGCATCATGCGGTAGCTGCGCGGGATCGCCCGGTCCGACATCAGCCACATGATCGCGTGCAGGGTTTCCGGCTGGAGCGACACGAAGTCCCACAGGGTGTCGTGCGCGGAGGCGCCGGTGGGGATGTCGTTGTGCGGCTCCGGCTTCACCGCGTGCACGAAGTCGGGGAACTTGATGCCGTCCTGGATGAAGAAGACCGGGAAGTTGTTCCCGACCAGGTCGTAGTTCCCCTCCGACGTGTAGAACTTGGTCGCGAATCCGCGCACGTCCCGCACGGTGTCCGCCGAGCCCTTCGGCCCCTGCACGGTGGAGAACCGCACGAACACCGGGGTCCGCACGGACGGGTCCTGCAGAAACGCCGCGCGGGTGAACTCCGCGCAGGACTCGTACGGTTCGAAATAGCCGTACGCGCCCGCGCCCCGCGCGTGCACCACCCGCTCGGGGATCCGCTCGTGGTCGAAGTGGGTGAGCTTCTCCCGGAAGTGGAAGTCCTCCATCAGCGTCGGCCCGCGTTCGCCGGCGGCGAGCGAGTCGTCGGTGTGGTCGACCGTCACGCCCTGGTCGGTGGTGAGCGGCCCGGCGGCCGGGTCGTCCGCCCGAAACCTCTCCCGCTGCTCCCGCTTGCGGTCTCCCATCAGACGGCCTCCTTCTTGGACTCCCTGGCGAACACCTCGAGGAACGTCTCGCAGAACGCCTTCAGGTCGTCCGGCTTACGGCTGGTGACCAGCTGGTTGGGGCCGTGGTCGCAGATCCGCACCTGCTCGTCGACCCAGGTGCCGCCCGCGTTGCGGATGTCCGTCCGCAGACTCGGCCAGGAGGTCAGCACCCGGCCACGTACGACGTCCGCCTCGATCAGCGTCCACGGGGCATGGCAGATCGCGGCGACCGGCCGGCCCTGCTCGAAGAAGTCCCGCACGAACGCGACGGCCTTGCTGTTCATCCGCAGATAGTCAGGGTTGGCGACCCCGCCGGGCAGGACCAGCCCGCCGAAGGAGCCGGCCGACGTCTCGCCCACGACCTCCTGCACGGGGAACTTCTCCGCCTTGTCGAGATGGTGGAACGCCTGGATGGTGCCCGGCTTCGTCGACACGAGCACCGGCTTGTGGCCGGCGTCCACCGCCGCCTGCCAGGGATCGGTGAGCTCGATCTGCTCGACGCCCTCGGGCGCGGTCAGAAAAGCGATACGCATGATGTCTCCACGTCCTTCCGTGGCCCGTGACGGGCCTCGTCACTGGGGCGGGTCGGCGGGTCGTGCGCTCTTGGCCCCGCGCGCCTCACTCGTCCGGGGCGGCGCGGCTGATCTCGGCCAGCGCTGAGCCGGGGTCCTGGTTCTCCGCCAGGTCCCCGAGGCTGACGACGCCGACCGGCAGGCCGTCCTCGACGACCGGCAGCCGCCGTACGGCGTGCTCACGCATCAGCGCGACCGCGACGGACACCCGCTCGCCCGGACCGATCATCACGGGGTTGCGGGTGCACACCGCCCCGGCGCTCACCGTCAGCGGATCGGCGCCGTCCGCGACCGCCCGTACCGCGATGTCACGATCGGTGAGCACACCCAGCACGTCCTGCCCGTCGGCCACCACGACATCGCCGATGTCCTGCGTCCGCATCAGCTGCGCCGCCTCGACGAGTGAGGCGTCCGGGCGGACGGCGACCACGCCCGGGGTCATGACGTCCTTCACGAATTCAGCCATCGGCGGCCCTTCCCGCGTCTGTCCGGCCGGTACGCGTACCGACCGCTAGGCGTTCCCGCGCCGGGCCGGCCGCCCGCCCCCGGTCAGGGCCTCGGCCAGCTCCTGGACGTTGGTGTAGCGCGCCGAGCGCGGAAGCCGCTCCACCGACTCGACGAGGGTGTCGGGCGCGTACTCGCGGCGCAGCTCACCCGCCAGTTCCTGGGGGCTCGCCGGGAAGGCGCCACGGCCCAGGTTCCGCGCCAGCTCCAGCCGGACCGTCGCCAGGGAGGCCGCCCCCGGCGCCACCGGCCCGCCCGCGACCTGCGGATCGTCATCGGCGGACGGCTCCGGATCGTGCCACTCCTCCGTCCGCGTGGGATGCCCGGACCGCAGCAGCCCCTGGAGCTCGTGCTTCATCTCGTCGTCGCGGTGGACGCTCAGCCGGTCACTGCCTCGCTGCATGACTCCCTCCAGATCCTCGGAACTGCGCACCGCGTACCCGATGAGAAGGGGCCGACACAGGGTTTGCACTCCGGAAGCGGGGAGACCCGGATGGGCACCCCCCGCGAAAATTCTGGGGAAGGACCAGATCATGGCACTGCTCGCTGTGCTTCTTCCGCTCGTGATGCTCGGTGTGGTGCTGGCACTGGGGCGGTACGAGGATCTGCTGCTGCCGCCGGGGCAGCAGGACGAGGACCTGCGGGAAAAGGCGGCGCTCGGCCACTGAGTCCCGGGTCCCCGCCCGCTGCCGTCACCTGTGCACACACCTTTCAGGCGCAGGTCAGGGCAGTACGACGATCTTGCGCCCCTGGCCGGCCGCGAACTGGGCCAATGCCTGGGGATACTCCGTCAGTGGCAGCCGATGGCTGATGAACACCTGCGGATCGAGCACCCCGGTGGCGAACAGTTCCGCCGCGCGTTCATAGCTGTGCAACACCGCCATGGAGCCGGTGATCGTGATCTCCTGGTTGTAGATGCGGTACGGGGAGATGGTGGCCGTCGTCGCGTAGTCGGAGACCCCGAACTGCAGGAACGTGCCGGCCTTGGCGACCCTGTCCAGGCCGTCCTGGATGGCGGCGGCGTTCCCCGTCGCGTCCACGACCACGTCCCAGCCACCCGCCCGCCCCAGCTCGTCGGCCGAGGGCGCCGTCCGCGAGCAGCCCAGCTTCTCGGCCGTCGCGAGCCGCTCCGGGTTGACGTCGACGACGTCCACCGAGGAGGCGCCGGTGCGCTTGGCCAGCTCCAGCATCATCAGGCCCATCGTGCCGCTGCCGTAGATCAGCACATGGGAGCCGATTCTGCTGTGGAGCACGTCGTAGCCGCGCACGGCGCAGGACAGCGGTTCGATCAGGGCCGCGTCCTGGACGTCCACGTGGTCGGGCAGCCGTACGCAGTTGGCGACCGGTGCCACGGCGTACTCGGCGGCGCCGCCGGCCACGGTCACGCCGATCGCCCGCCACCGGTCGCACAGGTTGTTGCGGCCGGCCCGGCAGTAGCGGCACTCGTTGCAGTACAGCGAGGGGTCCACGGCGACCCGGTCGCCGAGGGCGAGTTCGGTGACCTCGCTGCCGAGGCCCACGACCTCGCCGGCGAACTCATGGCCCGGTACGACCGGCAGGGTCGGCGCGAACTCGCCCTGGAGGATGTGCAGATCCGTCCCGCACAGCCCGCAGGCCGCCACGTCGACCACGACTTCGCGCGGCCCCGGGGTGGGGTCGGGCACCGTGGTGACGGTGACCTTTCCGGGGGCTTCGATGACAGCGGCTCTCACTTGACTGCTCCTAGGGACAAGCCCCGGACCAGTTTGTCCTGGGCGGCGAATCCGGCGATGAGGACCGGCAGGGAGACCAAGGTGGCGGCGGCGCAGAGCCGGGCGAGGAACAGGCCCTCGCTGGTGATGAAGCCGACCAGGAAGACCGGTGCGGTCGACGCGTTGGTCGCGGTGAGGTTGACGGCGAACATGAACTCGTTCCAGCTGAAGATGAAGCAGATCAGCGAGGTCGCGGCGAGTCCCGGCATGGCGACCGGTGCGACGATCCGCAACAGCACGGTGGGCAGGCCGGCGCCGTCGACCTCGGCGGCCTCGAGGATCTCCTTGGGCACCTCGGCGAGGAACGAGCGCATCATCCACACCGCGATCGGCAGATTCATGGCGGTGTAGAGGATGATCAGCGTCCACACGTTGTCCAGCATCCCGGCGTCCTTGACGATCAGGTACACCGGCAGCAGGGCCGCGATGGCCGGCAGGAACTTGGTGGACAGGAAGAAGAACATCACGTCGGTCCACTTCTCGACCGGCTTGATGGACAGCGCGTAGGCCGTCGGCACCGCAAGGGCGAGCACGAGCAGCGTCGAAATGACGCTTGCCATCGCCGAGTTGAGAAGGAACGGGGTGATGTCCCGGCTGAACAGCAGCTTGTACTGGTCGAAGGTGACCGGTGCCAGCGGACTGGGCGGGTTGGTCGCCGCGTCCGCCTCCTGATGGAAGGAGGTGAGCACCATCCACGCCACGGGTGCGAAGAACGCCAGGGTGGCGAGCCAGGCGACGAAGGTCCACAGCGGTGACAGCCGGGGCGTACCGCCGCGGTCGTCGTGGCGGCGGACGAGCTTCCTGAGCCTCGCGCCGGGTGCGGCGACGGCTGCGTGAGTGGTCATCGGGACACCTCCTCGCGGAACAGCGACGCGATGGTGCGCAGCGCGAAGGTCGCGATCACGATCGAGCCGAGCACGACGACCACGCCGGCGGCGGCCGCCTGGCCGTACTCGTACTTGCGGAACATGGTCAGGTAGATCTCGTAGGGCAGGTTGGTGGTCTGGGAGCCGGGCCCGCCCTGGGTGATGGTGTAGACCGCGTCGAAGGTCTGCACGACGTAGATCGTGCCGAGCAGGACGCCCAGCTCGATGTACTGGCGCAGATGCGGCAGGGTGATGAAGCGGAAGGTCGCCATGGCCGACGCCCCGTCGACGCGGGCCGCCTCCAGGACGTCACCGGGCTGGGCCTGCAGACCCGCCAGGATGATCAGCATCATGAACGGCGTCCACTGCCAGACCAGCGAGACCACCACGGCGGGCATGGGGTAGGAGGACACCCAGTCGATCGTGGGGCCGTTCTCCGCGCCGAACAGGCGGTACACGGCGTTGAGGGTGCCGTTGAGCAGACCGTAGTCGGGGTTGTAGATGGCGTGCTTCCACAGCAGCGCCGCGGCGACCGGCATGACGAGGAACGGCGCGATGAGCATCGTCCGCGCCAGACCCCGGCCGAGGAACCGGCGGTCGAGCAGCATCGCCAGGCCCAGGCCGAGGACCACGCTGATGAGGACCACCGAGGCGGTGAGTACGACGGTGTTGAGGACCGCCGTGCGCAGCCGCTCGTCGGTGAAGACGAACGTGAAGTTCGACAGGCCGACGAAGTGCCGCTCGCCCGGTTTGAGGACGTTCCACTGGAAGGTGGAGATGACGAGCGTGGCCACGAAGGGCAGTTGTGTGACGACGACGGTGAAGACGAGCGCCGGCAGCAGCGGAATGCGGCGCCGCCACCTGTTGACGCCGGTGGACGTGCGCGGGCGGCTGGGTGGTGGTGCTGTCCTGGGCGGAGCGGTGAGCGTGGTCATGGCGGATTCCTCTGCCGGTGAAGGCGGGGGTGGGGAGGGTGCCCGGCCGGGGGGAGGACCGGCCGGGCGGTTCCTGCGGGTCACTGGTAGTTCTTCGCGACGTCCTCGGCGAGCTTCTGGCCGTCGTTCAGTGCCTTGTCCACGCTGGTCTTGCCGGCGATGGCGGCGGAGATCTCCTGGGTGACCTTGGTCCCCAGATCCTGGAACTCGGGGATGGCCACGTACTGGACGCCCACCGTCGGCCTGGGCTGGACACCGGGGTTGGCCGGGTCTGCCTGCTCGATGGACTTCAGGGTGATGTCACCGAACGACGCGGCAGCCTTCTGGTACTGCGGGATCTCGTAGGTGCTGGCCCGCTTGCCGGCCGGGACGCGCGACCAGCCGAGCTTCTCGCCGACCAGCTTCTCGTAGTCCTTGCCGGAGGCCCACAGCATGAACTTCGAGGCGGCGTCGGCGTTCTTCGTGGTCTTGGGCATCGCCCACGCCCAACTCCACAGCCAGCCGCTGCTCTTGGTCTGCGCGGTCGGCGCGTAGGCGTAGCCGACATGTCCGGCGATCTTGCTGGAGCTCGGGTCCTCCAGCGATCCGGCCGCGCTGGTCGCGTCGTACCACATCGCGACCTTCTTCTGGCTCATGGCGTTCAGGCACTCGGTGAAGCCGGCCTGCGCCGCTCCCGCCTCTCCGTGCTTGCGGACCAGATCGACGTAGAAGTCCGTCGCCTTCTTGAACTCGGGGGTGTTGACCTGGGCCTTCCAGTCCTTGGTGAACCAGGTGCCGCCGAAGGTGTTGACCACGGTGGTCAGCGACGCGCCGAGCTCGCCCCAGCCGGCCAGGCCCCGCAGACAGATGCCCCGCATCCCCGGCTCCGCGCCGTCGACCTTGGCCGCGATGTCGGCTATCTGCTGCCAGGTCGGGCGCTCGGGCACCGTGATGCCCTTCGCCCGCATGACGTCCTTGTTGTACATGAGGAAGGAGGACTCGCCGTAGAACGGCAGGGCGTAGAGCTTGCCGTCGGAGCCGGACAGAGACGTGACCATCGGCTTGAGCAGGTCGGCCGTGTCGAAGCCCGCGTCCTTGTCGGCGTAGGAGCTCAGTTCGTGCAGCCAGCCGTTCTTCTGCCAGATGGGGACCTCGTAGGCGCCGATCGTGGCGACGTCGTACTGGCCGGCCTGGGTGGCGACGTCCTGGGTGACCTTGTCGCGCAGCTCGTTCTCGGGAAGGACCGTGAAATTCACCTTGATGCCGGTGTCCTTGGTGAAGGTGTCCTTCGTCAGCTTCGCGATGTCCTCCATCTGCGGATTGCCGACCATCAGCACGTTGATGCTCTTGCTGTCGCCACCGGAGCCCGACGTGCCGCCCGCCCCGCTGCAGGCGACAAGCAGCGAGCCCGCGGCCGCCGCCGCGGCGAGGACATGGATCATTCTTCGTGTACGCATGACTGACTCCAGGGATGTGTTGCGAGGGTGTGCGGAACCAGGCCCCGGACGTGCGGGGGTGGTGGGGTACGGAGATGAACCGCGGCTCAGACCCGGATGACCTCGGGGCCCAGCAGTGAGTAGCGGTGTGCCTCGGAGGCGGGCAGCCCGGCATCGGTGACGATCGCCTCGAACTGTGTGACGTCCGCGAAGCGGCAGAAGCTCACGGCGCCGAACTTCGTATGGACACCGGAGAAGACCCGGCGCCTGGCGGTCCTGAGGACCTGGGACTTGACCTCGCTGACCGCGGGGTCGGGGGTGGTGAGTCCGTACTCGCGGGAGATGCCGTTCGCGCCGACGTACGCCAGGTCGATGACGAGGCCGGCCAGCATCCGCGTGGCCCAGTGGTCCACCGTGGCCAGCGTCCCGCCGCGCACCCGGCCACCGAGCAGCAGGACGGTGATGTTCTCGGCGGAGGCCAGGGCACTCGCGGTGGCCAACGAGGAGGTGACCACGGTCAGTTGGCGGTCACGGGGGAGTGCGGCGGCGATGAGCTGCGGGGTGTAGCCCTCGTCGATGAAGACGGACTCCGCGTCCCCGAGCAGGTCGGCCGCGGCGACCGCGATCCGGGCCTTCTCGGGGACGTTCATGGTGGTACGGAAGGCGAGCGTGGTCTCGAAGCCACGGCTCTCCACGGGATGGGCGCCGCCATGGATGCGCCGCACCAGCCCGTGTCCCTCCAGGAGATTCAGATCGCGCCTCACGGTCTCCTTGGAGACCCCGAGGTCGGCTGCCAGCTTTCCGACGTCCACGGAGCCGGAAGAGCGTGCCCTTTCCAGAATTCCCCGTCTTCGTTCCTCGGCGTCCACGGCGACACCTCCGTTTCACGCTCGACGCGTCGTACCCGCGCCGGCTGTTTCCCGGAGCCCGTCCCGTTCGGCTTCGGTGGCCAAATTTCTACAAGGCGTTCGCCCGTACTGGCCAGGTTCGTCGTCGAGCGGTTCATGACCGAATGTGCCCGTTTCTCGCCCTGCACAGTCCCTGGATAGTGCCGTGGAGGGCTCGGTGGCGCGGGAGGTCATTGCCCGTTCGCCAATGGCCATGTGCCTGTTTGATGCCTGTTTGACGCCTGGCCTCGGGTCGGTTTCGGCCAGAGGCACCGGCGCCGGCACAGCAGTTGCCGGTCGCGGAGGGGCCGGTGCCCTGTGTGTGGATCAGCGGGCGATCGAGATCGCGAAGGGCGCCAATCCGTTGGACCGAATCAGGTGCGGTACGAACAGAATCGCTGCCTCCGTGGCGCGGGCGGTCTGGATCCCGCCGAGATCAGTGATCCACTCCTTGCGCCAGCCGAGGTCGACGAGCAGTTCACGGACGGTCTGTTTGGCCTGCGGGTCCTCGCCGGAGAGGAAGGCGTCCGGCGCCTGGGTGAGCGTGGCCGGCGCGGTCATCACCGTGAAGAGCATGGTGTTGAGTGTCTTGACGACGCGCGTTTCGGGGAGCGCTTCCTGGAGTTGCTCGGCGAGGCTCGAGCCGGGGTAGATCAGGTCGGCGGGCAGTCCGTCCGGTCCGTCGACGGTGGCGTTGGAGACGTCGACGAGGATCTTGTCGCGCAGTTCCTCGCGCAGCGCGACGAGCCGGTCCAGCGAGCCGGCGCCCGGGGTGGCGTTGATGACGATCCGGGCTGTCCGGGCAGCGTCGGCGGTGGCGCCCGGCGCGCGGTCCGCCACGGTCACCTCATGCCCTGCCCGGATGAGGGCTGTGGCCAGGTTGCCGCCGACGCGGCCGTTTCCGAGAACTGCGATCGTGGTCATGATGATCTGGTCCTTCCGTGTGTGCGGGTTGTGGTGCGCGGTCAGCGTGAGAGCGTGGCGACGGCCTCGGCGTGGACGCCGGGCGCGGCGGCCAGGAAGCTCTCGCTCTGCGGGGTCCAGGGGCGGCCCTCGGCGTCGGAGATCTGTCCGCCGGCCTCGGTGACGAGCAGCGCCCCGGGCAGCAGGTCCGCGCGGGCGCCGGCGAACTGCCAGAAGGCGTCGATCCGGCCGGCGGCCACGTTCAGCAGGTGCAGGGTCGCGGGCACGGCGGTGCGGACGACGAGCGCGTCGAAAAGCATTGCGGTGATGGAGGAGCCGACGCGCCGCACGACCTTCTCGTCCTCGTCCGGCCGGGCCTGGCTGGTGGCCACGATGCTCAGGCCGAGGTCCGCGGTCCGGGAGACATGCAGCGGCCGGCCGTCGAGGTGGGCGCCCGCGCCGGTGAGCGCGGTGTAGGTCTCCCCGGTCAACGGCAGGTGGACCGCGGTGAGCACCGGCTGGTTCTCACGCACGAGGGTGGCGGTCACCGCCCACTCCGGCAGGGCGTGCAGGTGGTTGACGTTGCCTTCGGCCGGATCCACGACCCACCACTCGCCGGGCGGCAGCGCCCCGCCGTCCAGCTCGTCCTCCACCCAGCCGGCGTCCGGGCGCAGGGCCGTCAGGCGGGGGCGCAGGATGTCGAGGGCCGTGTCGTCGTTGGCGGCGAGCGCGCTCATCAGCTCTTCGCGGCTCTGGTAGCGGACCACCTCGCCGAAGCGCTCGCGCAGCGCTGAACCGGCCTCGCGCACGGCGATCGCGGTCTGGTCGAGCAGGTCGGCGTCGGAGGCGGCTACGTCAGTGGTCTGAAGCGTTTCGGACATGGTGGTACTCCCGTGTGAGGAGGGGGGATGAGGCCGGTCGAACCGAGCTGTGCGTTCCGTCTTGCGCTCTCGTCTCGAAGGTATAGAGCCCCATCATTAACTTCAAATGCATGTCAAGCACGGCTAGGATTACTCACATGCAATTGGACTTGAACCTGCTCACCGCGCTCGACGCGCTGCTGGAGGAGGGAAGCGTGGCCGGGGCCGCCGCGCGCCTGCACGTCACCGCCCCCGCGATGAGCCGGAGTCTGGGCCGAATCCGGCGTACGACCGGGGATCAGATCCTGGTGCGCACCGGCCGCACGATGACCCCGACGCCGTATGCGATCGCCGTCCGGGAACAGGTGCACGAGCTGCTGCACCAGGTACAGGGGGTGCTGGCACCGAGCCGTGAAGTCGATCTGGCAACGTTGGAGCGCACTTTCACACTCCGCTGGCACGATTCCCTGGTCGCCTTGAGCGGCCCCGCACTGCTCGCGGCCGTGCGCGGACAGGCGCCGGGCGTGCGATTGCGCTTCGTCGCTGAATCGAGCATCGACACCCCCGAGTTGCGGCGCGGCGAGGTCGACCTGGAGGCGAACGCCAACCGCCCGAGCGCACCGGACATCCGTGCCGAGAACGTGGGGGAGACCCGCCTCGTCATCGTCGTGCGGCAGGGGCACCCCCTCACCCGCGTCAAGGCCGTCACCGCGAAGCGGTACGCCGCCGCTGAGCATGTGACCGTCTCGCGACGTGGAAACCTCAGCAATGCCCTCGACGACGCCCTCGCGCAGCTCGGCCTCACCCGCCGCGTGGTGGCGACCGCGCCCACGGAAGCTGCTGCGCTGGAGTTCGCGCGCGGCTCCGATCTCCTGATCAGCGTCCCCGAAGCCACCACGCGGTCAGCGGTCGCCGACCTCGGCCTGGTCGTGCTCCCCCTCCCGCTCGAACTGCCGTCGGCACCGATATACCTGTCGTGGCATCAGCGCTACGACACCGACCAGGCCCATGCCTGGCTGCGCGGACTGGCGCGAACCGCGCTGGCCATGTGCGGAGCGTCGTAGTCGACGCCGTCGGTCTACTGAATGACGTCACGGAATGACGCGCCCGCCCTGCGCACCGCCAGGAGCGCCGCGCCGATGTCCGCCGCCGCTCGCGGATCGGACAGGGAACGGCCCGTCAGCTCCTCGACGCGGCGCAGCCGGTAGCGGACGGTGTTGGGGTGGACGAAAAGACTCCGCGCCGCCTCCGCGGCGGAGCCGGCGGCGGCGTACCAGTGCTCCAGGGTCTCCAGGAGACGGGCCCGCTCCGCGGCCGGGAGATCGAGCAGGGGCTGAAGGACCACCTCCACCAGGTGCGCCGCCTCGGCCGGGGCGGCGGCGACGACCATGGCCAGCGGGTTGTCGTCGAACCGCGCGACGCCGGGGCCGGTGCCCTGGAGGCCGGCCAGAGCCAGACGGGCGAAGCGCAGAGCCTGGGGGGTGTCCTGCAGCGAGTGGAAGCACGGGCTGATGCCTACGCGGGCGCCCGCGCGGCGCAGGATGCGCAGGCAGGTGCTTTCCGCCGTCGCCGTGGGGAGGGCGGCCAGGCCGATCTGCTGGTCGGGCAGCAGCCGCCAGGCGAAGTGGATCTGGGCCTGACGCAGCGCCACTTCCGTCCCCGCCAGCGGCTCCTCGCCGGGAGCGTCGGCGGCCGCCGCGGCGACCACGTAGGGTCCGCGGTCGGGCAGACCCAGCTCGCGGGCGGCCTCCCACAGCGTGCGGTCGGCGATGACGCCGGTGAACAGCGCCTCCACCAGTGCCGAGCGGCGCGCCTGACGCCGCGAGGTCAGCTCGGCGGTCGTCTCCCGGTAGGCCGCCGCCACCGCCTCCGCGTAGCGGCCGAACAGGGCCCAGAACTCCGGGGACTGGGACACCAGTTGGGCGTCGGTGACCTCGGGATGGGTGCGTGCCTCGCCGAGGACCTCCGTCCACAGGAGCTCGAAGCCGATCCGGTACGCGTGCAGGGTGTCCGCCAGCGGCACGCCCTGCTCGGCACGGAGGCGGCCGGTCTCCCGGGCCGGGCTCGGGTCCTGCGCGCCCGCGCGGCCGAGCTGGTTCAGGAGCAGGTCCGCGTTGGCGGTGCACGAGCTGCGCAGCGAGTCGAAGGGGATCAGCGACTCGTCCTTGTAGGCATCGACATCCGAGCGGATGCGCTGCGCCATCCGCTCGCCCAGTTCCGGCAGCCTTGCATGAAGCGCCGAGACCACCCCTGAGAGGTCCATTCCCGCAGCGTATCGCCCCTGTTTTGTCCTCGGGAACAATTCGGGAGGTCAGACGCTGTCGTACCGCACATAGGTCCTCGCCACGGACGTCTGCACGATGTCGTCGATGTGAACAGCGAATTTCGACGGTGACGTTCGTGGAGGCGGTCATGGCCAATCTGGCTCAGTTCCTGGTGGAGACGGCACGGCGGCAGCCGGAACGCCCCGCGCTGCGGCTGGGGGACCAGGTCGTCAGCTACGCGGAGCTCGACGAGCGCAGCGCCCGCACCGCCGCGCTGCTGCGGGCCGGGGGCGTACGAACGGGAGACCGGGTCGCTCTGATGCTGCCCAACGTTGTCGAGTTCGTCGTCCTGTACTACGGCGTGCTGCGCGCCGGAGCGGTCGTCGTGCCGATGAACCCGCTGCTGAAGACCCGGGAGACCGAGTACCACCTGCGTGACTCGGGCGCGCAGATGCTCTTCGAGTGGCACCAGGCGCCGGGCGAGGGCGCGCAGGGCGCGGCCGCCGCCGGAGTGCGCCACATGGCCGTCGAGCCCGTCACCTTCGCCGGCCTGCTGGCCGGTCACGAGCCGCTGCCGGAGGTGAGCGAGCCGGACGACGAGGACGTGGCGGTGCTGCTGTACACCTCCGGCACCACCGGACGCCCCAAGGGCGCCACGCTCACCCACTCCGGGCTGCGGCACAACACCGAGGTCAACGCGGTCGAGGTGCAGCGGATGACGGCGGAGGACGTGGTGGTGGGCTGTCTGCCGCTGTTCCACATCTTCGGCCAGATCTGCACGATGAGCGTGACCGTCCGCGCCGGTGCCTCGCTCACCCTGATCCCACGCTTCGACCCGCAGACCGTGCTGGACGCCATCGCCCGCGACCGGGCGACGATCTTCGAGGGCGTACCGACCATGTACGCGGCGCTGCTCCAGCACCCGTCGGAGGCCGACGTGTCCACGCTGCGGATGTGCGTCTCCGGCGGAGCCTCGCTGCCGGTGGAGATCCTGCACGGCTTCGAGCGTCGCTTCGGCTGCGTGGTGCTGGAGGGCTTCGGCATGTCCGAGACCAGTCCGGTGGTCACCTTCAACCACCCCGACCGGCCCCGCAAGCCCGGATCCATCGGCACCCCGATCAAGGACGTGGAGGTGCGGCTCCTCGACGACAAGGGCCAGGACGTGACCCCCGGCGAGATCGGCGAGCTGGCAGTGCGCGGGCCGAATGTGATGAAGGGGTACTGGAACCGCCCGGAGGAGACGGCGGCCACCATTCCGGACGGCTGGCTGCGCAGCGGCGACCTCGCGCGCCAGGACGAGGACGGCTACCTGTACATCGTCGACCGTAAGAAGGACATGATCATCCGCGGCGGGTACAACGTCTACCCGCGCGAGATCGAGGAGGTCCTCCACGAGCACCCGGCCGTAGCGCTGGCCGCGGTGGTGGGCGTGGCCGACGCGCACCTGGGCGAGGAGATCGCGGCCGCGGTGGTACTGCGCCCCAAGGCGCAGGCCACCCCCGACGAGCTCCGGCAGTTCGTCAAGGAGAGGGTGGCGGCGTACAAGTACCCACGCGAGGTGTGGCTCGTGGACACGCTGCCGACCGGCCCCAGCGGCAAGATCCTCAAAAGGGAGATCAGCGCGCCGACGGGGTGAGGTCGATCGTCTCCGGCATCTCTCGCGCCAGGGCCCGGTCCTGGAACCGAATGGTCATCGCCTTCCATCGGCATCGACGACCGCGAGCGCGGCTCCCGTGATCTCCGCGTTCGCCTGCAGCCAGCGCTCGCGCAGCCGGGCCTCCTCGTAGAGGCGGGCGTTGTCGATGGCCACGCCACTCAAGGTCCAGCTCCCGGCCGACGGGCAGCACCGCCTCCAGCAGGCTGTGCGCCCGGTCGCGCGTGCCGCGGGCGGCGTCCAGCCGGGCCTCGAGCTCCTCCAGCAGCTCGTCCAGCCTCAGCTGCGGCAGCCGTACCCGGGCTTCCCGAGGCTCCTCGGCGCCCGTGGCGTGGGGCGGTTCGGGATCGGAGACGGATGTGGGCCCGCATCGGCCGGGTCGCAGCTCGGGTGCTTGGGCCGTTCGGCCCTGACATGGGGACGGCCAGCACATGCCGACCAGGCCCCTGTCGTCCGACGCTGGAGAGGAGTCGCGGCCCGACAGCCGGACCGTACCCGCCGAGCCGAGGAGCGCAGCGTCATGGTTCGTTACGTGTACGACTTCCGCGAGGGCCGCCGCGACATGGCGGACCTCCTGGGCGGCAAGGGTGCCAATCTGGCCGAGATGACCCGGCTGGGCCTGCCGGTCCCGCCGGGTTTCACGGTCACAACCGACGCGTGCCGGGCCTTCCTCAGCACCGGAGCGGAACCGGACGGCATGCTTGCGGAGGTCTCCCGGCACCTGTCAGCCGTCGAGGACGCCGCCGGTCGGCGGTTGGGCCGGCGGGACGACCCGTTGCTGCTGTCCGTCCGGTCCGGGGCACGGTTCTCGATGCCCGGGATGATGGAGACGGTGCTGGACATCGGGCTGAACGACGACTCCGTCCTGGGGCTGGCCAAGGTCTCGGGCAGTGAGCGGTTCGCCTGGGACTCGTACCGCAGGCTCGTCCAGATGTTCGGAAGTACGGTCATGGGCGTCGACCCGGCGTTGTTCGAGCGGGCCATGACGATGCTCAAGAGCCTGCGCCACGCCCCCGACGACCTGCACCTGGACGCCCGCGACCTCGCCGAGCTGGTGGAGGCGTACAAACAGCTGATCCGCGACGAGACGGGGGAGGACTTCCCGCAGTCGCCCGCCGAGCAGCTGCGCAGGGCGATCCTGGCGGTGTTCGGCTCCTGGAACGGCGAACGCGCCCGCCTGTACCGGCGCCGCGAACACATCCCCGACGACCTCGGCACCGCCGTCACCGTGCAGCGCATGGTCTTCGGCAACCTCGGTCCCGACTCGGGCAGCGGCGTCGCCTTCACCCGCGACCCGGCCACCGGCCGCAGCGGACTCTACGGCGACTACCTGCCCAACGCGCAGGGCGAGGACGTCGTCGCCGGCATCCGCAACACCGTGCCGCTGGCCGAGCTGGAGCGACTCGATCCCCGGTCGTACGAGGACCTGCTCACCCACATGCGGACCCTGGAGCGGCACTACCGGGACCTGTGCGACATCGAGTTCACCATCGAGCACGGCACGCTGTGGATGCTGCAGACCCGGGTCGGCAAGCGCACCGCCGAGGCCGCTTTCGCCATCGCCGCCGAGCTGACCGACGAGGGGCTCGTCACCCCGGACGAAGCCCTGACGCGGGTCGGCGGTGACGGGCTCGCCCGGCTGATGTTCCCGCGCTTCGACGCCTCCGCGACCGGTGAGGCACTCGCCCACGGCATCCCCGCCTCACCTGGTGCAGCGGTCGGCGCGGCGGTCTTCGATTCCGCCGAGGCGGTACGGCGTGCAGCGGCCGGCGAGAAAGTGGTCCTCGTCCGCCAGGAGACCACCCCCGACGACCTGCCCGGCATGATCGCCGCCCAGGCCGTGCTGACCAGCCGTGGCGGCAAGACGAGTCACGCGGCCGTGGTGGCCCGGGGCATGGGCAAGGTCTGCGTGTGCGGCGCCGAGGAACTCGCCGTGGACACCGAGGCCCGGCGCTTCACCACCCGTGCCGGCACCATCATCGACGAGGGCACTGTCATCTCCGTGGACGGCTCCGCAGGTGCCGTGTATCCGGGGGCGGTCCCGCTGGCCGACTCAGCGGTCATGCGGTTCCTGGAGGCCGGCGAGCGGTCGGCGGGCGTGGTCACCGCCGTGGCCCGTGCTCTCGAACACGCCGACTCCGTAAGACGGTTGGAGGTGCGGGCGAACGCCGACACTCCCGAGGACGCGCGGCGCGCCCGACGCTTCGGGGCGCAGGGCATCGGGCTGTGCCGTACCGAGCACATGTTCCTCGGCGAGCGCCGCAAGCTGGTCGAGGACATGATCCTGGCCCGCGACGACGCCGAGCGCGAGCGGACGCTGGAGGCTCTCCTGCCGCTCCAACGCCAGGACTTCACCGACATCCTGGAGGCCATGGACGGACTGCCGGTCACCATCCGCCTGCTGGATCCGCCGCTGCACGAGTTCCTGCCCGACCGCACCGAACTCGCCGTACGCATCGCAGCCGCCGACGCACGCGGGGAGCAACCCGATCCGCACGAGCAGGCGTTGCTGGAAGCCGTGGGACGTATGCACGAGGAGAACCCGATGCTCGGCCTGCGCGGCGTGCGCCTCGGTCTGGTGGTCCCGGGCCTGGTCGCCATGCAGGTACGGGCCGTCGCCGAGGCCGTGGTGGCCCGTACGAGGGCCGGGGGCTCACCGCACGCCGAGATCATGGTGCCGCTGGTGGGCGCGGTCGAGGAACTGCGCATCGAGCGCGCTGAGGTGGAGCGGGTGCTCGCCGAGGTGTCCGAGGAGTCCGGCGTGTCCGTGCGGTGCCCGGTCGGCACGATGATCGAGCTGCCCCGCGCCGCGCTCACCGCGGGCCGTATCGCCGAGGAGGCCGAGTTCTTCTCCTTCGGCACGAACGACCTCACCCAGACCACCTGGGGCTTCTCCCGCGACGACGTCGAGGCGGAGTTCTTCTCGGCCTACCTCGACAAGGGTGTCTTCCCCGCCTCGCCGTTCGAGACGATCGACCGGGACGGCGTGGGACGGCTGGTCAGGATCGCGGTCGACGAGGGCCGCGCCGCCCGCCCGGGCCTGACGATCGGCGTCTGCGGCGAACACGGCGGCGACCCCGACTCGGTCCACTTCTTCCACACGGCGGGCCTGGACTACGTGTCCTGCTCGCCGTTCCGGGTGCCGGTGGCGCGTCTGGAGGCGGGCCGGGCGGCGCTTTCCGGGACCGAGGGCAGCGACAGCCGGTGAGGGCCATCCGGGCCCTGACCGGGGCCCATCGGCCCTGGCACCCGGCGATTGCCCGGGAGACCGTGGAGGCAGGAGCGGCACCGGTCCCCCGCGGAGTCGCTCCGCTGAGCAGGCGGACAGAGCAGTGAGCAACGCACCTCAACGGAAGCCGGCCATGGTCCACGACGACAGTCCGCGGGTCCTCGCAGGACCGCGCCGACGCATCGAGCTCGACAGCGCCGAGGCGCTGCGGCTGCTGGGCAGCGTGACCCTGGGGAGGATCGTCTTCACCCGGCACGCCCTGCCGACCGTACGCCCGGTCAACCACGTCCTGGACGACGGCGACATCGTCATCCGCACGCACGAGGGCGCCGCCCTGATCTCCCGGACCCAGTCGGCCGACAGCCCTGGTGTCGTCGTCGCCTACGAGGCCGACGCCATCGACCCGCTGACGCATCTCGGCTGGAGTGTGGTGGTGACCGGGTACGCCCGGCTGGTGACCGATCCTGATGACCTGGCCCGCTGCCGGGTGCTGCTGCAGCCGTGGGTGGAGCAGGCCATGGATCAGGCGATCCGCATCCGGCCCGACCTGGTCACGGGCACCCTGCTCACCGAGGACGGCCGCTCGGGCGAGGCCTGAATCGGCCGCCTGTGAAGCAGGAGTCGAGGAGTACCCGCAGGGACGCCGAACGGCCCTTTGGGGAAGGGCCGTTCGGCTTACGACGCGGGCGTGCGCGTAGGGCAGGGAACGTCACACGGTGATCCGCCGCCCGGTGACCGCCTGCGGTTCGACCCGCACCCACAGATCGCGTCCGCCTCCCGCCCAGGGGCGGCTGTATGCGCTCTCAGCGAGCCGGCGAGCCTCTTCGGGATCCGTCACGGCTCGGGCACGCCCGCGCACGAGAACGCTCCAGCTCCGGCTGAACGCCTCGTCGATGCGGTCGACCTCGAAGGCCACTGGGCGGTCGGCGGCCAGTGAAGGTGTCGTACCGGATGCCGTGCGGAACACGATCGCGCCGTCGACGACGCTGTAGTTGACGGGCACGACGACGGGGCCCGATGCGGTGGACAGTGCGATTCTCCCCACGCCGTGCGGGCCCAGGAGGGACCTGCACTCGTCCGGGCTCAGTTCCGTGAACTCGGGGGTACGGGCGGCCTGTTCCAGGCCGGGCGGCAGGTCGGTGGCGCCGCCGGTGAGCTCCGAGACCGTGGTCTCCAGGGCCGCGGCCAGGCCGAGGAGCGCTCCCCTGTCGGGCGCGGCGCCGGGATGCTCCTCCAGGTGCCTCAGGTAGCTGGGTGCCATGCCGGTCCGGGCGGCCGTCTCGCGCCGGGACAAACCGAGTTGTGCGCGCCGCGCGGCGAGGCGGCGTCCCAGATCGCCCAGAGGCCGTTCGATCTGCGTCCGTTCGGCCATCGTCGTCACGTCCCTTCGTCAGGCCGCGCCCACGGCGACGACCTCGTGCTGCTCCCCGCCGAGCACGACCTTGAGGGCCCCGGTGTCGGCGGCGCCGGCGAAGACGTCGTACGCCTCCTCCATACGGTCCAGCGGGAAGGTGTGGGTGACCAGCTGAGACGTGGGCAGGCGGCCGGCGGCCGTCATCCGCAGCAGGGTCGGGGTGGAGTAGGTGTCCACCAGGCCGGTGGTGATGGTGATGTTCTTGATCCAGAGGTCTTCGAGGTGCAGGGTCGCGGGGGCGCCGTGCACGCCGACGTTGGCGACGTGGCCGCCGGGCCGGACCATGCGGGTGCACAGCTCGAAGCTCTCCGGTACGCCGACCGCCTCGATGACGACGTCCGCACCGAGACCGTCAGTGAGGTCGGCGACCAGCTGCTCGGGGGTCTCCCGGGCGTCGGCAACCGCGTCGGCACCGAGCTGCCGGGCGGCCTCCAGCCGGGCGGGGGCCAGGTCGACGGCGACGATCCGCTCGGGGGAGAACAGCCGTGCCGTGGCGATGGCCGCCAGTCCGATGGGCCCAGCGCCGACCACTACGACTGTGTCTCCGGGACGGACGTGCCCGTTGAGCACGCCCACCTCGTAGGAGGTCGGGAAGATGTCGGCCAGCAGGACGGCCTCGGCGCTGTCCATGGCGCCCGGCAGCGGGTGCACGGACAGATCCGTGTAGGGCACGCGGACGTACTCGGCCTGGGTGCCGTCGATCAGATGGCCGAGGATCCAGCCGCCGCCGCCCCGGCATTGCCCGTACGTCCCCTGCCGGCAGTAGGCGCAGCGCCCGCACGCCGTGATGCAGGAGACCAGGACCCGGTCGCCCGGCCGCACGGTCCGAACGTCACTGCCGACCTCGACGATCTCGCCGACAGCCTCGTGGCCGAGGACGGTACCGGGGCGCACTTCAGGAACGTCGCCCTTGAGGATGTGCAGGTCCGTGCCGCAGATGGTGACGGCTCCGACGCGCACGATCGCGTCGGTGGGCTCCTTGATCGCTGGGTCGGGGATCTCTTCCCAGGCAGACTGACCGGTGCCGTGGAACACGTAGCCTTTCATGACGCCCCTCTCCCACTCGATGGGCCGCGGGGCCGGGGCCGGCGACGGGATCCCGGCGCCACTACGAGCCTGGCGCCGACCTGCGTCGGATGTGCCCCGCAAGTCCAGCTTGACCCGCACGCGGGCGGAGCGCATGGGCCGGTCGGGCCCCTTGAAGGGCCGGGCGGGGACGGGTTCGTACGGCCGCCGCGTGCGGATCCCCGCGGGCCCGACAGACCTACCCGGCAGGGACCGTTCGGCCCTTCCGCACGATCAGCGGCGGGTCTTTGATCAGGCTATGTACGAGAACCACATGAGGTTCGCACTGTCCCAGGCGGTACACACCGTCGACGGGACGACCGTCGTCGAGCTGCGCGGCGAGATCGACCTCGTGACAGCGATACCGCTGGCAGCAGACCTCGACGCCGTGTCCTCGGGCCCGCACCCCGACCTGGTGCTCGACCTGCGTCCCGTGGTCTTCATCGACTGCGCCGGTCTGGGTGTCCTGTGCCGGACGCGGAACCGGGTCCTGGCCCGTGACGGCCGACTCCGGCTGATCACCGGCAGTAGACGTTTCCTGCGGATTCTCCGGACGGCCGGCCTGGGCGAAGTGTTCGATGTGCACCCCGACCTGTCCAGGGCACTGGCCCGTACGCCGACTGTCGACGCCTCTCCGGTCGCCATGGGCTGAACGGCCCGCCCTCGGCCGTGAATTGGTGCCGGGCGGCCCTGGGGCGTCGCCCCCTCGGCCCATGGGGCCACGCTCCGGTGACTGCCACTTTCGAAGGTGTAACGACCGGAGGAGGGAGGAGGTGCGGAGCCATGGGTGGTGGCAAGCAGGTGCGGATACGGTTCTGGCGCTGGCGGAGCAATCGGCTGCGACGCCGTGACGACATCGTCGACGCATGGATCGTGCTGGCCGTGTGGGTGGTCGTCGCGGTGGGAGGCACGGTCGCCGGTCTGGTGGCAGCACATGCCACCGACGAGACGTTCGCACGCCGGCGTGCCGAGCGGCACCCCGTACGTGCCGTGCTCCTCGCAGACGTACCGACACGCGCGTCGGCACTCCGGTCGTCGGGCGACAAGGCCCTGGTCAAGGTCCGCTGGACCGCGCCCGACGGCTCCGCCCGCACAGACCTCACACCGGTCGACACACGGCTGAAGGCCGGAACCGGACTGACGGTCTGGCAGGACGGCCACGGCACGTTGGCCACCGCACCACCGAGCCCCTCCGAGGCCGCCGTCGAGGCAGGCCTCCTCGGCACCTTCGCTGGGCTCGCCGTCACCGGCGCCGTCTACGCCATGGGAGCCGTCGCGCGGTGGCGGCTCGACCGGCGGCGCATCGACGGGTGGGCCGTGAGTGGGACCTGGTGGGCCCGAAATGGGGGCACAGGACCGGCTGAAGGCAACGTCTGACACTTCGGCCGGCCTGCGACTGCGTCTGTTCTCGCGAGAGGAAGGCAGATCGTCATGGAAAGAGTTGTCGTTGCCCGCGTCGACCACCCGGCGCCCGGCCGGGCTGTTGTCCGCTGGGCCTCACGGGAAGCGATGCTGCGCGGACTTCCCCTCCGGGTGACTCACCGCGTCGCCGAGATCGTGCTCGGCGTGGACACCCGCGACGCCGTCGGCGGGGCTCTCGATTTCGCCTTCGACACCGCCCGGCTGTGGGGCGTACGACTGCGTGCCGTGCATGCCTGGAGGTTCCCCTCCGGCGCGGCCGAGTTGCCCTTCGGCGTACCGGAGGAGGACCGCGCCACGTGGGAGGACCATGAGGTACAGCTGCTGGCCGACGCGCTGCGGCCGTGGCGGGAGAAGTACCCGGAGGTACGCGTGCTGGAGGACGTCCGGCTGTTCACTCCGGCCCATGCCCTGCTCCAGCTGTCCGCGAGCGCCGGGCTGGTCGTCGTGGGCCGGGGTTCCGGGGGCGAACCGGGGCCCACCGTGCGGGCACTCCTCGCCGAGTCCCTGTGTCCCGTCGCTGTCGTGCCCTCATAGCCAGGCCCCGACAAACGACCCTGGTGCCCGCTGTCCCGGCACCAGGGTCGTCCAATTCCGTCCACGCGTCCGCTAATCACCACCCGCCAGCTCAGCGGCCACGCGCCCCGCCCACTCCTCGATCGCGGTGAAGTCCCGGAAGTCCCCGCCCTTCCCGGAGCGCAGGATCATCCCGGCCACCCACCCCTTCGCGCCTTCCTCCAGGCAGCCGCCGAAGGTGATGTGCTCCCTGGCGTCCAGCCGCGTCATGACCTTCTGCACTCCGGGCACTGGCGGGATGTCGCGCTCGGAGGCCGAGGGGTCGAGGGGTCCGCTGCTGAAGAGCCAGAGCGGGCGTTCGGCGAGGGCCCTGCCGTGCCGCCGGACGAAGCGGCGTGCGTCCTTGTGCCAGCGTCCGGCGTACAGCCCGCCGCCGACCACGACGGCGTCGTACGAGGACACGCTCGCCACGTTCCGGGCGGGCAGGGCATCCGCTGTCAGCCCGTCCTTGCGCAGGACGTCGGCGATGGCTTCGGCGATCTGCGCGGTCGATCCGTTGGTCGTTCCGTAGGCCACCAACATGTTGCCGGTCATGATGGTCCGCCTCCTCTCAGAGTCGGCGCAGCCATTCGTCGGCCACGCCTTGCAGGGCCGGCTCGTCGGGTCGCAGCCCCGTGTCGTCCCGGCTCCAGGTCAGCTGGTCGACCACGGCCACCACGCCGTCGATCTGGCGGGTCATGGAGACGGCGATGGCCGACTCGCTCTTGCGTTCCGTCTGGCCGGTGAGGGTGACGACCCCTTCCGTGACGGAGACATCGATGCTGGGCGGTAGCAGCACAGGGCGCGTACCAGCACCTCCTGGACGATCTCGTCGCGGATCTCCGCGTCGGGCAGCAGGAAGACCTGGAGCAGGTCGCGCCGGGTGACGATGCCGACCAGCCGCTCCTCCTCGTCGAGGACCGGCAGCCGCTCCACGCGCCGCTGGACCATGGTCCGGGCCGCCTCGATGATGGTGTCGTCGGCGTGCACGGTGAGCGCCTCCTTTCCGAGAGCTGGAAGAGTCGGCGTCAGGGCTGTGGCCCTGTCGCGCAGGGTGTCCCTCCTCGCCTGCTCACTCCCGCTCGGGCACGATGGCGACCGGACAGGCCGAGTGGTGCAGAACCCCGTGGGCCACCCGGCCCAATTGGAGCCCGAAGTGCCGGTGGTGGGGCTCGGCGCCCACGACTCCCGCAAGGAACGCGCCTGTTCGAGGAAGGTGGCAAGGCCGACCGCTTCTGGATCATCCGCACGGGCACCGTCGAGCTCGACATGCGCGTACCAGGCCGCCGTCCCGCCGTCATCGAGATCCTCCGGCACGACGAACTCGTCGGCTGGTCCTGGCTCTTCACCCCGCATGTCTGGCACCTCGGCGCCGCGGCGACGACCCCGGTGTGGGCGTCTGCCGCGAGCTGCGCAACCAGATGCCGGAGCTGGCCTGTCTGATGCTGACGTCCTTCGACGACGAGGACGCCCTCCTCGACGCCATCATGGCCGGAGCCTCCGGCTACGTCCTCAAGCAGATCAGAGGCTCCGACCTGGTCTCCGCGGTGCGTACCGTCGCCTCGGGCCAGTCCATGCTCGACCCCGCGACCACGGCCCGTCTGATGCGCTCGCTGCGCGCCGACCCCGCCGAGCCACCCGCCATGGCACCCGAGCTGGCGAGCCTGTCCCCGCGTGAACGGGACATCCTCGCCCTGATCGGCGAGGGCCTGACCAACCGCGAGATCGGCAAGAAGCTCTACCTCTCGGAGAAGACCGTCAAGAACCACATCTCCCGGCTGCTGGCCAAACTCGGCGTCCAGCGCCGCGTACAGGCCGCGGTCCTGGCCTCCCACCTGGAGCAGACGGACACCGGCGACCGCCCGACGAGGTGAGCGGCGGCTGGGCCGTCCAGAACCCCTGGGCCGGACGGCCCCGTATGCGTAAGCGGGGAGGACGCCCCGACCTGAGGTGGGTCACCCAAAATCACGCGAGCCCGGACCGGAGCGGTCCTTCGCCTCACCCACGGCGAGCCGCCTCTCCAGCGAATTTCATCGCAGGACCGACCGACACCGCCCGCCGCGACCTGGGAACGCGACGAGGGCACGGGGGACAGGCCGACCAGGATCAAGCGCCCTTCGGGTGCGAGGCGGGCTGCCCTCTTCAGCGCCGTTCAACCACTCTGGTCCCGCTTCTTCTCCCGCCCCGGCAGGAACTCCTGCATCTTCGCCTTGAACCCCTGCCTGACCATCGACCCCCGGTCCGCGTCGCCCTTCAGGATCGACGCGGCCGTGGCCTCCATCTGTTCCCAGGTCGCGTGCGGCGGGATCGGCGGTACGGCCGGGTCCGTGAGGAACTCGATCACCGCGGGGCCGTCCGCCTCCAGGCCCGCGCGCCAGCCCGCTTCGACGTCCTCGGGCTTTTCCACCCGGATGCCGGTCAGGCCGAGGGAACGCGCGAAGGCGGCGTACTGCACGTCGGGGAGCTCCTGGGAGGGCAGGAAGGAGGGAGCGCCCTCCATGGCCCGCATCTCCCAGGTGACCTGGTTGAGGTCGCGGTTGTTGAACACGGCCACGATCAGCCGCGGGTCCTCCCACAGGTCCCTGTACTTCGCGGCCGTGATCAGCTCCGCCAGCCCGTTCATCTGCATGGCTCCGTCCCCGACCAGCGCGATCGCCGGACGGTTCGGGTGGGCGAACTTCGCGCCGATCGCGTACGGCACTCCGCAGCCCATCGTCGCCAGCGTCCCGGACAGCGAGGCGCGCATGCCGGGGCGCATCGTCAGATGGCGGGCGTACCAGTTGGCCGCCGAGCCGGAGTCGGAGGAGACGATCGCGTTGTCCGGGAGCAGAGCGTCCAGGGCGCGGGTGACGTACTCCGGGTTGATCGGGTCGGCCGACAGCCCGGCGCGCCGCTCCATGACCTCGCGCCAGCGCGCCACGTTGTCGCACACCGTGTCGTACCACTCGCGGCCCCGCTCCTCGGACCTGATCAGCGGGATCAGCCGCTCCAGGGTCGCCTTCGCGTCGCCGACGAGATTCACCTCGTACGGGTACCGCATCCCGACCATGTGCGGATCGATGTCGATCTGCACACCCCGCGCCTTGCCGAAGGACGGCAGGAACTGGGTGTACGGGAAGGAGGAGCCGATGGTCAGCAAGGTGTCGCAGTCCCGCATGAGTTCGTACGACGGGCGGGTGCCCAGCAGACCGATCGAACCGGTGACGTACGGCAGTTCGTCGCTCAGGACGTCCTTGCCGAGCAGCGCCTTGGCCACGCCGGCGCCCAGCAGTTCCGCGATCCGCTCCACCTCGGCGCGGGCCCCGGACGCACCCTGGCCCACCAGGATCGCCACCTTGTCACCGGTGTTGAGGATCTCCGCGGCCCTGCTGACCGAGTCGTCCGAGGGGACGGCCGTCCAAGAGCTGCGGTCCAGGCTGGAGGGCACCATTTTGAACTCGTGTGTGGGCGGCGAGTAGTCGAGTTCCTGCACATCGCCGGGGATGATGATCGCCGTCGGGGCGCGGCGGGCGTACGCGGTGCGGATCGCGCGGTCCAGGACGTTCGGCAGCTGCTCGGGGACCGTCACCATCTCCACGAAGTCCGAGGCGACGTCCTTGAAGAGCGTGTGCAGGTCCACCTCCTGCTGGTACGAGCCGCCCATCGCGGTGCGGTGGGTCTGGCCGACGATCGCGAGGACCGGGACGTGGTCGAGCTTGGCGTCGTACAGGCCGTTGAGCAGGTGGATCGCGCCGGGTCCCGAGGTCGCCGCGCACACTCCGAGACGACCGCTGAACTTGGCGTAACCGACCGCCTGGAACGCGGACATCTCCTCGTGCCGGGACTGGATGAAACGCGGCTCGTTCTCGGCCCGGCCCCATGCGGCGAGGAGACCGTTGATGCCGTCACCCGGATAGCCGAAGACATGCTCCACACCCCACTCGCGAAGACGCTGCAGGACGTGGTCGGCGACCTTGGTGCTCATGCGGGACCTCCTGGGCTCCGAGGGGATTGCGCGGCACCGCTACGAGTGACCCCGCGGACGGGTGGAAAACCTGCGCCCGGGTTTGAGGAGCGGCAGTGAGGGCAGGCGGACCAACAGTGCTTCGGACAGGAGGCACGTCCGTGGGAGCGGCGGCTTCTTCCCACCACGGGTGTGTCCGGTTCCGGTGCGCGCCCGCACTCCCACGGTGACCTACCAACCCAGAGCACCACCAAGGGAGTTGCGACGCACCATGCCCACTCCAGTGAGCGCGAAGCACCACCCGCACGACGACGCCCCTGACACCGCCGCCGACTTCCGCAAGCTCGCCACCCTGCCCGAGGGGCCGCAGCGCGACACCCTCCGCGACCGGATCATCGAGGCCTGGCTGCCCATGGCCGACCGGCTCGCGGGGCGATTCCGCAGCCGCGGCGAGAGCTTCGAGGACCTGCGGCAGGTCGCCGCCCTCGGGCTGGTCAAGGCCGTCGACCGATACGACCCCGAGCGCGGCAACGCCTTCGAGAGCTACGCCGTGCCCACCATCACCGGCGAGATCAAGCGGCACTTCCGCGACCACATGTGGACGCTGCATGTGCCGCGCCGGGTACAGGACCTGCGCAACCGCGTACGGTTCGCCGTCCACGACCTCCAGACCGTCTCCGGCCGCCGGCCGACCGTGGCCGAGATCGCCGAGCACGCGGACATGAGCGAGGCCGACGTCAAGGTCGGTCTCGAGGCACTGGAGAGTTTCACCGCCCTGGCACTCGACGCGGAACTGCCCGGCAGCGAGGACGGGTACTCCCTCAGCGACGCGCTCGGATCCGCCGACCCCGCGCTGGACACCGTCGTGGACCGGGAGGCCGTCAAGCCCCGGCTCGCCGCGCTGCCCGAGCGGGAGCGGGCGATTCTGTACATGCGGTTCTTCGGCGACATGACGCAGAGCCGGATCGCCGAGCAATTGGGGATCTCGCAGATGCATGTCTCCCGGCTCATCAGCCGGTGCTGCCATCGAGTACGGGAGCAAGTACTGAGTGACGTGGCCTGAGGGCCGGGTTCCGCCGCGCCCCCTCAGGGTGTCCGCGCCATCGCCAGTGCCATGTGACGGGACATCGTGTCCGTCGCCTGTGCCTCCGCCATCGAGAACGCCGTACGGGCTCCGCATCTGAACAGCGTCAGGACGCCTTCGACACTGCCCTCGACCACGAGGGGCACGCACAGCAGTGACGTGACGTTCGCCTGTACGAGGACGGGAGCGCCCTTGGGGTCCTTGCCGAAGGCGTCCGGGTTCTCGGTACGCACTTGCAGGATCGGGGATCCGGTCCGTGCCGTCTCCTTGACCAGGGGGCACGTGGCCGGATCCTGTGCCGTGAGCGAGGCCGCCTCCCGCTCCGACGGGGCGAGGACCGCCGTACGGGACATCCGCGCGGCGACCGTGTCGACGATCACCCAGTCGGCGAAGCGGCCGTGCAGAACCCGGGCCGCCTGCCGCAGGACCGCGTCGCGGTCGCCGCGCGGTGCGGTCAGCAGGGTCGTGGTCATTGCGTCCAGCAGGTCCAGCAGCGCGGCGTGCCGGGTCGTCTCGGCGAGGTCGGGGACCTGGGACGCCGGCGTGGCGGCCGGAGCCGGCGTACCGGACGCCGTGCGGTCCCCGGGCTGCATCACCACCAGCACCGTGGTGTGCGGCTCCCCGTTCGGGCGTACGGCGGTCAGGGTCGCGTGGACCGGGGCCGACGGGTGCTGCAGCAGATGCACCGTGAGACTGCGGTCGCCCTCACCGCGGGCCACCGCGGCGGCCTGCGAGCGGAACGCCGCCCGGTCGGCGTGAGCGAGCAGACCGGTCAGCGGGCGGCCCGTCGCATAGCCCGCCCGGACGCCGGTGAAGGCCGCCGCTGCGAAGTTCAGCCGGCGCACCACCGCCTCACGGTCCACCAGCGCCACCGGAAGCGGAAAGCCCTGGAACACCGCCCGCAGCAGATGCTGCTCCTGACGGCCGGCGGAGGCCGCACGGGGCGGTCCGTTCGAGTACAGCCGCTCGTACCATGGCCACAACTGGTCGGCGACATGGTCGAGTTCGAAGATGGCCGCGTCCAGGACCGTAGGGAGGTCCCCTCCGGACACGGATCGCGCCGCCTTGAGCTCCGCGACGCGGCGCACGAAATCCGCTAGCTCTTCACCGAATTCGTCCGTCTTCTCCATGGGGATGAACCTAGCTGGCGACGATGTGTTCCGGTGCCGCCGGGGCCCAACCGGTTCCCCTTGTTCTCAAGTCGTTCTCCCCAGTCGTTTTCCCCGGCCGGGGATCGGGAACGCGCAGAGAAGAGCGAGGAGTTGAGGATGCCTGTTGACGATCGTATGGATCACTGGGGAGACGAGTCGGCCGAAGCCGCCCTTCCGGGGCGCAGGCTGTCCGCGCTCGCCGAGCAGGCCGTGCGCTGCACCGTCGACTGCTGCGGAGCCAGCAGCATGGTCGCCGAGGCGGAGGCCGAGCGGCCCGCCTCCGTCACCCACCCCGACCTCGCCGGACTGGTCGCCGTACAGCTCCGCTCCGGGGACGGGCCCATCCCCGCCGCCCTGGAGCGTGGCGAGCCCGTCGACTCGGCCGACCTGCTGCACGACGAACGCTGGCCGGAGTACCGCGCCATGGCACTCGACTCGGGTGTGCGCTCCAGCGTCACGCTCCCGTTCCGCCGGTCCGGGCTGACCGTGACGCTCAGTCTCTACAGCTTCCGGCCCGGTGCCCTGGAGGACGCCCGGCACGGTCCCGTGCACGCCCTCGGTGAATTCGCCGCGAGCTGTCTCGTCCGCGACCGCTCCTACCGCGCCGCGCTCACCGAGCTCGACCACCTCGGCACCGCCCTGCGCTCCCGGCCCGTCGTCGACCAGGCGTGCGGCATCGTCATGCACGTCCTCGGCTGCGACGCCGACGCCGCCTTCGGCGTGCTGCGCCGGATCTCGCAGGGCACCAACCGCAAGCTCGCGGATGTCGCGTCCGGCGTGGTGAAGCGGCGGGGGCGCGGGCTGGAGCGGGATCTGGCGGCGCTGATGAACTGACGGGGCCGGACTCGTCGGGTACGACGGACTTACGGACTCCGCCGATCCGGGCCCTGTCACCCACTTGGCCGTCACCCGTCCCGCGAATGGTGCCCGGCCGCGCGCGCCCGGGCGCCGGGCGGGCTGTCATGGCTGCGGGGGCACGACCGCCGTTCCCCCGCAGCCGTCGGCCGAAGGAGCTCACCCCATGAGCCGCACCGCCCGTGCCGCCCTGTCCGTCGCCGCCCTGGCCGGTGCCGCCCTGGGCCCCGCAGCCTCGGCCGCCTCCGCGGAGCCGACCGCGGAGGTCAGCCCGGGCAGTGTCGCGCCGGGCGGCAATGTCACCGTCTCGGTCTCGTGCGACCCCGTCGACGGGTCCGCGCCCGCCACCATCGAGGCCGTCTCGCAGGTGTTCGAGGAGGGCACCGTCGAGCTGAAGCGGGTCTCCGGCAATGACGAGAAGGCCGCCGGGCCGGCCTACAGCGGCACCGCCCGCGTTTCCCCGGCCGAGAACTTCGAGGGCGACCCGGACGCGGCGGGCCCGGAGTCCGAGTGGACGGTCGACGGCACCTGCCCGGCGGCGGCCGGCGGCGGGGCGGGCAAGGAGGGCAAGCAGGGCAAGCAGGGCAAGGAGGGCAAGCAAGGCAAGGAGTGGAGCGCGAAGTTGACGGTGGCCCTTGAGAGCGGCGGCGACAACGGCAGCGGCGAGGTCGGTGCGGACGGCGGCACGGGCGACGTTGGCGGCGGGCAGGGCGGCAGCGGTGGTGGCGAGGGCTGGACCGGAGGCGGCACGGGCAGTACCGAAGGCGGCGGGGGCCGTACGGAAGGCGGCAGCCGCACCTGCACCGAGCCCCGCTCGGACTGGACCGAATCCGACAAGTCCGAGCCTCACTCGGGCAAGTCCGAAGGCGGCGGCACCGAGTCCGACTGGAATACGACCGAATCCGAAACGGGATCCGAAGCGGAAGCCGACAGCACGGAGTCCGGCCTCGGCACGACCGAGGGCGAGAAGACCGAGCCCGACCTCGGCACGACCGAGGCAGAGACGACCGAACCCCACGCGGACGCCACCGAGCCCGACTGGTACGGGAGCGGGCCCGGATCCGGCAGCGGCGAGTCCCCCTCGGAGGACTGCGGCGGCGCGGCCGACCAGCACGGTGTGCAGGCCGGCACGGGCGGTACCTTCACCGACTCCGTCCCCGCACTGGCAGCCGGCGGCCTGCTGATCGCGGGCGCGTTCGGGGGCGCGGTGTACCGGCTGCGCCGTAGGACGCCCACCGTGGAGGACTGACCCGTACGAGGCCGCTGTGACGGGCGCAACCCCGGCGGGCGCCCATGGAGTTGCGCCACGATGGGTACCCAGAGCGCTGGGGCACACGACGCACCGTGCGGCCCCCTCGCCGTAGGAACCCCCCAGAGCCCATCTCGGAACATCGGAACACCAGCCCTCCCGGAGTGGCGGAACACCGGACGACGACGAACCACCACGGCACCAGGCACAGCGGAGGCACGGATGCGGCGGACGGATCCCGAAGGCCACGGCCCCGTCCGTTTCGGGCCGCCGCTCCCGGACGACGGACTGCCTGTGCTGCCCGAACTCGCGGCCGTGCTCGCCGCGGCCGCGGGCCGGGCCGAGAGCGAGCCGGTCGGCGGCGGCACCGCGCTGCTGGAGGCGGCGTGCGGCTACTGGGGCCGGCGCGGACTGCCGGCCCAGCCCGAGCAGGTGGTGGCCGCTCCCGGCGCGCCCGCCCTGCTGCTCGGGCTGACCTTCGCGCTCGGCGGCGACGTCCTGGTGCCGCGGCCCTGCGCGGCCTGGTGGGCGCCGTACGCCCGTCTCCTGGGCCGGCCCGTCTTCCATGTGGCGACACCGGCCGAGTGCGGGGGCGTTCCGGATCCGTACGCCCTTCTGGAGACCGTCCGCCGGGTCCGTGCCGAAGGCGGTGACCCGCGGCTGCTGGTGCTGTCCGTCGCGGACGACCCCACCGCCACCGTGGCCCCGCCCGAGGTACTGCACGAGACCGTGGAGGCCGCGACCGGCGAGGGACTGCACCTGGTCAGCGACGAGACCTGGCGCGACACCGTGCACGCCCCGCGCGACACCGTGCTGGTCAGCCCCGCCGAGATGCTGCCCGAGCAGGTCACCGTGGTCACCGACCTTGCCGGCGCCCATCTCCCGCCGGGATGGCCGGCCGCGGTCGCCCGGTTCCCCGCGCACAACGCCGGGAACGGCCTCCACGCGCGCGTGCTCGACGTGCTGACCGCGCTGGGGGCCCGCGTCGCGGGTCCGGTCGCCCTCGCGGCCGGGTACGCGCTCGCGGAGCCCGACCCGGTCACCGCGCGGGTCGACGCCGCCGTACGTCTGCACGCGCGCGTGGCCGCCGCCGCGTACACCGCCGCCGTGGGGGCGGGCGCCGTCGCGCGGCCCCCGCAGGCCGGGCGGCACCTGTACGTCGACCTCGGCCCGCTGCGCGCCGGGCTGTCCTCGCACGGGGTGGGGGACGCCCAGGACCTGGAGGACTTCCTCGCCGCCCGGCTCGGCATGCCCGCACCGGGCGGACACCGCTTCGGCGACGACCTCCAGGCGTTGCGCGTACGGCTGTCCACCGGACCGCTGCTGGCGGGCACCGACGAGGAGCGCGCGGAATGCCTCAGTTCACCCGTGCCGTTGGAACTACCACATGTGCAACGCGCGTTGATCCACTTGAAGTCGGTCTTCGACGATCTCCGTGACGACGCTCAGCGATGGGAGCCTCCTCGATGACGCAGCAGTCCGAGTCAGCCACGTCGACAACACCGCGTCCACCCACCCGGGATGCCGACGCCCCGGCGGACCCGACACCCTTCGCACCCCCGCCCCCGCCCCCGCCGCTCGCCGCACCTCGCCCGCTGGGCGAACGCCGGGTGTGGCCGCGCACCTTCCACGACCGTCTCACCGCCCCGCTGCCCGGCATGAAGGCCCTCGCCCGCTTCGCGCGCGAGGGCGCCGTACGCCCTGGCCGGGACGGCCTCGCCGACATCCCCCGGCTGCCCTTCGAGCCGGCCCCGCTGCCCCGCGTGGACGCGCGCACGGTCGCCGTCTCCTGGGCGGGGCACGCCAGTTGGGTCGTCCGGATCGGCGGGCTGACCGTCCTCACCGACCCGGTCTGGTCGCGCCGCATCCTCGGCACCCCGACCCGTATCACCCCCGTCGGCGTCGCCTGGAGCGAGCTGCCGCGCGTGGACGCGGTCGTCATCAGCCACAACCACTACGACCACCTGGACGCCCCCACCCTGCGCCGACTCCCGCGCGACACCCCCGTGTTCGTGCCGGCCGGCCTCGCCCCCTGGTTCCGCCGCCGCAGGTTCACCCAGGTCACCGAGCTGGACTGGTGGGAGGCGGCCGAACTGTCCGGGGTGCGCTTCGACTTCGTGCCCGCCCACCACTGGTCCAAGCGCACCCTCACCGACACCTGCCGCAGCCTGTGGGGCGGCTGGGTGCTCACCGCCCCGGACGGACAGCGCGTGTACTTCGCGGGGGACACCGGCTACGGGCACTGGTTCACCCGCATCGGCGAGCGCTACCCCGGCATCGACCTCGCGCTGCTCCCCATCGGCGCCTACGACCCCCGCTGGTGGCTCAGCGACGTCCACTGCGACCCGGAGGAGGCGGTACGGGCCACCCAGGACCTCGGCGCGCGCCGGATGGCCCCGATGCACTGGGCGACATTCGTGCTGTCGGCGGAGCCGGTCCTGGAACCGCTGACACGCGTGCGTGCGGCGTGGAAGCAGGCGGGACTGGCGCGGGAGGACCTGTGGGATCTGCCGGTAGGGGGATCGCGTGTACTGAACCAGCAAGCGGCCGGAGAGGCGACCCAGAGGCGCGGGGCCGCGTCTGTCGGCGGCTCCGCCGCGGGGCGCGACTAGCCACGACGGCCCCGTAGCCCGCGACAAAACCTCACTCGGCAGATCGAATCCGTCTCCAGACACTCGGCGCCGCGCTGATCAGCACGGTCAGCGCGATCGCCGCGACCACGCCCTCCCAGGGCTCGTCGAACAACGACCCGCCCAGGATCCCGATCAACTGATACGTCACCGCCCAGGCCAGACACGCCGGCAGGTTGCCCCGCGCGAACCGCCGCATCGGCCACTCGGCCAGCAGACACGCCAGCATCACCGGCAGCCGCCCCGCCGGCACCAGCCGGGACAGCACCAGAACGGCCACACCGTGGTCCGCGAGCTTCGCCTGCGCCTGCGCGAGCCGCTCCTCCGGCGCGTGCGAGCGGATCGCCTCCAGCCAGCGCGAGCCGTTCTTCGAGCCCATGCCGCGCCGGCCCAGCCAGTACAGCGTCGCGTCACCCAGGAAGGCGGCAGTCGACGCCGTCACGAAGACCAGAGCCAGCGCGAACGGCGCCGTCTGGTGGAACGCCACCACCGCCGCGGAACTCACCAGCGCGCCCGTCGGCACGATCGGCACCAGCGCACCGATCAGCACCAGCAGGAACAGCGACGGATAGCCGATCGCCTGCTGCGTCGACTCGACCGGCACCACCGTCGTGGTGGCGGCCAGTATCGTCACCGGGCCACCTCCAGGCGCACGCTCTCCCCGTGCGCGAGCCGGTGCACCGATACGCCGGGCACACGCTCGGCCGCGAGGCGCGCGAACTCGTCGCCGGGCGCGTGGAATTCATGAGGGCGCACGCCGTCCATGCCGATCGGCCAGTACGTGCCGTAGTGCACCGGCACGGCGCTGCGCGGCGAGAGCCGGGCCAGTGCCTCGGCGGCCCGCCCGGCGTCGAGATGACCCTCCCCGAGATAAGGCCCCCAGCCGCCCACCGGCAGCAGGGCCACGTCCACCGGGCCGACGTCCTTCGCCATGGCGTCGAACAGCCCGGTGTCCCCGGCGAAGTAGGTGCGCGCCTCGCCCTCGATGACATAGCCGAGGGCGGGGGAGCGATGCCGGCCGACGGGCAGCCGCCGTCCGTCGTGCCGCGCGGGCACGGCCCGTACGGCCACGTCGCCCACCGTCGTCACATCCCCCGGCGCCATCTCGGTCACCTGCAGATGCGTGAGCCGGCGCAGCCCCGGCACGCCTCGGGGTGCGCCCCGGGGCACGAGCAGACGGGTGCCCCGCGGCAGCCCGGCCAGGGACGGAAGGTGCAGATGGTCGGCGTGGAGGTGGGACACCGCGGCGACGTCCGCGCGCCGGGCGTCGGGTGCGGGCAGTGCGCCCCGGCGGCGGCGCAGGTGTGCGAGCCGGCGTGCGAACAGAGGGTCGGTGAGGACGCGCACGTTCGAATCCTCGACCGTGCAGGTGGCGTGACCCCACCAGGTGATCTCCACCGGCACCTCTTTGCCTCCTTCGCGCGACTCCCCGAAGCGTACGGGCTGGAGTAGGGTCGGCGGCGAAACCCGGAGGTGAGGGGGACGCCATGGGGTCATCCATAGTGCGCGTCACGGCGATCGCCAGTCTGACGCCGCTCGAAGAGCTGGACGCCGACCCCTTCCTGGTGGACTCCCGCAGCCAGCACGCGATGTGCGCGCGCTGGGCCGCCGAGCACGGGTACGTCGTCGCGCGCGAGCTTCTCGTACGGGCGCTGCGGGCGGACCACAGCGTCCTGTGGGAGGGCGTCCGGCCCGGCCTCGACCTGTTCGTCGCGCCCAGCCGCAGAGTGCTGGAGAGCGCGCTGTCGTCGGTCGAGGAGTTCACCACGGAGTGCGCCCGGCGCGGGGTGCGGGTGGAGACGGTGGGGCGCGCGGAGCCGTTGTACGACGCGCAGATGAAGGCACGGGTGCATCGGAGGCTGTCCATGCCGACGGCGGGGTACGACGGCCGCTAGGCGCTCCGCGGGTCGCGCCGCTGGTAGTGCCGGACCAGGTCGTATGGCGTCTGCGGCGCCGTTGTGGCTGGTCGCGCCCACGCGGCGGAGCCGCACATTGATACAGCCCCGCGCCCCTTCGGGGCGGGAACCGGCGGAGGCGGTGGGGCGTTGTGTCAGGCTGGGGGGCGTACAGGCCCGTTTCCGGACGTGAGGTGGGCTGGGCGTGCGTGGGCGTTGGCGGCGGGTGACCAGTCAGGTCGGGCGGAGCATTGCCGTATGGGCCGTCTGTACCGTCACCATGCTCGTGCTCGCCGGGATCCTGCCGGACTTCCAGCTGCAGTCGGCGGACGATGACAGCGCCACCCGGCTCGCCGTCACCGCGGCCCTCGGCGCCGGCGCCTTCGGTCTGCTCTCCGCGCTCGTGTGGCCCCTCCTCGTACGGCTTCTGCTCCTCGTCCCCGCGCTGGTGCTCGGCCTGCTGGTGTTCTTCCTGAACGGCTCGCTGCTCATCGTCGCCCTGCGCCTGGTCCCCTCCGGCGACAGCGAGGCCGCCCCCGAGACCGCCGTCATCGTCGCCGCCGTGATGTCCGCCGTCGCCTCGGCCACCGGCGCCGCCCTCGCCGTACGGGACGACGACGCCTACCGACGCAGGCTGTACCGCCTCGCCGACCGCCGCCGCAGGGCCCTGCCACCCGGCCCGTCCAGCCCCGGCACGGTCTTCATGCAGCTCGACGGCGTAGGCCACGACATCCTTCGCACCGCGGTCGGCAAGGGCCTGATGCCCACCGTCGCCCGGTGGCTGGGGGAGAGCGACGGCAGCCGCCCCACCCACCGGCTCACCCCCTGGCGCACCGACTGGTCCAGCCAGACCGGCGCCAGCCAGCTCGGCATCCTGCACGGCAGCAACCACGACATCCCCGCCTTCCGCTGGTACGAGAAGGCCGGCCACGAGGTCATGGTCTGCAACCGCCCCACCAGCGCCGCCGAACTGCAACGCCGCGCCATGGACCGCACCGGCGACGGCGGACTGCTCACCGCCGACGGCGCCAGCCGCGGCAACCTCTTCAGCGGCGGCGCCGACGAGCAGGCCCTCGTGCTGTCCATCGCCACCAGACGGCGCGGGCGCCGCAACCGCTCCCGCGCGGGCTACTTCGCCTACTTCTCCGACCCGGCCAACGCGGTGCGCACCGCCCTGTCCTTCATCGCCGAGGTCGGCCGTGAGATCGGCCAGTCCACCCGGGCCCGCGCCCGCAAGGTCCGGCCGAGAGTGGGCCGTGGCGGCCTCTATCCGCTGGTCCGCGCCTTCGCGACCGTCGTCGAACGGGACGTCGTCGTCGCCGCGGTGATGGGCGACATGCTCGCCGGCCGCACCGCCGTCTACGCCGACCTGGTGGCGTACGACGAGGTGGCGCACCACTCCGGGCCGGGCAGCCGCGACGCCGAGAAGGTCCTCGAAGGCCTGGACAGGGCGCTGGCGTTGATCGAGAAAGTCGCCGAGCACGCGCCACGGCCGTACCGGATCATCGTGCTCTCGGACCACGGCCAGAGCCCCGGCGAGACGTTCCGGTCCCGCTACGGCCTCGGCCTGGCCGAGCTGGTGCGGGCCGGCTGCGGGCTGCCCGTGCCGCGCAAGGCGCAGCGCACTCACAGTGGCGCCGAGGCCCGCGCGGCCGTGCGCGCGGCGCTGCGCCGGCCCGTCGAGGAGGGCGGCGAGCAGCACCGCCTGGCCCGCCGCCGCTCCGAGCCGATCGTGCTGGCCTCGGGCAACCTCGGCCTGATCTCCTTCCCGGATGTGCCGCACCGGATGACCAGGGAGGAGATCGACGCCCGCCACCCGGCGCTGCTCACCACCCTCGCCAACCATCCCGGCGTCGGCTTTCTGCTCGTCCGCAGCGAGCAGCACGGCGGGGTCGTGCTCGGCGCGTACGGCGCGGAGATCCCGCTGGACCGACTGGACGGCGATCCCGGGCCGTTGGAGGTCTTCGGGCCGGGCGCCGCCGACGCCGTACGCCGGACGCACTCCTTCCCGAACGCGGCCGACATCATGGTCAACTCCGCCTACGACCCGGCCGACGGCGAAGTGCTCGCCTTCGAGGAGCAGATCGGCTCGCACGGCGGGCTCGGCGGTGCGCAGGGCAGGCCGTTCCTGCTGTCGCCGCTCGCCTTCTCCGCGCCGGCCGGCGACGCGGAGGACCTCGTAGGTGCCGAGCAGGTGCACCGCGTACTGCGCCGCTGGCTGCATGAGTCGGACGGGCCTCAGGTGCCCGTGAAGACGGAGCCGCGGGAGCGGGCCGCCTGAAAATCGGCTGCGTCCGGGGGCCCGGCGGGCACACACTGTTCGAGAGTCGCGAACCAGTCGCACACCCCCCGAGGAGTTTCTGCCTTGCAGGCAGCCGTCACCGTCACGCCCGCCCGAATCCCCGAACTGCTCCTCGGTCTCGCCACCGTGCGGCCGGTCTTCATCTGGGGCGCCCCCGGCATCGGAAAGTCCTCCCTCGTCCGGGACTTCGCCGCGTCGCTCGGGCTGGAGTGCGTGAGTCTGCTCGGCACCCAGCTCGCGCCGGAGGACCTGATCGGCGTGCCGCAGATCCGTGACGGGCGTTCGGTGTTCTGCCCGCCGGAGGCGATCGCCCGCGACGAGCCGTACTGCCTGTTCCTGGACGAGCTGAACGCGGCCACGCCGGATGTGCAGAAGGCGTTCTACTCGCTGATCCTGGACCGCCGGATCGGCAACTACGAGCTGCCCAAGGGCTCCATCGTCATCGGCGCCGGGAACAGGGCCACCGACAACGCGCTCGCCCGGCCCATCGCCTCCGCCCTCGTCAACCGCCTCACCCACGTCCACCTGGAGGCCTCCGCCAAGGACTGGCTGACCTGGGCCGCGAACAACGGCATCCACCCGTGGATCCTCGACCATCTCACCGACCGGCCCGACCACCTGTGGTCCAAGCCGCCGAAGACCGAGGAGCCGTTCTCCACCCCCCGCTCCTGGCACATGCTCTCCGACGCGCTGCACTCCTTCGGCCGCGACCTCGACGAGGAGACGCTGAAGGTCCTGGCGCACGGCACGCTGACGCCGACGCACGCCACCGCGTTCTGCGGCTACGTCAAGATCGTGCGCAGCCAGTACGGCATCGAGGCCATCGTCAAGGGCGACGCCCGCTGGCCGCACCGCATGGAGGACCGCGACCTGCTGTACTACCTCGCCGAGTCCTTCCGCGGCCGTCTGATCAAGGAGCTGCCGGCGAGCAAGGAGCACATGTCGGCGAACGGGCGCCAGACCGCGTACCGCGCCAAGTCGCTGCTGGTGCAGCTCGCGGAGATCTCCGTCGAGGTCGCCCAGAGCGTCATCGCCTCCGACGCGGACGGCAACCCGGTGCTGCCGTCCTGGTTCCTGGTGGAGGCCGCGCGGGACATGCCCCGACTGGTGGAGGCGCGGCGATGAGCCGGACCCACGACAAGGGGAAGGGGAAAGGGAAGAAGAAGCGGGACCCGGCGGCAGAGGCCTTCGCCGAGGGGCTGCGGCTGGTGCGGGCAAACCCCGCGCTCGCCGGCGTCGAGTTCACCGTCTGCCGCCACGACAAGTGCGAACAGGCGCCCCGCGACGGCCTCGTCCGCGTCGACTCCGACGGCGTCCTGCATGTGCACCCGGAGCGACTCGCCGAACCCGCCACCTGGGCCTGGGTCATCGCGCACGCCGTGCTGCACCTCGGCTTCGGCCACGTCCCTTCCAGGAAGGGCACGCCCGTGCAGCCCGACCGCGCCGACCTCGCCGCCCGCTGTGTCGTCGTCAACCGCTTCCTGCTCACCTTCCCGGTCGGGAAGGCACCTGACCACCTGCCGCTGACCTATCCGGACGGCGACGAGGAACAGCTCGCCGAGCGCTGGCGGCGCGACGGCGTTCCGGCCGGGTACGAGCGCTGCGGCACGGCGGGCCCGGAGCCCGACCAGCTCCTCGTGGAGTGGATGGGCTGGTTCGGATCGCCCCCCGACCATCAGCTGGCCTTCGCGACCGCGCTGACCCGGACCGTGTCCACCGCGATGGACATGGCGGGCGGCCGACGCGACTCCATGCTCGGCGAGCCGGTCAAGAAGCGGCCCTGGCAGTGGGCGCTGGAGTGGTTCATCACCTCCTACCCGCTGCTCGGCGGCATCGCGGCCGGCATCAAGCTGGTCGCCGACGCCGAACTCGCCCGCGCGCACGGCATCGCCGTCGCCGCCGTCAACGCCGAGGCCGGCGAGATCTACATCAACCCGCTGCGCCAGTTCGAGCCCGAGGAGTGGCGGTTCATCCTCGGCCACGAGATGCTGCACGCCGCTCTGCGCCACGGCGACCGCTGCGGCACCCGCGACCCCTATCTGTTCAACGTCGCCTGCGACTACGTCATCAACGGCTGGCTGCGCGAGATGCAGGTCGGCCAGATGCCCCAAGGGCTGCTGTACGACGCCCAGTTCACCGGCCTGTCCGCCGAGGAGGTCTACGACCGGATCACCGGCGACCTGCGCCGGATGCGCCGGCTGGCCACCCTGCGCGGCAAGGGCGTCGGTGACGTACTCGGCGCCCCGCTCGGACCGCCCGGCGACCCTGTCGACCTCGACGAGTTCTACCGCCGGGGCCTGAGCCAGGGCCTCGACCTGCACCAGCAGCAGGAGCGCGGCTTCCTGCCCGGCGGCCTGGTCCAGGAGATCCGCGCGCTCAGCCATCCGCCGCTGCCCTGGGACGCCCGACTGGCCCGCTGGTTCGACGAGTTCGTGCCGCGTCCGGAGCCCGTGCGGACGTATGCGCGCCCCGCGCGCCGCCAGGCGTCGACCCCCGGTATCCCGCGCGCAGGCCGCTACTTCCCGCCCGAGGAGATCGCCCGCTGCACCTTCGGCGTGGTCCTGGACACCTCCGGCTCCATGGGCGCCGGCCTGCTCGGCAAGGCGCTCGGTGCGATCGCCTCGTACGCCGAGGCGCGGGACGTACCGGCCGCGCGGGTCGTGTTCTGCGACGCGGGACCGTACGACGCCGGGTATGTGCCGGTGACGGACATCGCGGGGCGGGTGCGGGTGCGCGGCCGTGGCGGTACGGTCCTGCAGCCGGGGATCGACCTGCTGCAGCGCGCCGACGACTTCCCGCCGGGCGCGCCCGTCCTCGTCATCACGGACGGCTGGTGCGATGTGCTGCGGGTGCGGCGCGAGCACGCGTACCTGATTCCCCCGGGCCGTCGCCTGCCGTTCACCCCGCGTGGGCCGGTCTTCCGGGTGCAGTGAGCCGGAGTGTGATCGGATGGGGGCACGGACCCCAGCAAACGGGCCCCCACGCGAAAGGAAGAACCGTGGCTACCACGCGCTCCGCACACACCGTCTGGGAAGGCAACCTGCTCGAGGGCAACGGAGTCGTCAACTTCGACTCTTCCGGTGCCATCGCCGCACAGCCGGTCACGTGGGCCTCGCGCTCCCAGGACGCGAACGGCAGGACCAGCCCGGAGGAGCTGATCGCCGCCGCGCACTCCAGCTGCTTCTCCATGGCGCTGTCGCACGCGCTCGCCGGCGCCGGCACCCCGCCCACCAAGCTCGTCACCTCCGCCGACGTGAGCTTCCAGCCGGGTGAGGGGATCACCGGCATCCACCTCACCGTCGAGGGGACGGTGCCGGGCATCGACAACGAGGCGTTCGTCGCCGCGGCGGAGGATGCCAAGAAGAACTGCCCGGTGAGCCAGGCCCTGACGGGTACGAACATCACGCTCTCCGCCAAGCTGGCCTAGGCCGTGTCCGCAAAGTCCCGTCGTCCGCCCGGAGGGCGGGCCCCGCGGCGTCTGGTGCGTGCTCTCGGCGTGCCGGGCGGAAGCCCTCGTACTGGGCGTACTTGGGCTTGCGCCCGGTGCGGCGAGAGCGCGTGCCAGGCGTCGCGGGGCAGGCGGGACTTTGCGGACACGGCCTAGCGCCGCGCGGGGGTGCGGGGCGTCGTGGCTGGTCGCGCGGTTCCCCGCGCCCCTTCAGGGGCGTCGCCGTGCCCGCTCCCCGTGCACCGGCGGCTCGCTCGTGCGACGGTATTGCGGGAGGCGTTCCGCACCCGCCGCGCCCTGGCCCTCCGGGGCTGAGCGCCCGCTCAGCCGCCGTTTGGCACCCGCTTCCCAGGTCACTCGTCCCATTGACAAGAACTCGCTCAAGTTTTGTGCTGGAGTTCCAGAGGTGCCCTGGCGGAAGGGGACAACGATGGCACGCGCGGTCGGGATCGATCTCGGGACCACGAACTCGGTGGTCGCCGTCCTGGAGGGCGGCGAACCCACTGTCGTCGCCAACGCGGAGGGGGCCAGGACCACACCGTCGGTCGTGGCCTTCGCCAAGAACGGCGAGGTGCTCGTGGGGGAGGTGGCCAAACGGCAGGCGGTGACGAACGTGGACCGCACCGCCCGCTCCGTGAAGCGCTACATGGGCGACGCCGGCTGGCGTTTTCCCGACCAGGGGGACATCGACGGCACCCGCTATCGGGCCCAGGAGCTGTCCGCCCGGGTCCTGCAGAAGCTCAAGCGGGACGCCGAGTCCTATCTCGGCGAGGATGTCACCGACGCGGTGATCACCGTCCCCGCCTATTTCGACGACACCCAGCGGCAGGCCACCAAGGAGGCCGGCGAGATCGCGGGCCTGAAGGTGCTCAGGATCATCAACGAGCCCACGGCCGCCGCCCTCGCCTACGGACTGGACCGGGGCGACGAGCAGACGGTGCTGGTCTTCGACCTCGGCGGCGGCACCTTCGACGTCTCCCTGCTGGAGATCGGCGACGGCGTCATCGAGGTCAAGGCCACCAACGGCGACACGCATCTGGGCGGCGACGACTGGGACCAGCGGATCGTCGAGTACCTGGTGAAGAAGTTCAAGGGGCAGTACGGCATCGACCTCGGCAACGACAAGATGGCCTTGCAAAGGCTGCGCGAGGGCGCCGAGAAGGCCAAGATCGAGCTGTCCAGCTCCTCCGAGACGACGATCAACCTGCCCTACATCACCGCCTCCGCCGAGGGCCCCCTCCACCTGGACGAGAAGCTGACCCGGGCCCAGTTCCAGGAGCTCACCGCCGACCTCCTCGACCGCTGCAAGACCCCCTTCCACCAGGCGGTCAAGGACGCCGGCATCAAGCTCTCCGCGGTCGACCACGTCATCCTCGTCGGCGGCTCCACACGGATGCCCGCCGTCACCGAGCTGGTGAAGGAACTGACCGGCAAGGACCCCCACAAGGGCGTCAACCCCGACGAGGTCGTGGCCGTCGGCGCGGCCCTCCAGGCCGGCGTGATCCGCGGCGACGTCAAGGACGTCCTGCTGCTCGACGTCACCCCGCTGTCCCTCGGCATCGAGACCAAGGGCGGCATCATGACGAAGCTCATCGAACGCAACACGACGATCCCCACCCGGCGTTCGGAGATCTTCACCACGGCCGCCGACAACCAGCCCTCCGTCGGCATCCAGGTCTACCAGGGCGAACGCGAGATCGCGGCGTACAACAAGAAGCTGGGTGTCTTCGACCTGACCGGTCTGCCCCCGGCGCCGCGCGGCGTCCCGCAGATCGAGGTCGCCTTCGACATCGACGCCAACGGGATCATGCACGTCTCCGCGAAGGACCTGGCGACCGGCCGCGAGCAGAAGATGACGGTGACGGGCGGCTCGGCCCTGCCGAAGGACGACATCGACCGCATGATGCGAGAGGCCGAGCAGTACGCCGAGGAGGACCACAAGCGGCGCGAGGCGGCGGAGACCCGCAACCAGGCCGAGCAGCTCGTCTACCAGACCGAGAAGTTCGTCCGCGACAACGAGGACAAGGTCCCGGCGGACACCAGGGCCGAGGTCGAGTCGGCGATCACGGACCTCAAGCAGCAGCTGGAGCAGAACGCCGAGACGAACGCCCTGCGCACCGGCATCGAGAAACTCGCCACGGTGAGCCAGAAGATGGGCCAGGCGATGTACGCCCAGTCCCAGCAGGCGCCGGCAGACGCGGATGCGGGCACGGGCACGGGCACGGAGCAGACGGCACCGCAGGACGACGACGGTGTGGTGGACGCGGAGATCGTCGACGACGAGAAGGACCAGAAGGGCGGCGCCGCCTGACGCCCGCCGCCCAGTGGGTCACGGGCGCGTTCCCGGGTGTGCGGTCGGCAGTGTGGCGCACACGGCGTCCAGGACGGAAGCGTACGGGGTGCCGAAGTCGGTGAGCCTGGAGCGCAGCTGCTCCAGGCAGTCCCGGTGGTCCAGCAGGAGATCGGTGTCGCCGGTACGGGCCGCGAACTCCAGTACCGCGGGGAGGAAGTCGGGCAGCTCCTCGCCGGAGAACTCCAGACCGTGGGCGCGGTAGAGGTCCCTGAAGCGGAGCATCGACATGTCGCGCCGCCGGGTGTCCCCGTCGCGCCACCAGGTCAGATACAGGCTGTGACGGTTGTCGAGGTCGAAGACCTCGACATAGTGCGCGGCCAGTTCCCCGGGGGGGCGTGAGCGCCGCGTGGTCGGTGAACTCCCGAAGTTGCGGGGCGGCTTCGCGCAGCAGGGGCAGACGGGCGCGGAAGTCGTCGTCGGGGTAGGTCAGGCAGAGCGCGGCCGCCTGGTACAGCACCTCGAAGGACGGCATCAGACCTCCTCGGCGTCGGCTGTGTCAGCTGCGGTCCGCCGTCCGCGCAGGGCGTGGAAGTTCTCCACCGTCACCAGCGGCAGCAGTTTGCGGCCCGAGTCCTGGCCGAGGGGTCCCTCCGCGCCCATCCCGGGCCCGCCGTCGTAGTCGAGGCTGCACCCCTGCGGGAGCGCCGACTCCTCCAGACGCCTGGCGTCGGCGGCGGCCGCCGTCGGAATGACGTACCGGTCCTCGTGCGTGGCGATCGCCAGCAGCCGGTACATCTCCTCGATCTCCTCGGCCCGCATACCGACGGCGGCCGGCACCGAGGGGTCCGGCTCGTCCCCGAGGTTGATCGCCCGCATGTGGGAGCGCATCGCGGCGAGCTTCTCCAGCGAGGAGCGGACCGGGCCGATCGCCCCGGCCGTGAACATCTCCGCCAGGTACTCCAGCGGTATGCGCAGGCTGTCGATCGCGCCGAACAGGTTTCCCGCGTCCTCGCCGTCGTGCCCGGTCTCCGTCAGCACGTCCACCACCGGGGAGAGCGGCGGGATGTACCAGACCATCGGCATCGTCCGGTACTCCGGGTGCAGCGGGAGGGCGACCCGGTACTTACTGATCAGCGCGTGCACCGGGGAGCGGCGGGCCGCCTCCAGCCAGTCGTAAGGGATCCCCGCCCGCTCGCACGCCTGCCGCACCCCGCGGTCCTCGGGGTCGAGGAAGATGCCCAACTGCGCCTCGTACAGGTCCCGTTCACGCGGGACGGAGGCGGCGGCCGTCACCCTGTCGGCGTCGTACAGCACCACCCCGAGATAGCGCAGCCGGCCCACGCATGTCTCCGAGCAGACCGTCGGCAGGCCGGCCTCGACGCGCGGATGGCACATCGTGCACTTCTCGGCCTTGCCGGTGGCGTGGTTGAAGTACACCTTCTTGTACGGGCATCCCGGCACGCACATCCCCCGGCCCCGGCACCGGTCCTGGTCGACGAGGACGATGCCGTCCTCCGCCCGCTTGTACATCGCACCCGACGGACACGACGCCACGCAGGACGGGTTGAGGCAGTGCTCGCAGATGCGCGGCAGATAGAACATGAAGCTCTGCTCGAACTCGAACCGCACCTTGTCCGAGGCCTGCGTACGCGCCCGCTCGACCAGCGGGTGGAAACGACCGCCCGCCTGCAGCTTCAGCGCGCCCCGCCGGTTCAGCTCCCAGCCGCCGCGCCGGCGTTCCTGGTCCTCGTAGCGGCGTGGGGAGCCCGGCCCGGGGCGGGTCTCGACGTTGTTGAACCAGACGTGCTCCATGCCAGGCCGGTCGGTCCACGCCTGCTTGCAGGTGACCGAGCAGGTGTGGCAGCCGATGCACTTGTCGAGGTTCATCACCATGGCGATCTGGGCCATCGGACGCATCAGTACTCGACCTCCTGGCTGCGGCGGCGGATCACCGTCACCTCGTCACGCTGGTTGCCCGTCGGGCCCAGGTAGTTGAACGCCCAGGAGAGCTGGGCGTAGCCGCCGACGAGATGGGACGGCTTGAGGATCAGCCGGGTCAGCGAGTTGTGGAACTTCGGTACGGCGACGGTGCGTTCCCGCGCGTGGTGCGTGTAGATGGTGCCGTGCGGTATCCGGTGCGAGACGACCGCCTGTGCGACGACCACGCCGTCGCGGTTGACCGTCTCGACCCAGTCGTTGTCCACGACGCCGATCGCGTCCGCGTCCTGCGGGGACATCCAGATGTTCCGGCCGCCTCGGGAGAGGGCCAGCATGAACAGGTTGTCCTGGTACTCGGAGGGGATGGACCACTTGTGGTGCGGGGTGAGATAGCGGACCGTCACCTCCCGTCGGCCGTCCGGGCCGAGGCGCGGTTCGCCGAGCAGTTTGTTCATGTCCAGCGGCGGCCGGTAGACCGGGAGCGCCTCGCCCAGTTCCTGGATCCAGTCGTGGTCGAGGAAGAAGTGCTGGCGGCCGGTGAGGGTGTGCCAGGGTTTGAGGTGCTCGGTGCTGAGGGTGAAGGCGGTGTGGCGCCGCCCGCCGGACTCGCTGCCCGACCACTCCGGCGAGGTGATCATCGGCACGGGCGCGGCCTGCGTGTCCGCGTAGGTGATCCGCTTGCCCTCGTGCTCGGCGGCCAGGTGCGCCGTCTTCTGCCCCGTGCGGGCCTCCAGCGCGCGGAAGCCCTGGGTGGCGAGGCGGCCGTTGGTGGCGCCGGAGAGGGCGAGGATGGTGTTCGCCGCCTTCACGGCCGTGTCCAGCAGCGGGCGGCCGTCGCCCGTCGTGCCGTTCAGGTGCCGGAGGTCCTCGACCTCCTCGTCCGGCCTGAGCGTGATGCCCTTGGCGGGCAGCCCGAGCTGCTCCACCAGCGGACCGAGCGCGGCGAACCTGGCGCCGATCGCCGGGTAGTCCCGCTCCACGACGGTCAGGTTCGGCAGGGTCCTGCCGGGCACCGGATCGCACTCCCCGCGCCGCCAGTCCAGCGCGACCCCGCCGGGCTGGGCGATCTCGCCCGGGGTGTCGTGCTGGAGCGGGGTCGCCACCAGGTCCCTGCGTACGCCGAGATGGTCGACGGCCAGTTCGCTCAGCCGCTCGGCCAGCGCCTTGAACGTGTCGAAGTCGGTGCGCGCCTGCCACGGCGGGTCCACGGCCGGGGTGCAGGAGTGGACGGAGGGGTGCATGTCCGTGCCGGCCAGATCGTGCTTCTCGTACCAGGTCGCGGCGGGCAGGACGACATCCGACAGCAGCGTCGACGACGTCTGCCGGAAGTCCAGCGACAGCAGCAGATCGAGCTTGCCCTCGGGTGCCTCGTCGTGCCAGGTCACCGCACGCGGCCGTACGTCCGGCGCAGCCTCCTCGGCCCGCAGGGACGAGTGCGTGCCGAGCAGGTGCCGGGTGAAGCACTCGGCGTCCTTCGCCGACGAGCCCGGCAGGCCGGCCCGCCACAGCGTCAGTATCCGCGGCCAGTTCTCCGGCGCGTCCGGATCCTCGCAGGCAAACTTCAGTGTGCCCGCGCGCAGTTCGGCCACCACCCGCGACACCGGATCGCCGAACACCTCGCCCAGCTCCAACGGATTGCGGTCGAAGGTCGGATACGACGGCATCCAGCCCACGCGCGCCGACAGCGCCAGACAGTCCGCGCCCGTCATCCCCCGGAACCGCCCCGTACCGAGCGGCGAGGCCAGCAGGTCGGCGCCGAACCGGTCGTAGCGCCACTGGTCGGTGTTGAGGAACCAGTACGCGGTGCCGATCATCCGGCGCGGCGGCCGCGACCAGTCCGACGCGGCCGCGAGCGTCGCCCAGCCGGTCACCGGACGGCACTTCTCCTGGCCCCCGTAGTGCGCCCAGCCGCCGCCGTTGCGGCCCTGGCAGCCGGTGAGCTGGAGCAGGGCGAGGAAGGCGCGGTGGATCGTCTCGGAGTGGAACCAGTGGTTGGTGCCCGCGCCCGTCAGGATCATGCAGCGGCCCTTCGACCGCTCAGCCGTCCGCGCGAACTCCCGCGCGATCCGCACGCACTTGGCCGCCGGGACGGAGGTCTGCGCCTCCTGCCAGGCGGGCGTGCCGGGCGCCTCGGCGTCGTCATACGACGTGGGCCAGCGGCCCGGCAGTCCGCGCCGGCCGACCCCGTACTGCGCGAGCAGCAGGTCGAAGACCGTCGTCACCAGCGGACCGTTCGCACCCCCGAGTTTCGTCGCCGGGACACCACGCCGTACGACGTCCCCGCGCCCCTGTCCATGCGGCCCGCCCTCGGTGTCGAAGCGGGGCAGGAGCACCTCCACGCCGGCCGAGACCGCACTGCCGTACAGGCTCAACGTCGGTCGTATGTCGCCCAGTTCGAGATTCCACCGTCCCTTGCCCGACTCGGTCCAGCGAAAGCCGAGGGAACCGTTCGGGGCGAGCGCTCGGCCCGACACCTCGTCCAGCACGACCGTCTTCCACTGGGCGCCCTCGCCCCGCTGCCCCAGGTCCGAGGCGCGCAGGAACTTCCCCGGGACGTGGCTGCCGCCCCGCTTCTCCAGGGTGACCAGGAAGGGCAGGTCGGTGAACTGCCGTACGTAGTCGGCGAAGAACGGTGTCTCGCGGTCGACGAAGAACTCCTTGAGGACGACATGCCCCATGGCCAGGGCCAGCGCGCCCTCCGTGCCGGGGTGCGGGTGCAGCCACTCGTCGGCGAACCTGGCGCTGTCGGCCTGGTCGGGGGCGACGACCACGACCTTCTGGCCCCGGTAGCGGGCCTCCGCCATCCAGTGCGCGTCGGGCGCGCGGGCCGCCGGGACGTTCGAGCCCCACATCATCAGATACGCCGCGTCCCACCAGTCGCCGGACTCCGGCACGTCGCTCTGGTCGCCGAAGACCTGCGGGGAGGCGACGGGCAGGTCGGCGTACCAGTCGTGGAAGGACAGCATCGGGGCGCCGATGAGGGAGTGGAAGCGGGCGCCGGCCGCGTGCGACACGATCGACATCGCGGGCACGGGGGAGAAACCGGCGATGCGGTCGGGGCCGTACGCCCTGATGGTGTGCACATACGCGGCGGCGACCAGCTCGATCGCCTCGTCCCAACTCGCCCGCACCAGGCCGCCCTTGCCGCGCGCCCGCTGGTAGCGGCGGCGGCGCTCGGGGTCGCTCTGCACGTCCGCCCAGGCCAGGACCGGGTCCTTGAGGCGTTCCTTCGCCTCCCGGTACATCTGGAGGAGCGCCCCGCGGACGTACGGATGGCGGACCCGGGTGGGGGAGTGGGTGTACCGGGAGAAAGCGGCGCCCCGCGTGTTCACGACCTTGTCGTGGCCCCTCCGGTCCCGGTGGAACGCGTCCGCCGCGCGCCCGCCGGTCAGCGCGACGCTGTGCAGATCGGGCGCGGGCGTGCCGGGCCGGAAGAACCTGCCGGCCTTCAGCAGCGCCGCGCCCGGCTCGGCGGGCGCGGTGGGCGGTATCCGGGTGTCGGTCACAGGCGCTCCCTTGCTTGCCCTGATCACGAACCTAGGGCGGGGCGCGGGAGCGCACCCGTTCACGGCGCCCGTACGGGTCACCGCCGCACGGCGACGGTGCGGGTCAGGGCTTGCGGGCGACCCCCGCGTACACGGGCACGATGCCCTCGGCCTGGGCCGCCACGTCGGCCGGCTCCGGGCGCCAGCCGTAGACCGGGATGATGCCGGGGCCGAGCAGCTCCAGACCGTCGAAGAAACGGGAGAAACCGGCCAGCGACCGGGGGTGGAACGGGGTGCCGCCGCGCCGGAAGTGGTTCGCCGCCTTCTCGATGGCGTCCGGGCTGAGGTCCGGGGTGACCTGGGACAGGATCAGATAGCTGCCCGGGGCGAGCGCGGCGACGTACCTCTCCAGCAGGCCGTACACGTCGTCGCCGTCGGGGTCGTCGCCCAGATAGTGGGTGAGCGCGACCAGCGACAGCGCGACCGGTCGGCCGAAGTCCAGGGACTCGCCGGCCCGGCCCAGCAGCGTGTCGACGTCCCGGACGTCGGCGTGCACATAGTCCGTGCCGCCCTCGGCGGAACCGTGCAGCAGGGCCTCCGCGTGCCGCAGCACGATCGGGTCGTTGTCCGCGTACACGACCTTGGCCTCCGGGGCGACGCCCTGCGCGACCTGGTGCAGATTGGGCTCGGTGGGGATGCCCGTGCCGATGTCCAGGAACTGGCGTATCCCGGCCTCGGCGACCGTGCGTACGGCACGGTGCATGAAGCGGCGGTTGGCGCGCGCGCCGCGCAGCACCGTGCCGTCCACGGCGAGGATCCTGCGGGCCAGCTCCTCGTCCACCGGGTAGTTGTCCTTGCCGCCCAGCCACCAGTCGTAGACCCGCGCCGGATGCGGGCGGCTGGTGTCGACGCGGGCGGGCACGGACTCGGATCCGGTCATGCGGGGTCTTCTCCTCGGGGTCGATTGCCTGGACGGTCCGCTGCCTCGGCAGTCCGCTGCCTCAGCAGTCCTCGCGGTACTCCCGCAGGATCTTCTTCGTGCGCTCGGCCGACGCCGCGGCCGTCGACATGTGGTCCAGGACCTCCAGATGCGCGGCGACCTCCGTGCGGGAGTCGAGGTACAGGGCGCCGCTGAGGTACTCGGTGTAGACCATGTCGGGCAGTTCCGGCTCGGCGAAACGGAACAGGGTGAAGGGCGCGTACGTCCCCGGGTGCGGGCCGGAGGCGAACTCGGCGATCTGGAGCGTGACGCGGTCGCGCTCGGCGAACTCCAGCAGCCTGTCCACCTGGTCGCGCATCACCCGGCCGCCGCCGCTCACCGGGCGCCGCAACACCGTCTCGTCCATGATCACCCACAGATGGGGCGGGTCCGGGCGCTCCAGCAGCCGCTGCCGCTCCATACGCAGGGACACATGCCGCTCGATCGTCTCCGGGCCGGTCTGCCCGATCGTCCCGGCCCGCATGACGGCACGGGCGTACTCCTCGGTCTGGAGCAGACCGGGCACGAAGTGCGGCTCGTAGGAGCGGACGATCCGGGCGGCGCCCTCCAGGCTCACATACAGGCTGAACCAGTCCGGCAGCACGTCGTGGAACCGCTGCCACCAGCCCGGCTGATTGGCCTCCTCGGCCAGCGAGACGAACCCGGCCGCCTCCTCCTCCGGTACGCCGTACGTCTCCAGCAGCACCTGTACGTACGGGATCTTCAGCGCGACCTCGGCCGTCTCCATCCGTCGTACCGTCGCCGCGGCGACGCGCAGCACCCGCGCGGCCTCGTCACGGCCCAGGCCGGCCGTCTCCCGTAGCTCCTGCAAGCGTTTGCCGAGTACCACCTGGCCGACGGTGGGCGCGGGTCGCCGCTCACTCACGCCACGCCTCCCCTACGCGCCGAAAGTACGGGGTGCAGTGTGCCATGTTCGGGGGTGCCATGGGGTGGCCGGACTGTGCCCATTACCCCGCAGGTAATCGACCGGCCCGCTTGTCCGCGAGAGCGTTGAGGTACCGGATTCCGGGCCGGCGCACTCCGGTCCGGGGTCCGGCCGCCTCACATTTCTCAACTCGACCTCGACGGAGGGTGATTCACCATGTCCGCCATCTCGCTCGCCGCGCTCGCCCGGACCTCCGACCCGCAGACCGTGCTGCGCCGATTCCTGGCCCTGGACGCGGTGGTGACCGGGGCGAACGGGCTCGCCTATCTCGTGGCGTCCGGCCCGCTCGGCCGCCTCCTCGGCGTCGACTCCACGCTGCTGCTCGCCCTCGGCGGATTCCTCGCGGTGTACGCCGGTGCCGTCGCGCTGCTCGCCTCCCGTGCCCGCCCGGCCGAGTTCCCGGTGCGTGCCGTGATCGAGGCCAACCTCGCCTGGGCCGTGCTCAGCATCGTCGCGCTCGCGCTGTGGCTGTCGCCGACCACGGCGGGCTCGGTGTGGACCGTGCTGCAAGCGCTCACCGTCGCCGGGTTCGCCGCCCTCCAGTACATCGCCCTGAAAGTTCGTCAGGGAAGCAGCGACTGAAGGTACTTGACCGTCGCCGGGTCGGCCGGGAGCAGTGTCTCGATGGCCAGCTCGGCGACGGTCACGTCCATGGGCGTGTTGAAGGTGGAGATGGAGGAGATGAAGGACAGGACGCGGCCCTCGTGCTCGATCTGCATCGGCAGCGCGAAGTACGGGACGGGCTCGGCCGGTTCGACGCCGGGGGCCTCCTGCGGCACCGGATAGGCGGCGACCTCCTCGTACAGCGCGCGCAGCGGCTCGGATCGGTGCAGGGCGATCTGCCGCTGCATCTGCGCGAGGAGATGGCCGCGCCACTCGCGCAGGTTGCGGATGCGGGGCGCGAGGCCCTCCGGGTGCAGGGTCAGACGCATCGCGTTCAGCGGGGGCTGGAGGAGGTGCTCGGGGATGCCGTCGAGGAGCATGAGGATGCCGCGGTTGGCCGCGTGGACGTTGTACATCGCGTCCACGACGAGGGCCGGGTAGGGCTCGTAGCCCTGGATCAGCTGTTCCATGCCCGCGCGGAGCGCGTCCAGTGCCGGGTCGTCCAGCGGGGTCTCCGGGTAGTGCGGGGCGTAGCCGGCGGCCAGCAGCAGCGCGTTGCGCTCGCGCACGGGCACCTCCAGATGCTCGGCCAGCCGCAGCACCATCTCCTCGCTCGGCCGTGAACGGCCCGTCTCGATGAAGCTGATGTGCCGGGCCGAGGAGTCCGCCCGCAGCGCCAACTCCAGCTGACTGACCCGCCGTTGCTCACGCCAGGCCCGCAGCAGCGGACCGACGCCCTGGCCGGAGGGGGCGATGGGCGGCTGGGCTGCGGCGGACGGGACAGTGGTCATGAGTACGACCGTAATCGAGGAGCGGGGGAATGAACGAGCGGTGGCAGTCGCGGGAGGACCTTACCGACGTCAATCCGGAGAGGCGCCGCCCCGACCGGCCGGTACCGCCGATGGCCGGTACCGCCGCGATCGGGGCGGTTGTGCATCTGCCGGCCGCCGTCATGGAGGAGGGCCGGGGCCTGTCCTCGATGAGCGGCGTCCTGGCCGACTCCGCCTACCGGCTGATGCCGGCCTGGCGGCCCGGCCTCACTTCAGGTGCCGGTCCAAGAACCGGCACCCGTCCTCCAGCTCGAACCACGGGGTGCCGGTGTGCCCGCCCAGATTGGCGTGCAGCGTCTTCTCCTTGGTGCCGAAGGCGTCGAACAGATCCAGGGCCCGCTGCCGGGGGTTCCCCTCGTCGTCCCACTGCAGCAGGAACAGCAGCGGAACGGTGATCTGCCGGGCCTCCTCGCGCTGGGCGCGGGGCACGTACCCCCCGGCGAAGAAGCCGGCGGCCGCGATGCGCGGCTCGGCCGCCGCCAGCCGAATGCCGAGGGCGGTCCACCCCGAGTACCCGACCGGGCCGCCGATCTCCGGCAGCTCAAGGAGGGCGTCCAGGGTGGTCCGCCACTCCGGGACCGCCTTTTCGACCAGCGGGCCGATGAAGGACTCGAAGATCTCATCGACCGGCTCGCCGGCCTGCGTCGCCCGGCGGAGGTCGGCGCGGGCCTGCTCGTCGGCGGCGGAACGGGGCCGGTCACCGCACCCGGAGGCGTCGATGGAGGCCACCGCGTAGCCGTACGCCGCGCAGTGCCGGGCCCGGGCCACCAGCCGGGACTCCCTCCTGGGCAGGCCGTTGTTGTGGGCCATCAGGATCAGCGGGGCCGGTGCGGCGGATCCGGGCGTCCACAGGGTGCCGGGGATCTCACCGAGAGTGAATTCGCGATCGAGGACGCCGTCGTCGAGGCGTTGTTCGGAAGTGAATCGCATGGTCGTGCCTTTCGGGAGTGCGCTTGAACGGCGCTCCCGGACGACCTATCGCCCGACCGCGACCCCGGAGGGGAGCACCCATGTCGATACTGCGTTCACGGGTACCACCTCCTCGTTCTCTCGCACGGCCTCCGGGAAAGTAGCAGGGGCCGCCGTGGTCCGCCAACAGGTTTTCGCGGCGGCTCCGTGGCCGAGCGCCACGGAGTCACTCGCCTGAAGGCAGGCTCCGGGGCGGGGCTCGTCCCCGGCTACAAGGGCTACGGCGCCAGAGGGGGCCCGGGTGGCGATCGTGGCAGCGGATCCCCGTACTCGCCGCCGACCCGGCCGCCGAAAGTGTGCGCCGCCGACCACGGGGCATGGGTCTGACCAGGGCCGTCGCGCCCGCCCTGTGGCAGGCTGAAGACGTACCCTCCGACGCAGGAAGGAGCGAGGCCATGCCCCTGGAACCGCTGTCGCAGAAGGAGATCGAGGACCGGCTCGCGGAGCTGCCGGGCTGGTCGCCGGACGGTGACCGGATCGCCCGTTCCTACCGGCTCCCCTCGCACTTCGCGGCCACGGCGATGGTCGTGCACATCGCCCAGGTCCAGGAGGAGCTCGACCACCATTCCGACCTCACCCTGGGCTACAACACCGTCTCCCTCACCGTGAACACACACACCGTGGGCGGCGTGACCGAGCGGGACTTCGACCTCGCCCGGCGGATCGAGGAACTCGCCCCGGGCCACGGGGCACAGTGACGGGCGTGCTGGACTACGACAAGGAAGCCGAGCGGTACGACGTCTCACGCGGCGGCGAGCCACGAGCCGCCGCCGCGGCCGAGGCCGTGCTGGGCCTGCTGCCGGACGGGACGCGGCGCCTGCTCGACGTCGCCTGCGGCACCGGAATCGTCACGCGGCGGCTCGCCGCAGGCCGGGACGGTCTGTCCGTGACCGGTGTCGATCTCGCGCCCGCGATGGCCCGGCACGCGGCCGCCCGGCTGCCGGGCGCCGTGGTGCTCGCCGACAGCCGCCGATTACCGTTCCCGGCCGGACGGTTCGACGCCGTCAGCAGCGTGTGGCTGCTGCACCTCGCGGGGAGCGCCCAGGACGTCCGGACCATCGTCGGCGAGTGCGCCCGAGTCCTGCGGCCCGGCGGGGTGTACATCACCACGGTCGACAAGGCCGCCGCCCACAACGTCGGCAGTGACATCGACGCCGTGATGGCCTCCCGCCCGCACCGCCCGGCCCGCGACGCGGCGGACCTCGTCGAGTCGTACGCGCTCGGCCACGGCCTGGTCCCGGCCGGCGGGGCCCGCTTCACCGGTCACGGCCAGGGCCGCAGCCCCCGCCGCACAGTCGCCGACCTGCGCCGGGGCTGGTTCGTCGCCCTGCCGCCCGGTGGCGCGCTCGCCGACGGCTTCGCCGCCCGCCTGGCGGAACTTCCGGACCAGGACCGGCCCCGGCCCGACCCGGTGTTCACGGTGCGGGCGTTCCGCAAGCCCGGGTGACGCTCGCCCGGAGGGCGGCCCAACTGGCCCACGAACACGGCAACTTCCGCACGCACGGCGGCGACTGAGGGAACGGAACCGTCCGTCCTCCCGAGGAGGTACGTCACGTGCAGCACCCGCGCAAGCACCGTAGACGCCGGGCCGCCCTCGCCGCGACCCTCGCCACCGCCGCCCTGACCGCCGCCGGACTCATCACCCCGAACGGCGCCGGGACAGCCGAAGCGGCCACCGCCCGCCAGGTCGAGGCCCTCGACCGAGGCGTGGTCAGCGTCCACACCTCCAGCGGCAACCTGGTCAGCTGGCGCTGGCTGGGCACCGATCGGAACGACGTCTCCTTCAACGTCTACCGGGCCGGCACGAAGGTCAACTCGACCCCGATCACCGGCTCCACGAACTACTTCCACTCCGGCGCCCCCGAACAGGCCGACTACACCGTCCGCGCCGTCGTGAACGGCGTCGAGCAGGGCGACTCCGTGCACGCCGTCCAGTTCCGCACGGGCTACAGGGACGTCCCCCTCAGCCCGCCCGCCGGCGGCACGACCCCCGACGGAGTCGCGTACACCTACGAGGCCAACGACGCCTCGGTCGGCGACCTCGACGGCGACGGCGCCCTCGAATTCGTCCTCAAGTGGCAGCCCACCAACGCCAAGGACAACTCCCAGTCCGGCTACACCGGCAACACGATCGTCGACGGCATCAAGCTCGACGGCACCCGGCTGTGGCGCGTCGACCTGGGCCGCAACATCCGCTCCGGCGCGCACTACACACAGTTCCAGGTGTACGACTACGACGGCGACGGCCAGGCCGAGGTCGCCATGAAGACGGCCGACGGCACGGTCGACGGTACGGGCGCGGTGATCGGCAGCTCATCGGCCGACCACCGGAACGCGTCCGGCTACGTCCTCTCCGGGCCCGAGTACCTGACCATGTTCAACGGCCGGACCGGCAGGGCGATGGGCACGGTCGACTACGTCCCGGCTCGGGGCACGGTCTCGTCCTGGGGCGACTCGTACGGCAACCGGGTCGACCGGTTCCTCGCCGGTACCGCCTACTTGGACGGCTCCCGCCCCTCGCTCGTCATGGCGCGCGGCTACTACACCCGTACCGTCATCGCCGCCTGGGACTGGCGCGACGGCGCCTTCACCCGCCGCTGGACCTTCGACACCAACGCCTCCACCAACACCGGCAAGGGATTCGACGGCCAGGGCTCGCACAGCCTGTCCGTCGGGGACGTCGACGGCGACGGCAGGGACGAGATCGTCTACGGCGCGATGGCCGTCGACGACAACGGCTCCGGTCTTTGGACGACGAAGACCGGCCACGGCGACGCGCAGCACCTGGGAGATCTGGATCCCTCGCACGCGGGCCTGGAGTACTTCAAAGTGTCCGAGTCGACGTCGCAGCCGGCCGAGCTGTACATCAACCCGGCCAATGGCACGGTCAACTGGACGCTGGCCGCCTGCTGTGACAACGGCCGGGGAGTGGCAGGGGACATCTACGCCGGGAACGACGGCGCCGAGATGTGGTCCGCCTCCGACACCTCGATCCGCGACGAGGCCGGCGCCGCCAAGGGCCGCGAGCCGTCCTCGGTGAACTTCCTGTCCTGGTGGGACGGCGACACCGTCCGCGAACTCCTCGACGGCACCCACATCGACAAGTACGGCACGTCGTCCGACACCCGCCTCCTGACCGGATCCGGGGTCTCCTCCAACAACGGCACCAAGGCCACGCCCGTGCTCTCCGGCGACATCCTCGGCGACTGGCGCGAGGAGGTCGTCTGGCGCACCAGCGGCAACACGGCCCTGCGGATCCACTCCACGCCGTACGAGACGAACACGAAGATCACGACCCTGCTGCACGACACGATGTACCGCACGGGCCTCTCCTGGCAGAACACCGCGTACAACCAGCCCCCGCACCCGAGCTTCTTCCTCGGCAACGGGATGGCCACGGCGCCCAGTCCGGTGGTGTACACCCCATGACCGGGTGAAACGAAGGGGCGTGGGGAACTGCGCGACCAGGCACACACAACCCGCAGTCGCCAGTCCACCCACGCCCCTCAAGACGCTCCGCGCCGCTTACTCCAGCAACTCCGCATACGAGCCCATGGCCAACGCGATGTCCGCCTGGGCCCAGAACCGGTGATACGTGAACGACGGCGCCGCGCCGCCCGCGAGATACGCCTCGATCTTCGACCAGGCCGGATCGTCCTCGTAGAACGAGCGGATCGAGTCGAAGGTCGACGAAGAGTTGATCGCGTCGCCGTTCGGCATGGTGCCCGTCCAGCCGCTCGGGACGTGGATCGCGTCGTCGAAGCGGTTGTAGTCGGCCCGGGTCTCCGGGACGGCGACCCCCAGGGCGTCCTGGTGGTTGTCCCACATGCCGTCGAGAAGCGCCTTGGCCGTGCTCGCGGCCTCCGTGTCACCCGAGCGGTCGGCGTAGTACGTCAGGGTCTTGGCGTACGCGGCCGCCACACCGACGTCGTCGGTGTAGTCGGCGACGGTGACATGAAGTCCGTTGTTGGCGCCGGGACTTGACGGGTTCCAGGTGTCGGGCTGCCCCGACCACTGGAGGGTGGACGGGATCCGGTACGTGCCGTCAGGGTTGACGGTCGTCTCGGACAGCGCCCAGTCGACCCACTTGTCCAGGACGGCCTTCGCGGTCGCGTTCCCCGTCTGCTGGTAGTACTCGGCGACCCGCTCCATCGACCACGCCTGGAAGCCGAACCACTGGTTGGACGGCGGGTCGTGATAGACGGGCTGCTGGTCGTAGTACATGCCGTAGAAGGTCGACTTCCCGGTGGGCGGCGTCGCGTACCGGCCCGCCCAGCTGTTGGTCGCCCCGCCCGCGATCGCGCCCTCGCTGGACTGCAGCCAGCGGTAGAACTCGACCTGCCGCTCAAGGGACTTGGCCCAGTCCGCCTGCCCCGTCGCCGACTTGGGCTTCAGGTCGGCGTACGCGCTGAGCGCGTACGCGGCCATCGGGTTCTGGTAGCCGCCGTGCGCGTGGCTGGAGCCGATGCGCCAGGCCCAGCCCGCCGAGGTGTCGGTGGCACCGCCCCACGCGTAGTACCAGGACAGCAGGTAGAACGAGGCGTCCTTGCCGGTGCCCGCCGGGCAGGACGAGGGGCCCACACAGTTGCCGACCTTCTTGAAGTACTTGTCGTACATCGCGTAGCGCAGGTAGTCACCCATCTTCGCGGCCTTGGCCACGGTCGCGGAGATCTCGCCGCCCTTGCCCTGCTCGTCGGCCCACTTGTCGGCCCAGTACGCCGCCTGCACCGCACGGGCGTCCGCGTCCGGGGCGTTGGTGAACTTCCACTGCCTGGCGTACGACGCGTCACCCGTGAACAGGTCCAAGTACCCGTTCCTGCCACCGTACTTGAAGGCGTCGCAGGTGGGCTGCGGCACCGTCTCCCACACCGACTCCTGCGCGCCGCGCTGGAAGGTGTTGATGTACGACGGCCCGGTGTCCGCCGGTCCCGCCTCGCACTTGCCCGGTGAGTTGCCGTATCCGTAGACGTTGTCGACGTCCTGCAGCCAGTGCATGCCGTAGACGTCGTCCGTGCCGTAGGCCGACTTCAGTTCACCCGCGATCGGGTCCGTGCCGACCGGGACCGACGAGTCGAGCTTCGCCGGATACTCGTTCGGGGTGTCCAGCTCGGGCGCGTAGGTCGCCGGCTTCGACGCGTTGTAGAAGGAGTTGGTCGGCTGGTCCGCGTGGGTCGGGATCATGTACTTCTCCATGATCTCCCAGGCCCCGTTGAACTTGGACCAGTCGCCCGTGACCTTGCCGTACATGGCCTGCAGCCAGAGAAGGTAGCTGTAGGCCTCCGAGGTGGTCTCATGTCCGTGGTCCGGTGCCTCGACGATCAGTGTCTCGACCGAGTGGTAGGGGATGCCCTCGGGCGAGAAGTAGCCGTTCGCCGGGTTGGTGATCTTGCCGTACAGCTCCAGGAAGCGGGCGTCGTACGCCTTCGTCGCCGCGATCTGGGTCGCCGTGACCGTGGCCTTCGCGTGCCCCGTCGCCGTCGACTCGAAGGTCGCCGCGCCGGTGCCGGAGGAGTTGGCCGTGATGGTCACCTTCTGGGCGGTGTTCCAGTTCGCGGGAGTGAAGGTGAGTGAGGCGCCGCCGGTCACCGACAGGCCCGAGTTGCCGCTCGTACGAGCGGTCCTGACGGTGACATCGGCCGACGGCCGGGTCGACAGCTTGACGTCGAATGTCGCCGACTTGCCCTGTTGGACCGGGAGTTGGGCCGGGGTGGCCACCACGGCGGGACCCGAGGCGACCGTGATGCCGACCGGCGTGGACTCACCGGACGCGCCCAGGCTGTCGTACGCCTTCGCGAGCAGCGAATGACTGCCCACGGTCAAGCTTGAGACCGAGAGCGAGTACGGCGCCGATGTGTCCGTGCCCAGCAGCGTGGTGTCGTCGTAGAACTCGACCTTGCTGATGGTGGCGTTGTCCGCGGCGGCCGCGGTGGCCGCGAGCGGGACGGCGTCGCCCTGCGAGTAGACCGCGCCCGCGGCCGGGCTGGTCAGCACGGTGATGGGCGGTTGGTGCGCGCCGGTGCAACTCGTGCCGTTGACGGCGAAGTTCGTGGGGGCGGCGTTGCTGCCGCTGTAGGTGAACTGCGCGCCGGTCGTGACGCCGGCTCCGGCCGCGATCCGGCCGTTGTAGCCGGCGTCCTTCACGGTGATCGCCTGGCCGGACTGCGACCAGGTGCCGCTCCAGCCGTTGCTGAGCTTCTGGTTGCCCGCGTAGCTGTAGGTCAGGGTCCAGCCGTCGATGACGTCCGTACCGCGGTTGGTGACAGTCAGCTCCGCGGTGAAGCCGGAGCCCCAGTCATTGGCCTTGTAGTCGACACCGCACTGAACTGCCGCCGCCTGGACGGGAGTCGACCCGGTGCCGACCATCGTCAGGGGGAGCGTCAGGGCTGCCAGGACGGCCGTCCACAACCGTCGTACGGCTCTGCGTCTGCGTGGGGGATGCATGTGCTGGTTCCTCCTTGCGGCTCGGAGAAGTCAAGGCTTGAACCAGTGGGAGCGCTCCCATAGTGGGGACGGGGGTGCAAAGGGTCAAGGTGCTTGAAGAGTCGAAAAGATTCGATGAGTTCAGTTGAGCGAAAGTCAGTAACTCCTCTGTCCATCACCGTCACTTGGCGCTAACTTCATGGCACCAGTGGGAGCGATTCCATCAGTCGACGCGTCCGTCACGGCGCGCCTGATCTGCAAGGAGTCGCTCATGCGACACCCCCCGCGTTCAGTACTTTTAGCCGTCATCGGAGCGGTCGCCCTTGTCGCGGCCGTGACGATGCCGGTCGTCACGGCGCAGGGAGCCACGCCCGCGTGCACGGTGACGTACCCCGTCACCAGCGCGACGGTGACCGCGACCACCTGCAATGCCGACGCCGAACCGTCGCCGCCCGATCCGACGGACCCGACGGATCCGCCCGATCCGACGGACCCCGGTGACCGCACGGTGCCGGTCCTGCACGTCTCCGGGAACAAGCTCGTGGACGCCGACGGCACCACCCGCCGTCTGCTCGGCGTCAATCGTTCCGGCGGCGAGTTCATGTGCGTCCAGGGCTACGGCATCTGGGACGGGCCCGTCGACGACGCCGCCATCGAGGCGATCGCCGACTGGAACGCCAACACGGTCCGCATTCCGCTGAACGAGGAGTGCTGGCTGGGCCTGTCCAACATCAAGCCCGAGTACGGCGGAGCGAACTACGTCGACGCCGTGCGGGAGCTGGTGGCGAGGGTCGAGGCGCACGGCATGACGCCGATGCTCGAACTCCACTGGTCCTGGGGCCAGTACACCGGCAACTCGGCGGGCTGCTCCGATGTGCACGCCGTCTGCCAGAAGCCGATGCCCGACATGCGGTACACGCCCGCGTTCTGGGCGTCGGTCGCGAGCACCTTCAAGGACGACCCGACCGTCGTCTTCGACCTGTTCAACGAGCCCTACCCGGACCGCGCGACACCCACGACCACCCAGGCGTGGCAGTGCTGGCGGGACGGCGGCACCTGTCCCGGCATCGGGTACGAGGTCGCCGGTATGCAGGATCTCGTCGACGCCGTACGCGACACCGGCGCCGGCAACCCGATCCTGCTCGGCGGGCTCGCGTACTCGAACGACCTGAGCCAGTGGCTGACGTACCGGCCCACCGACCCGGCGGGCAATCTCGCCGCCGCCTGGCACGTCTACAACTTCAACACCTGCGCGAACGAGAGCTGCTGGAACTCCACACTCGCCCCCGTCGCGGCCCAGGTGCCGCTGGTCGCGGGGGAGATCGGGGAGAACACCTGCTCGCACTCCTTCGTCGACCAGGTCATGAAGTGGTTCGACGACCGGGACCTGTCCTACCTCGGCTGGACCTGGAACACCTGGAACTGCTCCTCCGGTCCGGCCCTGATCTCCGGTTACGACGGTACGCCCACGGCGTACGGCATCGGGCTGCGCGACCACCTGCGCTCCCTCGACGGATAACACCCGCAACCGAGAAGGAAACCCCCACTCATGAGTCGTACCAGAACAGCCATGCTCGCTGCCCTGACGCTGGTCGCCGGGGCCTCGGGAACCGCGCTCGCCGCGGACCCCGGCGGAATCGGCACGGCCGCCGTCCCCTGCACCGTCGACTACAAGGTGCAGAACCAGTGGGACACCGGCTTCACCGCCGCCGTGACCGTCACCAACAACGCCGCCGCCAAGTCGAGTTGGGCGGTGAAGTGGTCGTACGCCGGCAACCAGAAGGTCACCAGCGGCTGGAACGCGAAGATCAGCCAGAGCGGGGCCGCGGTCACCGCCGCCAACGAGACCTACAACGCCACGTTGGCGAGCGGCGGTTCGGTCAGCTTCGGCTTCCAGGGCACCTACAGCGGCACCAACGCCGTCCCGGCCACCTTCACCCTCGACGGTGTCACCTGCAACGTCGACGACGGAGGCGGCGGCCCGACGGATCCGACCGATCCCGGACCGACCGGCCCCAAGGTCGACAACCCGTACTCCGGCGCCAAGGTGTACGTGAACCCGGAGTGGTCCGCGAAGGCCGCCGCCGAGCCGGGCGGCAACCGGATCGCGGGCCAGCCGACCGGTGTGTGGCTGGACCGGATCGCGGCCATCAACGGCGTGAACGGCGGCATGGGCCTGCGCGACCACCTCGACGAGGCCCTGACGCAGAAGGGCTCCGACGAGCTGGTCGTCCAGCTGGTCATCTACAACCTGCCGGGCCGTGACTGCTCCGCCCTCGCCTCCAACGGCGAGCTCGGCCCGACGGAGATCGACAAGTACAAGACGCAGTACATCGACCCGATCAAGGCGATCCTCGCCGACCCGAAGTACGCCTCGCTGCGGATCGTCACCACGGTCGAGATCGACTCGCTGCCGAACCTCGTCACCAACACCGGCAGCCGTCCCACGGCCACCCCGCAGTGCGATGTGATGAAGGCCAACGGCAACTACCAGAAGGGCGTCGGCTACGCCCTCAACAAGCTCGGTGACGTGCCCAACGTCTACAACTACATCGACGCCGGCCACCACGGCTGGCTCGGCTGGGACGACAACTTCGCACCCAGCGCGGCCATCATGAAGGAGGCGGCGACCACCGAGGGCGCCACCGTCGACGACGTCCACGGCTTCATCACCAACACGGCGAACTACAGCGCCCTGAAGGAGAACAACTTCACCGTCAACGACACCGTGGCCGGCAAGTCCGTCCGCGAGTCCAAGTGGGTCGACTGGGACCGCTACGTCGACGAGCTGTCCTACGCGCAGGCCTTCCGCAACCAGCTGATCACGACCGGCTTCAACTCCGGCATCGGCATGCTGATCGACACATCCAGGAACGGCTGGGGCGGCTCGGCACGGCCCGCCGGTCCGGGCGCGACGACCGACGTCGACACCTATGTCAACGGCGGCCGCTACGACCGACGCATCCACGTCGGCAACTGGTGCAACCAGTCCGGCGCCGGCCTCGGCGAGCGCCCGCAGGCCAACCCGGCGGCCGGGATCGACGCGTACGTCTGGATCAAGCCGCCGGGGGAGTCCGACGGTGCCAGCCAGGCAATCCCGAACGACGAGGGCAAGGGCTTCGACCGGATGTGCGACCCGACCTACACCGGCAACCCGCGCAACGGCAACAACCTGTCCGGCGCCCTGCCCAATGCTCCGCTGTCCGGGCACTGGTTCTCGGCGCAGTTCCAGCAGTTGATGCGGAACGCGTACCCGCCACTGTCCTGACCCGGTGAACCCGCGATCCGCCGGGGTCAGCCCTCTGTCAGCCCTCCTGGGACAGACCCCGGCGGATCGCGAACTCCACCGCCGAATAGTCCCCGTCGGCCCGGTCCAGCTCCAGCGGCACCGCCGTATGCAGCGGCGGCTGCGCCATGAAACGGGGACGTGTGCCGTGGTGGGGCTGGGCGGCGTGGACCAGGAACGGGTGGCAGAGGTAGACATCGCCGGGGCGGCCCGTGGCGTGGGCCTGCGGGCGGTGCGCCGAGGCCTCCGCGACCTTGGGGCCGAGCTCCAGGAAGGAGGCGCCGGCCTCGCCGTACGGTGCCAGGACGGGCGGTACGTCGAGATGTGAGCCGACCCGGATGCGGGTCGGGGCGTCGGCCTCGGTGACCTCGCTGAACAGGAACAGCATGAGCAGCGCCCGGTCCTTCGAGTGCACGTTGGTGTGGGGGTGCTCGGCGCCCTCGGGCAGATAGCTGCCCTCGATGTGCCAACCCGCGTCGTCCGGCTCCTCCTCGTGCGGGAACCGCAGCGGGAAGCTGCCCAGCGAGTAGCGCGACTGCCAGCGGCCCTCACCCACCAGCACATCGAAGGCCTCGTGCAGTACGGGTGTGTTGACGGCGGCCGCGAAGGGGCCCTGCGCCATGTCGTACACCCAGTGCACGGGGTCCTTCCAGGTGCCCGGGTCCTCCCGGTCGTACCCCGTCTCCCGCCACAGCAGCCGCGCGCAGTGTTCGGCGACGCGCGGCGGAAAGGCGCCCTCGATCTTCACGAAACCGTCCTCGAGGAAGCGCTCCACCATCTCGTCGTCCATCGGGCCATCGTGAGTGACCGCGGGCCGCCGTCGCACCCCATTTTTCTTTGCTCCGTTTTTGCCGCTACGGCAAGGACAGTGGCCCGGGGGCGGTGCCTCGGAGCACGCTGGCGGCAACCGGACGAGAGGCTGACCACCATGGCGCACGAGAACCATCCGCACCAGCAGCACCAGCACCCGCGGCACCAGCACCGCCACGACCACACCGACGTCGACTGGGCCGAGATGGGCCCGCTGCTGGAGGCGCAGGCCGAGCTGTTCACGCCGCTGTACGAACACGTCATGGCCTGGCTGGCCAAACGGCAGACCGAACCGGGACTGATCGTGGACGCGGGCAGCGGACCCGGAGTCGTGTCCTGTCTGCTCGCCGACACCTTCCCCGGCGCCCGGATCGTCGCCGTCGACGGATCCGAGCCCCTTCTCGACCGGGCCCAGGCAAGGGCGGAGCGGCTCGGTGTCGCCGACCGCTTCGGCACCCTCGCCGGTGAACTCCCGGGCGTTCTCGACGAGTTGGACTATCCCGTCGATCTGCTGTGGGCCGGTCGCAGCCTGCACCACCTCGGCGACCAGCGCGCCGCCCTCGCCTCGTTCGCCGACCGTCTCACGTCCGGTGGCACGCTGGCCCTCCAGGAGGGCGGCCTGCCGTCGCGGTTCCTGCCGCGGGACGTCGGGTTCGGGCGGCCCGGGCTGCAGGCCCGGCTCGACGTGCTGGAGATGGAGTGGTTCGCGCAGATGAGGGCCGACCTCCCCGGCGCCGTCGCCGAGACCGAGGACTGGCCGGCGCTGCTCACCGCCGCGGGCCTGAGGCCCACCGGCACCCGCACCTTCCTCCTCGATCTGCCGGCCCCGACCACGGACCGCGCCCGCGCCTACGCCGTCGCCTCCCTCACCCGGACCCGCGAGGGCCTCGGCGACCGCCTCGACGCCGACGACCGCGCGGCCCTCGACCGGCTCCTCGACCCCGACGACAAGGCGAGCGTGCACCACCGCCCCGATGTGTTCGTGCTGGCGGCGCAGACGGTGTACACGGCGGTGCGGACGAGGTGACACCGGGGACACCGGCCGGCGGCGGGACTTGACTTCGAGAGCTCTCCAAGTGATGGACTCCCCGGCGTCGGAACCGAGACACAGGGGGAAACGCCATGACCGACTCTCCGGTCGCACTCATCACGGGCGGCGGCAGCGGCATCGGCGCCGCGGTCGCGCGGCAGTTGCTGGACGCCGGGTACCGCGTCACCGTCACCGGCCGCGGTGCGGCGCGGCTGCGGGGGTTCGCCGAGGAACTCGGCGAACCGGAAGGGCTGTTGACGGTCGTCGGGAACGCGGCCGAGTACGCCGACGTACAGGCGGCGGTCGACGCGACGCTCAAGGCGTTCGGCCGGCTGGACACGGTCGTCGCCAACGCCGGCTTCGCCACCCATGACTCCGTCGCCGAGGGCGACCCCGAGGGCTGGAGGGAGATGGTGCTGACCAACGTCCTCGGCCCGGCCCTGCTGATCCGCGCCTCCATCGACGCCCTCAAGGAGACCCGCGGCCGGATCGTGCTGGTCGGCAGCGTGGCCGGGTTCGTGCCGGGGCCGGGCAACATCTACGGGGCGACGAAGTGGGCGGTCACCGGGCTCGCCGAGAACACCCGGCGACAGGTCACCGACTGGGGCGTGGGCGTCACCCACATCGCGCCGGGCCGGGTCGAGACACCGTTCTGGGACAGCTACGGCAGCCTGCCGCCGGGGCATCTGCTGACCCCCGACCAGATCGCCGACTCGGTCGTGTGGGCCGTCCGCCGGCCCGACGGCGTGGACGTCAACACCGTGGTGGTACGGCCGATCGGACAGCCCAACTGACGTAGGGCCGGGCTCAGTGCGCGATCTCCTATTAGGAAAGTTTCCTGATGGATGCGCGACCTCGGGTCCGCCGCACTGATTGCGGCGTCATCACCCCGGTAGAAGACTGGACATGCCGAAGATTTCGGATGTGCGCCCGGCTTTCCGGGAGGTGTCATGTTCGTACGCGCCATCTACACGACCGGCGATCCGACGAAGATCGACGCGGCCATCAGGGCCATGAACACGGAGGGACGGGACCTTCTGGAGGACCGTCCCGGGTATCGCGGCGCGAGCGTCTTCGTGGACCGGACGCTCGGCAAGCTGCTCGCGGCGAGCTGGTGGGAGACGGAGCAGGCCCGGCAGAACAGCGACGAGGTGCTGCGGGAGCGGCGGGCGGCGATGCTGGATCCGTTCGCGGGCACGCTGGCGGTCGACAATTATGAGGCGCTGGTCTTCCATCAGGTACGGCAGCCGCAGGCGGGCGGCGGGCTGCGGCTCACGCGGCTGGAGTTCGACCCCATGGACACGGATCTGCTCGCCGACACGTTCCGGGCGACGGTGGTCCCCAGGCTCGACACGCTTCCGGGGCTGGTCAGGGCGTCCCTGCTGGTCGACCGCGAGCGCGGACGCGGCATGGTCGGGACGGTCTTCGTCGACCAGACGTCCCTGGCGGCGTCCCGCTCGGGTCAGGCGGGGGCCCGGCACGAGGGCGCGGCGAAGGCGCATGTGAGCGTGATCGGGCTGGAGGAGTTCGAGGTCGTCTTCACCGACGTACGCGGCGACTGAGGTATCCCGCCCGGGAGCCGGCCCGCGCACCGGACCCGGCGTGCACGTCCGCCCGCCGCTCATGCGACTGAGCGGCGGGCGGAGTGCTGGGCGTGCGGCGGCTGATGTGCCGCGGCGGGGGTCAGCCGCCGAACGTCGCCGGGTCCGGGCCGAGGCGCCGGTCCTCGTTGAGCGCGCTGATCGCGGCCAGGTCCTCGTCGTCCAGGCTGAAGTCGAAGACCGCGATGTTCTCCTTGATCCGCGACGGCGTCACGGACTTCGGGATCACGATGTTGCCGGTCTGAAGGTGCCAGCGCAGCACGATCTGGGCCGGGGTGCGGCCGTGCTTCTGCGCGATGGCGACGATCGCCGGGACCTCCAGCAGGCCCCTGCCCTGGCCGAGCGGCGACCAGGCCTCGGTGGCGATGCCCTGCTCGGCGTGGAACTCGCGGGCGGCGCGCTGCTGAAGGTGCGGGTGGAGCTCGATCTGGTTGACCGCCGGGATCACCGACGTCTCACCGATCAGCCGCTCCAGGTGCTCCGGAAGGAAGTTGGAGACGCCGATCGCGCGCGCACGGCCGTCGGCGTGCAGCTTCTCGAAGGCCTTGTAGGTGTCGACGTAGGTGCCGCGGGCCGGCATCGGCCAGTGGATGAGGTACAGGTCGACGTACTCCAGGCCCAGCTTGGCCAGTGATTCGTCGAAGGCGCGCAGAGTGGCGTCGTACCCCTGGTCGCCGTTCCAGAGCTTGGTGGTGACGAAGATGTCCTCGCGGGGGAGAGCGGAGGCGGCGATGGCCTTGCCGGTGCCCTCTTCGTTGCCGTAGATCGCCGCTGTGTCGATGCTGCGGTACCCGGCCTCCAGCGCGGTGCCGACCGCCTTCTCCGCCTCGTCGTCCGGCACCTGCCAGACGCCGAAGCCCAGCTGGGGCATCTCCACGCCGTTGTTGAGGTTGATCGGGGGGACCTTGCTGCTCACGAGCTCTTGATCCTTACGGTTGTCGTCAGGTGGTACTCATATCGTCAACGATCACGAGGCGCCGTGCATTCCTGACGGCGGAATCCGCTGGGAAAACCGCCGTAACTGACCGGCGAGTCAGCAGTCGTGGCGAGATTGGCCGGAAACGCATCCGACGTTATCGGTACGGACCATTGACCGTGGCCCGTCATGTCGAGACTCTGTATCCCGCTACCGACCGTGCTGATGAACTCGGTGCATGCATGTGAACAGCAAGTGCCTGTCTGGGCTCTGAGACCCCCACTTCCTCGGAAAGCAGGTATGCGCACATGGACGAGAGGCTGCTCGATACCCTCCAGGCGGAACAGGAAATTCAGGAAACATCGGATGAAGAGGTGTGGCAAAGCCCTGGGCACTCCATAGTGGAGACCGCCCTCGAAGTGACCGCCTACGCCCTCGCCGACCGCTAGCCGGCCGCATCGCGAGAGCACCGTGACCACGACACGCGTGCACGCCGACGGCCCCGCAGCCCCCTGGACGGCCACCGAGTTCACCGGGCGGCTGCGGGCCGTCACCGCGGCCCGCTACCACGACCGGCACCCCTTCAACCTCCGTATGCACCAAGGCGAGTTGACACCCGGCGAGCTGCGCCGCTGGATCGCCAACCGCTTCCACTACCAACGCCACATCCCCGTCAAGGACGCCCTGATCCTCGCCAAGCTGGAGCGGCCCGCGCCGCGCCGGGCCTGGCTGCGCCGCATCCGCGACCACGACGGCACGGCCGAGGGCGAGGGCGGCATCGAGCGCTGGCTGCGGCTCGGCGAGGCGGCCGGTCTCGGCCGGGACGAGCTCTGGGACGCCTCCCGGGTCCTGCCCGGGGTGCGCCTCGCGGTCGACGGATACGTCAACTTCTGCCGGCTGAGCCCCGTCCTGGACGCCGTGGCCGCGTCGCTGACCGAACTGTCCGCACCGGATCTGATGCGCACCCGCATAGCCGCCTTCGAACGCCACTACCCGTGGATCGACCCCGACGGCCTCGCCTACTTCCGCACCCGTGTCGACCAGGGCGCCCGGGACGGCGACGAGGCCCTCGCCCTGGTCCTGGACCGGGCCCGCACCCGGGAGCAGCAGGAGCGGGCGGTGGCCGCGCTGGCGTTCAAGTGCGATGTGCTGTGGGCCCTGCTGGACGCCGTGGACGGCGGCGGCCCATGACCTGGCGCCCCGCCCTCGCCCGCTCGGTCCTGCTGCGCCACGACCGGGTGCGCGGCACCGACCTCCTGCTGCTGCCCGAGCGGGTCGTCGTGCTGCACGGCAGCGCGGGCGGCGTGCTGCGGCTGTGCGACGGCACCAGGGCAGTGGACGACATCGTCGCCGAGCTCGGCGCACGCTTCCCCGGCGCCCCGGTCGCCGCCGAAGTACCCGAATTCCTGGACACCTTGCGAAAGGAGGGCTGGCTGCGGTGACCGCCGATCCCCCGTGGGCCCTGCTCGCGGAACTCACCCACCGCTGTCCGCTGCGCTGCGGGTACTGCTCCAATCCCGTCGAACTGGTCGGTCGGTCAGTAGAGTTGACCGCCGAGCAGTGGGCCGGAGTGTTCCGGCAGGCCGCCGACCTGGGCGTCGTACAGACCCATCTGTCGGGCGGCGAACCGCTGCTGAGGCGCGATCTGCCGGACATCGTCACCGCCGCCGAGGCCGCGGGCCTGCACACCCAGCTCGTCACCAGCGGCGTCGGCCTGGACGAGCGGCGGCTCGGCGGGCTTGTCGCGGCCGGGCTGCACAGCGTCCAGCTGTCGGTGCAGCACGCGGATCCGGCAGCCTCCGAACGCATCGCGGGCGCCCGCTCGTTCGCCGCCAAGGAGCGTGCCGCCCGGCTGATCCGCGCCGCCGGACTGCCGTTCGGCCTGAACGTCGTCCTGCACCGCGGCAACGTCGACGCCCTGGACGGCCTGATCGAGCTGGGCGTGTCCTGGGGCGCCGACCGGATCGAGCTCGCCCACACCCAGTTCCACGGCTGGGCACTGCGCAACCGTGCCGCCCTGCTGCCCACCCGGGAGCAGGTGGATCGCGCCCGCGCCCGGCTCGCCCACTGGCGCGAACGCCCCGGCAGCACACCGGAGTTGATCTGGGTCGCCCCCGACCATGTCGACGGCACCGCCAAACCCTGTATGGGCGGCTGGGGCGCGATCTCGCTCACCGTCACCCCGGACGGCACGGTCCTGCCGTGCCCGGCGGCGGCCGCCCTCCCCGGCCTCGACCCACCCAACGTCAGGGACCGCCGACTCGACTGGATCTGGCGGGAGTCGAAGGCGTTCAACGCCTACCGCGGCGAGAGCTGGATGCGCGAGCCGTGCCGTGACTGCGCCCTGCGCTCCACCGACCACGGCGGCTGCCGCTGCCAGGCGTACGCGCTCACCGGGGACGCCACCCGCACCGACCCGGCCTGCCGGCTCTCGCCCGACCACGCCCTCGTCCGGGACCTGGTCGACACCCCCCGCCCCCTGCCCGGCGGTCCCGCCTTCGTCCCCGCCTACCGCGAAGGAGCACCATGAGACGTCTGCACGCGCTGCTCACGGCGACTGTGCTCGCAGCCGGGGCCCTGACCACGGCACCCACGGCCGCCGGCGGGACGCGACCCGCGGCCCTCGCCGCCGAGCACCCGCGCGCCGCCACGGACTGGTCGGTCGCCATGGTCGACTCCACCACGGCCCGCTTCTCGCCGAGCACGATCGGCGGCTGGTCGTACCCCGTCGGCCTCTACCTCTACGGCCAGTACCTCGTCCACCGCCGCACCCACGACCCGGACCAACTGGCGTACATCAAAAGCTACGTCGACCGGTTCGTGGCCGCCGACGGCTCCATCGGCCGGAGCTTCGACAACCTCGACAGCATGCAGACCGGGCGGCTGCTGACGATCCTTCACCACGAGACCGGCGAGGAGCGCTACCGGATCGCGGCGAAGCGGATCCGCGACCGCCTCGACACCTACCCGCGCACCGAGGACGGCGGCTTCTGGCACGCCGACACCGCGAGCCGTGCCCACCAACTGTGGTCCGACGGCGTCTACATGGTCGCCCCGTTCCTGGTGGAGTACGGCAAGGAGTTCCACGACTCCACCTACGCGAACGACGAGGCCGCCGAGCAGCTCCAGATCTACGGCAGCCATCTCCAGGTCCCCGGCGGCCTCCTGCGCCACGCCTACGACGAGTCGCGCACCAGCACCTGGTCCGACCCGGTCACCGGCCTCGCCCCCGAGCACTGGTGCCGTGCCGTCGGCTGGTACTCGATGGCGATCGTGAACGTCCTGGACGCTCTCCCCGCCACCCATCCGCGCCGCCCGGCACTGCTGCGCATCCTGCGGAAGCTGGCCGCCGGCCTGGAGCGGCACCAGGACCCGGCCACCGGACGCTGGTTCCAGGTCATCGACAAGGGCGACCGCGCCGACAACTGGACCGAGACCTCCTGCTCCAGCATGTTCACCTACGCCCTCTCCCGAGGCGCCCAGCAGGGCCACCTCGACCCGCACTACGCGAAGGTCGCCGAACGCGGCTACCGGGGCGTCCTGCGGAAGATCTCGCTCGGCCCCGACGGCCGCACCGACCTCACCGACATCTCCGTCGGCACCAACGTCGGCGACTACGCGTACTACGTCGCCCGCACCCGGGCGACCAACGACCTCCACGGCCTGGGCGCCTTCCTGATCATGAACGAGCAGCTGCGCGCCCGGCCCCGCACACCCACCACTGAGAGGGAGCAGTCATGAGCACCAGCCGCAGGACCCTGCTGGGCGCGGCCCTGGGCGGCGCGGTCGGCGCCGCCGTCGGCCTGCCCGCCACCCCCGCCCAAGCCGCCTCCTGGCAGTTGAAGTGGTCCCCGTCCGCGCGCTCCGACGGCCTGCGCGCCTTCGAGACCATCGAGGACGACCGCGCCGACTCGCACCCCGCGGGCGCGCCCCACATCCGCCCGGACGGCGACAACTGGCGCTTCACCATGCACAAGGTCGACCGGGACACCTCGACCGACCGCCAGCGTCACGAGGTCACCGGTCTGCGCACCTCCTCCGGCTACCTGAAGTGGCTGCCGGGCCAGACCTGGCGGATCACGTACGCGATGTACATCCCGAGCTCGCTGAAGGCCACGACCACCTTCACGCACATCATGCAGATGAAGCAGCCCGGCGCCGGCTCCTCGCCGATCGTCGTGCAGTCGCTGCGCCGGGTGAACGGGGCTCAGACCATCGAACTCCAATTGCCCGTCTCCGGGACCCTCATCGGCCGCACCTCCCTGGACCCGCTGCACGACGCATGGACCGACGTCGACTTCCAGATCAAGGTCGGCGACGGCTCGTCCGGCTCGGTGCGCTGGATCCTCAAGAGCGGCGGCACCACGCTGATCGACAAGTCGCGCAGCGGCGTCGACACCTTCCTGGCCGACCGGGTGCGCCCCAAGTGGGGCATCTACCGCAGCCTCGGCGACACCTCGGGCTCCCTCCAGGACTGCCACCTGCTGCTCACGCACCTCCGCGGCTACCAACTCCTCTGAACCCGCGCACCCCCGACCTCCCCCTCGCCGCCCACCACTGGAGGTGGACCCCGTGCACGTCCTCGCCGCCAGACGCCGACACCGCCCCGGCGTGCTCCTGGCCGCCCTGAGCGGCCTGCTGCTGTCCCTGCTCAGCGCCTCCCCACCGTCCCGCGCCGCCGTCGCGGCCACCGACCACCAGGCCGAGAGCGCGACGATCTCCCAGGGCACGGTGGCCGCCGACCACACCGGCTACACGGGCTCCGGCTTCGTCGACTACACCAACGTGACCGGCTCGTACGTCGAGTTCACGGTGAGCGCGGACACGGCGGGCGGCGCCTCGCTCGCCTTCCGCTACGCCAACGGCACCACCGCCGACCGGCCCATGGACATCTCGGTGGGCGGAAAGGTGGTCGCGTCGAAGGTGTCCTTCCCGCCCACCGCGAACTGGGACACCTGGGCGACCAAGGCGATCACCGCCGACCTGACCGCGGGAATCCACAGGATCCGCGCGACCGCGACCACCTCCGGCGGCGGGCCCAACCTCGACCGACTGACCGTGGGCCCGGCGGCCGACACCCAGGCCCCGACCCGCCCCGGCGCGCCGAGCTGCTCGGCGATCACCGAGAACACCCTGACCCTCACCTGGGGTGCCTCGACGGACGACGTGGGGGTGGTGGCGTACGACATCTACGAGCACGGCAACAGGATCGGTGAGGCCGCGGGCGGCACGACCACCAAGAACCTCACCGGGCTGACCCCCGACACCACCTACAACCTCACCGTCATCGCCCGGGACGCGGCCGGCAACGCCTCCCCGGCCGGCCCGGCCGTGGACTGCAGGACCGGGACCGGCTCCGACACCAGCCCGCCGACCAGGCCCGGCACCCTGGCGTACGGCGACGTCACCGCGAACAGGGCGACGCTGAACTGGGGTGCCGCGACGGACGACAAGGCGGTCACGGCGTACGACATCCGCAGCGGCGCCACCGTCTACAAGAGCGTCACCGGCAACCCGCCCGCCACCTCGACCACGCTCACCGGGCTCGCCTGCGACAGCCCCTACAGCCTGAACGTCGTGGCACGCGACGCCGCCGGGAACGCCTCCCCGCAGAGCAACACGGTCACCTTCACCACCCGGGCCTGCGCCACGGACGGCGGCGTCCCCTCGTCCATCGGCACGCTGTCGTCCGGCTGGAGCATCCCCTGGGGCACGTACTGGATGCCCGACGGCAACAGCGCCCTGGTCACCGAACGCGACAGCTTCAAGGTGTTCAAGCTGACCAAGGACGGCACCAGGACCCAGGTCGGCAGTGTCCCGAACGCGGTCACCACGGACGGCGAGGGCGGACTGCTCGGCGTGGCCGTCGACCCCGGCTGGGCCACCAACCACCGTGTGTACTTCATGCACACCGCCGCCGAGGGCAACCGCATCGCGCGCATGACCTACGACGGCGGCTCCCTGAGCGGCTACACGGTCCTGCTGCAGGGCATCAAGAAGAACCGCTACCACAACGGCGGCCGGCTCGCCTTCGGCCCGGACGGATATCTGTACGCCTCCACCGGAGACGCCCAGACCTCCTCACTCGCCCAGGACAGGAACTCCCTGAACGGCAAGATCCTGCGCCTGACGACCGACGGCAGACCGGCCCCCGGCAACCCCTTCGGCACCCACGTCTACTCCCTCGGCCACCGCAACCCGCAGGGCCTCGCCTTCGACCGGAGCGGCCGTCTGTGGGAGGCGGAGTTCGGCAACAGCGCCTACGACGAACTCAACCTGATCGAGCCGGGCGCCAACTACGGCTGGCCGACCTGCGAAGGCACCTGCTCGGTCGCCGGCATGACCAACCCGAAGAAGACCTGGCCCGTCTCCGAGGCGTCCCCGAGCGGCATCGCCATCGTGCGCAACGTCATCTACATGGCGGCCCTGCGCGGCGAACGCCTGTGGCGCATCCCCATCAACGGCGACACCGAGAACGTCGGCACGGCGAGCGCGTACTACGTCGGCACCTACGGCAGGCTGCGCACGGTCACCAAGGTGCCGGGCGCCGACCAGCTGTGGCTGTCGACGACCAACAGCGACAACAACGGAGGCGAGCCGGACGGGGCTGACAAGATCTTCCGCGTGAACATCGGCTGACCCGGCACGGACTCACGCCTGGTACAGCGCCTCCACCTCGCCCGAGTACGCGTTCTCGATCGCCTTGCGCTTCAGCTTCAGCGACGGCGTGAGCAGTCCGTGCTCCTCGGTGAACGGCTGGGCGAGGATACGGAAGGTGCGGATCGACTCGGCCTGCGAGACCAGGGTGTTGGCGGCGACGACCGCGCGCCGCACCTCGGTCTCCAGGTCGGCGTCGCGCACCAGCTGGGCCGGGGTCATCTGCGGCTTGTCGCGCATCATCAGCCAGTGCTCGACGGCCTCCTGGTCAAGGGTGACCAGGGCCGCGATGTACGGACGGTCATTGCCGACGACGATGCACTGCGAGACCAGCGGATGGTCCCGGACGCGCTCCTCCAGCACGCCCGGCGAGACGCTCTTGCCACCGGAGGTGACCAGGATCTCCTTCTTGCGGCCGGTGATGGTGAGATAGCCGTCCTCGTCTAGGGATCCCAGGTCACCGGTGGCCAGCCAGCCGTCGTGCAGGGACTCGTCGGTGGCCTTCGGGTTGTTGAGGTAGCCCTGGAAGACGTTGGCGCCGTGCAGCCAGATCTCGCCGTCGTCCGCGATGTGCACGGTCATTCCGGGGATGGGGCGGCCGACGGTGCCGTAGCGGGTGCGCTCAGGCGGGTTCGCGGTCGCGGCCGCCGTCGACTCGGTGAGGCCGTAGCCCTCGTAGATGTGTACACCGGCGCCCGCGAAGAACAGCCCGAGCCGCCGGTCCATCGCCGAACCGCCGGACATCGCGTGGCGGATACGCCCGCCCATCGCCGCCCGCATCTTGGAGTAGACGAGCTTGTCGAAGAGCTGGTGCTGCATGCGCAGCCCCGCCGACGGCCCGGGCCCGATGCCCCACGCCTTGGCCTCCATGGCGTCCGCGTACTTCACGGCGACCTCGACGGCCTTCTCGAAGGGCCCGGACCTGCCCTCCTTCTCGGCCTTGCGGCGGGCGGCGTTGAAGACCTTCTCGAAGATGTACGGCACGGCGAGGAAGAACGTCGGCTTGAACGCGGCCAGGTCCGGCAGCAGGGCCGCCGCGTTCATCTGCGGCTGATGACCGAAACGGACCCGGCCGCGGATCGCGGCGACCTGCACCATCCGCCCGAAGACATGCGCGAGCGGCAGGAACAGCAGGGTCGCCGCCTCGTCGCCCTTCTTGGAGTGGAACACCGGCTCCCAGCGCTCGATGACGGTGTCCGCCTCGTACATGAAGTTGCCGTGCGAGATGACACAGCCCTTGGGGCGGCCCGTCGTCCCCGATGTGTAGATGATCGTCGCGACCGAGTCCGGTGTGACCGCCTGCCGGTGGCGGTGGACCACGTCGTCGTCGAGGTGGGCGCCCGCGTCGTACAGCTCCTGCACGGCGCCCGAGTCCAGCTGCCACAGCTGGTGCAGCCGCGGCAGCCGGCCGATGACGGTCGCGATCGTCATCGCGTGGTCCTCGTGCTCCACGATCGCCGCCGAGCACTCGGAGTCGTACAGCATCCAGAAGCACTGCTCGGCCGAGGAGGTGGGGTAGATCGGCACCACCTGCGCGCCGATGGTCCACAGCGCGAAGTCGAAGAGCGTCCACTCGTAGCGGGTGCGCGACATGATCGCGACCCGGTCGCCGAACCGGATGCCCCGGGCGAGCAGGCCCTTGGCGAGGGCCAGGACCTCGTCGCGGAACTCCGCGGCGGTGACGTCCCGCCACTGGTCGCCCTCGTCCTTGCGGCCCAGCACGACATACGACGGATCCTCCTGGGCATGCTGGAAGACGACGTCGGCCAGGCCGCCCACCGGCGGTGGCAACGCCAACGGAGGGTTGGTGAACTCGCGCAATCCCCGCTCCCCGCTCCGAGTGCCTCGGCTGACGCTCCGCACAGCGCCGTGAAAGCTACCCCACCCGCCTTTCGGACGGGAGGGGGCCGAAAATCGACCGGTGCTCAGGTATCCACTGGTCAGCGGTGGAAAATGCGCTCACATGGGGAAGGGTCGGACAGAAAACTGACGGTTGAGTAAGTTTCGGGCCCGTAATCTCCACCGAATCTGTACGACCCGATTACCCGCTACGGGCCCTGTCGATCATGCTATCCCCGGTGTACAGGTGTCTCCTTCGTCAGCGTCCGAGGGGCCGAACCTGTCACTCCGGTCTTCTTCCCGGGCGGCCTTTTCACCAGAGCGAGCACCAGCACCCCGGCCACCGCCGCCGTCGCCCCCGCCGCCAGCGCGACCGAGTTCAGCCCGTCGGCGAAGGCCGCGCGCAGCGTCACCTCGCCGAAGGCACCCCGCAGCCCACCGGCGCCGCCACCCGCCAGGGCATGCGCCGCCTCCTCGGGCAGCGTGTCCCGCATCCGCCCGGTCAGCACCGTGCCGTACACCGCGATACCGAGCGCGTACCCGAGCTGCCGGAAGGTGTTCACCGCACCGCCCGCCATGCCCGCCCGCTCCGGCGGTACGGCGGCCAGGGCGGCCCCCGCGATCCCGGGCGACACCAGCCCCGTACCGACGCCCACCAGGACCAGCCCCGGTATCAGCGCGCTCGCCGTCGACCCGGCGTCCAGGAACGCCATGCAGAGCTGGCCCGCGCCGATCAGCAGCAGCCCGCCCCCGATGGTGAGCCGCGCCGACACTCCGTGCAGCAGCCGTCCGCCGGCCACCGCCACCACGAACGACGCGAGCGACAGCCACAGGAACACCGCACCGCCGCGCACCGGGCTCATCCCCAGCAGGGTCTGCAACCAGATCGAGGTGTACGCCATGGCGCCGAACGCCGCCGCGTTGAAGGCGAGCGAGCCCGCCATCACACCGGAGAACGCGGGCCGGAGGAACAGCCGCGGATCCAGCAGCGGATCGGCGACCCGCCGCTCCACCACGACGAAGCAGACCAGCGCCAGGGCCGCCCCGGCGAACCACCCGAGTGTCCCCGTCTCGCTCCACCCATGGCTCCCGGCCCGCACGGCCCCATACGTCACCGCCCCCGCGAAGGCCGCGAACGTCACCGTCCCCGCCCAGTCGATACGGCGTCCACGCGTCCCCCGCGACTCCGGCACCACCCGCAGTGTCAGCCACACCGCGGCCACACTCACCGGCAGATTGACGTAGAAGATCCATCGCCAGCCCGGCCCGTCGGTGAGCAGCCCTCCGGCGATCGGCCCCACCGCGGCCGCCGCCCCGCTGACCGCGCCCCACACGCCGAGCGCGACCGAGCGCCGCCTGCCCTGGTAGACGGAGCCGAGCAACGGCAGCGTGGTGGCGAACATGGCGGCCGCGCCGATGCCTTGCAGCCCCCGCGCGGCGACCAGCATCCCCGGCCCGGTCGCGAGTCCGCACAGCAGCGACGCCGCCGCGAACACGACGACACCGGCCACATGCACACGCCGCCGTCCCAGCACGTCCGCCGCGGCCCCCACGCCCAGCAGCAGCGCGGCCAGCGCCAGCGCGTACCCGTCCATCACCCACTGCAGATCACTCAGCGACGCGTTCAGCGCCCGCGCCATGTCCGGCAGCGCGACGATCGCGATCGTCACGTCCAGCAGCAACATGAACGTACTCAGGCACACGGCCGTGAGCGGCCCCCATGTGCGCATGTTCTTCCCCTCCTGTGCGAGACACGTACGTGAGATGCGTACGTGTCCGTACGATGGGCCGCACACGGCCGATCGCGGTGGTGTCGAGCGTCCGACCGCCGGAATCCGACAGGAGAAGACGCCGTGGAGATGGAATCCCACATCTTCGATGAGCTCGACCTCCAGCTGCTGTACGCGCTGGAGCTGAACGGCCGGGCGTCCTTCGCCCGCGTCGGGGAGGTGCTCGGCGTCTCCGACCAGACCGTCGCCCGCCGCTACCGCAGGCTGTGCGCCGAGGGCGGCCTCCGGGTGGTCGCCGTCCGCGACGCCGAACGCCTCGGGCAGGACCAGTGGACGCTGCGGCTGCGCTGCGTACCCGACAGCGCCCAGGTCATCGCGGAGGCGCTGGCCAAACGGGACGACACCAACTGGATCGGCATCGCCTCCGGCGGCACCGAGGTCATCTTCGGCACCCGGCCGCGCAGCCCGGGCGACCGCGACGACCTCCTGCTCGGCAAACTCCCGCGCACCCCGCGCGTCCTGGAGATCCGGGCACACCAGATGCTGCACCGCTTCTACGGCGGCCCGAGCGGCTGGCTGCGCAAGTTCCGGGTGCTCACGGACGACCAGGTCGAGGCACTGCGGCCCGAGGTCGTCCCCGATCCCGGACCGGCCCGCATCGACCCCGACGACGAACCCCTGATCGCCGCCCTGGAACGCGACGGACGCGCGACCTACCCCGAACTCCAGCGCGCCACCGGCCGTTCGGAGTCCGCGGTGAAGCGCCGCCTCGCCGCGCTGCTGGCGTCCGGGGCGGTGTACATCGACGTGGAGTACCTGTCCGAGACCATCGGCTATCCGTTCGCGGCCCTCCTGTGGATCACCACCACCCCGGCCGCCCTCACCCCCGTGGGCGAGGCACTCGCCGCCCACGACGCGATCGCCCACGCCGCGGCGACGGCGGGGCCCTGCACCATCATCGCGACGGCGGTGGTGAAGAACAGCGCGGCCCTGTACGGATACCTCAGCGGCCCACTGGGTCGCCTGGAGGGCGTCCAGCATGTGGAGGCGTCGCCGTTCCTGCGGAGGGTGAAGCAGCTGACCTATCTCCAGCGCCCCGCACGCTAACGGCGGTGCAACCGATCCCCACCCGCCAGGATCGCCCCGGCCAGGGCATCCGCCGCCCCCTGGGCCGCCGTGTGCCGCCGGCCGTGCACCAGCACGAAGTCGACGCGTCCGAGCGGCGGCAGCCCGAACCGGTCCGGCACGCGCACCAGGCCCGGCGGAATCAGTCCCCGCGAGTGCGCCATCACCCCGAGCCCGGCCCGCGCCGCCGCGATCAGCCCGTTGAGGCTGCCGCTGGTGCACACGATCCGCCAGTCACGCCCCTGTCGTTCCAGCGCCTCCAGCGCGAGCGCCCTGGTGATGCCCGGTGGTGGATAGACGATCAACGGCACCGGACGGTCCGCCTCCAGCCGGAGCCGCTCCGTGCCGATCCACACCAGCCGGTCGTGCCACACCGGTTCGCCGCGTGGATCCTCGGGGCGCCGCTTGGCCAGCACCAGATCGAGCTTCCCGGCGGCCAGCTGCTCGTGCAGGGTGCCCGAGAGCTCGACGGTCAGCTCCAGGTCGACCTCGGGATGCTCGTACCGGAAGCCCTCCAGGATCTCCGGCAGCCGGGTCAGCACGAAGTCCTCGGACGCGCCGAAACGCAGCCGGCCGCGCAGCCGGGTGCCGGTGAAGAACGCCGTCGCCTGCTCGTGCACCTCAAGGATCCGGCGGGCGAAGCCGAGCATCGCCTCGCCGTCCTCGGTCAGCTCCACGGAGTGGGTGTCCCGGGTGAACAGCGGCCGCCCGGTGGCGTCCTCCAGCCGCCGTACATGCTGGCTGACGGTCGACTGGCGCAGACCGAGGCGCCGGGCGGCCTGGGTGAAGCTCAAAGTCTGGGTCACCGCCAGGAACGTACGCAGATGGGAGGGGTCGTACACGCCGGCCAGACTACCAGCTGCTATCGCGGATTGTGATGACAGTCAGAGTGGTATGCGGGATTCCCGATCGCTGACCGCCGGAGGACGATGGGGAGGGCACGTCCGTGCCCGGAGCCGGAAGTTCAGCGAAGCGACAGCGAAGTAGTGGAGCACAGTGAAACGCCTGCGATGGCCGCGTTGGATGCCGATCGACCCGTACATCCTGCTGCTGCTCGGGACGGTCGGGCTCGCGGCCCTGTTCCCGGCGCGCGGGGCGGCCGCCGATGTGGCGTCCGGCGCCTCCACGGCCGCCATCGCCTTCCTGTTCTTCCTCTACGGCGCCCGGCTGTCCACCCGTGAGGCGCTGGACGGGCTGAAGCACTGGCGGCTCCATGTCACCGTCCTCGTCTGCACCTTCGTCGTCTTCCCGCTGCTCGGCCTTGCCGCCCGCGGTCTCGTCCCGGTGATCCTGACGAACCCCCTCTACCAGGGGCTGCTCTTCCTCACCCTCGTCCCGTCGACCATCCAGTCGTCGATCGCCTTCACCTCGATGGCCCGCGGCAACGTGCCCGCCGCGATCTGCGCGGGCTCCTTCTCCTCGCTGGTCGGCATCGTGATGACCCCGCTGCTCGCGGCGGCCGTGCTCGGCGGCAGCGGGGGCGGCTTCTCCGCCGACTCGCTGCTGAAGATCGTGCTTCAACTGCTGGTGCCGTTCATCGCCGGGCAGCTGCTGCGCCGCTGGATCGGAGGCTTCGTCGCCCGGCACAAGAAGGTCCTCGGACTCGTCGACCGCGGCTCGATCCTGCTGGTCGTCTACACCGCGTTCAGCGAGGGCATGGTCCAGGGCGTCTGGCACCAGGTGAGCCCGCTCCGGCTCGGCGGCCTGCTCGCCGTCGAGGCGGTGCTGCTGGCCGTGATGCTCGCCCTGACCTGGTACGGCGCGAAGGCCCTGCGCTTCAACCGCGGGGACCGCATCGCGATCCAGTTCGCCGGCTCGAAGAAGTCCCTCGCCGCCGGGCTGCCCATGGCGAGCGTCCTGTTCGGCGCGCACGCCTCACTGGCCGTACTCCCGCTCATGCTCTTCCACCAGATGCAGCTGATGGTGTGCGCGGTCATCGCCAAGCGGCGCGCCCATGACGCCCAGGAGACGGTCACCGTGTCGGCGCCGCCCGCAGCGTCACGAACCGCGGTCGGTACAGGGACACGTTCCGGCTGAGCTGCGCCGCCGCGCCGCCGGTGTCCAGCCAGTTGACGTCGTAGCTCAGCACCAGACGTCCGTCGCCGCTCAGCTCGGGGTGCGCCTGCGGGTTGTAGGCGGCGACCTGGCCGCCCGGCGGCAGCGGCGGGGCGAAGTCCTTCGTCGGCCCGCGCCAGGGCCCGACAGGGGAGCAGGCCCAGTACGACGTCACGGTCGTCAGCCCCTTGGCCCCGGCGGCCATCGTGAACAGCACGTACGTCCCCCGCACCCGCACCACCGAGAACGCGCTGCCCACTCCCGAGCGCTGCCCGTCCCCCAGCACGGCACGCGGCCGCGCACCCGCCTTCCCCCACGCGGAACCGTTCCAGTACTGCCAGGCCCCCGGCTCGGCGAGCCGGCCTTCCGGCGCGCGGGCGACGTAGGCGTGTGAGACGGGCCGGGACGCGGCCTGACCGTCGTCGCCCCCGAAGACGTACGTCCAGCCGCCCTCCTCGACGAGCGTCGTCCCGAACAGCACCCGCCGCGAGGCATCCGGCACCAGTTGCTGGTCGAGGACCCTGGTGACCGACTCGACCCGCAGCTCGGGCAGCGAGAGCGTGGCCACCTCGGTGGCGGTCGGCAGACCGTAGATCCAGGGTGACTGCCCGGCCGTGCGCACCCACAGCAGCACCCGCAGCACCTGTTCCGAGGATCCGGGGGAGCGGGGCTCGACGCGGGCCGCGACCGGCCAGCGCCACTGGTTCGGGGCGGGATCGGGGAAGAGCGGGGCGGAAAGCGTGCGCTCCAGGCGTCCGTCGCGCATGACGACCGCCGAGTTGCGCACCAGCGGAGCGCTCGCCTCCCGCCAGGTGGACGACTCGCCGAATGGGTTCGGCGGGGGGTGCACCCGCCCGAGATAGGTGTCCGAGAACAGCCACAGCACCCGCCCGTCCGGCAGCCGCACCGAGTGCGTCCCGTCGCCGCCGGTCCAGTCGTCGGTGCGGGCGGGGTCGTCGCCGTAGCGGGCGAACTCGGCGGTCAGGTCCTCGTCGGCCGACCAGGACGCGACCGAGTGCGCCGTGCACGCGCCACCGCCCTCCCGTTCGCCGTCGTCCGGGAGGGCGGTGAGCAGCACGGCCGCGAGAACCAGGGCCAGCAGGAGTCCGAGGCCGGTTCCCGTGCGCTGCCGTGCTCGTGCGTCGTCGGGCACGCCCGGGACGTTAGTGGCCTCAGCCCACTTGGTCCATGGGCAGCCACAGCACGGTGTCGCGGGTGTTCACCTTCTTGCGGGTGCCGGCCTGTGCCGCGGAGGCGCTGAGCTCCTCGTCGCCGAGCGCCCGGCTCCACACCCGGACGTCGTCGATCGTGCCGGTGAGGAAGGCCCTGCTGTCCATGCGCTGGCCGACATGCACACCGAACGGCGAGTTGCGGCTGACCGAACCGGGCACGTCCGTGGTGCTGATCGCCCGGCCGTCGAGGAAGAGCGTCAGCCGGCCGCCGCCGCGCCGCAGCGCCAGATGGTGCCACTCGCCGTCATTGGCGGCATCGCCGGCCCACACGGAGGAGGTGTGCACGGTCCCGAACCCCTCCCGGGTGGTGATCAGGGCGCGCACCCGGTCGTTGTCGGGCTCCCCGCGCAGCCAGACCTGGGGCTGGGTGCTGCCGATCCCGCCCATCCACAGGAACGGCTGCTCGCCGGATGCGGCGGAGTAACGGAAGAACAGCGACACCGTGAACTCACCCGTCCCGAGCGGGAGGCCGGCCCGGTACGGCAGCCGTACGGCGTCGTCGCGGCCGTCGAACTCCAGGGCCTTGCCGAGCACGCCGTCCGTCGTCCCGGCGCCGCCCAGGACGGTCGCACGGGGTGCTCCGATGGCGAGGTCCGCGGTGGTCGGATCAGGGCCGCGCCGGGCCCCGAGCCAGTCCTCGTTGAACCGCGCGAAACGGATCTCGTCCCGCGCGTCGACCTTGCCGCCCTCGTACATCAGACCCACCGTGGACGCGTCGATGTCGACCATGTCGGAGTATCCCGACCAGTCCGTGGTGACGACCTTGCCGCGGTCCGCGCTGTCCCAGGTGTCGCCGCCGTCGTAGGAGCTGCGGATCATCATGGTCCGGCGGCGGTCCGGGTCGCCCGGGGCCGACAGCAGTATGCGATTGCCCAACCGCAGTGTGGCGCCCTGGACTTGGGGCGTGTAGAGGTCCGGCATGTCGTCGAACGGCCCGGTGAAGCTGTCGCCGCCGTCGCTGCTGTACGTCTGGCTGCGGTGCCCGAGGTCGGTGCCGTCCTGTTCCCGGGCGCTGATGAGGATCTTGCCGTCCGTACGCTCGGTGAGGGTCACCTCGGACGGCTTCTGCCGGAAGGTGCCGTCGGCCGCGGAGATGGGCCAGGTGTCGGTGGCGCCGATCCTCCAGTTGTCGCCGCCGTCGTCGCTGACGATGAGGGCCGCGTGGTTGGCGGAGACCCGACTGCCGTCCCAGGTCTCGGTGTTGACGCCGAAGACCAGCCGCCCGGCGTGCTTGCCCTTGGTGAGCTGGATGCCGTGCACCGGGCCGGTGGCGTACCAGGAGTTCCAGTTCGCGGGCAGTATCCGGTCGCTCAGATCGCGTGGCTCGGACCAGGTCCGCCCGTCGTCGTCGCTGTACTGCAGATGGGGGTGGCGATCACAGGGAACCGAGCAACTGCCGCTGTCCGTACGGCCCGTGTTGTACGTCTCGGCCAGCAGGATGCGGCCGGTCTCCCGGTCCACGATCGGTGCCGGGTTGCCGTGTGTGTCGCCGTCGCCCTCGTTGACGACCTGGAGCGGTCCCCAGGTGCTGCCCCCGTCCGTCGACCGCTTGAGCACGATATCGATGTCAGCGGCGTCGCCGCAGTTGAGCACCCGTCCCTCGGCGAACGCGAGCAGTGTGCCGTCCTTGGTCTTCACGATCGCGGGGATGCGGAAGCAGGCGTACCCGGGATCCTGGGACGCCTTGAACAGAATCTGTTGCTCGAACGACGGGACTGTCGTGGCCGGTTGGGACTCGGCGGCACCTAACGTCGCGGCCGTCGCCGAGATGGCGACGGCCGCGACCAGGGCAGCTCTGAGACGTGCGCGAACTCTTGACGGCATGGTGCGGCCCGCCCTTCATCGTCTGGTCAGCGTCCAGGCATCCGAACATTCGGACATCCCACGTCCAAAGTGCGCATCACAGACGTTAGTTGGGCTATCGCACACATCACAAGAACCGTGCACGTGTCACATCACGGATGGAGTACTACTTTCCCTCGGCTGACCCGTGACTCGACAGCCGCATGCGCCTCGGCCGCCTCCTCCAGCGCGAACTCACCGTGAAGGTCATATGCCGGAATTATCCCGCCGCCCGAACTGTATGCCACGAGTCGCCCGCCGGGCGTGAGCGACGCGAGGTCGCGCGTCAGCGTGTCGCCGCCGTCGACGGGATCCCCTCTCGGCACGTCACCACCTCGTCGGCCCCGAGGGGGCGCACGAAGCCGGCCTTGCCCGGATCGGACACGGCACCCACGACCGCCCCGCGAGGCCAACGGCGCGCCTCTCGCGCCGCTCTCGCCGGCCGAACGCGACCGATTCATGGACCTGTTGATCCGGATTTCCGGTACACAGGGCTCATGACGGATAACGTTCCGTCATGACCGCACCCCTAGCGCTCGACCCCGCACGTACCGCCCTCGTGCTGGTCGACCTGATGGACCGTATCGTCGCGCTGCCCCTGGAACCCCGAAAGGGCACCGAACTCCTCACGAGGTGCGAGGAGTTGGCGACATCCTTCCGCTCCTCGGGCGCGACCGTCGTCCTCGTCCGTGTCGAACGCCCCGGCGTCGCCGAGCAACCGCCCGGCAGCGACCTCGTGCCGGGCCTGCTCAAGAACGGCGACATCGAGATCGTGAAGCGGACGATCGGTGGCTTCCAGGGCACGGGCCTGCACGACCGCCTCCGTGAACGGGGCATCACCACCGTCGTGTTCGGCGGCATCGCCACCAACCTGGGCGTCGAGTCCACCGCCCGCGCGGCCGCCGACCTCGGCTACGACCTCGTCTTCGTCGAGGACGCGATGGCCGCGTTCACGGCCGCCGAGCACGAGGCGTCGGTACGGCTGGACTTTCCGCGGCTGGGCACGGTGGTGACGGCGGCGGAGGAGGTGCGGTTCGTGGCGTGAGCGCCGGGGGGCCCGGACCCGAGGTCGGGACTCAGACGAGCGTTCCGCCGCCGTCCACCACGACGACCGAGCCGGTGCTGTAGCCGCCCGGACATCACCTACGTGCCCGTCACCGACGCCGAGCCCGGCGAAGTGCTGCTCGCCTGGGACGCGAGCCGACGCTCACCGCTGATCGCGGCCTTCGTCGGGGCGGCCCGGTCGGCAAGGTCGGCACGGTCCTCGGGCTGAGACGGGGCCCCTGTACGGCGCAGGGGGCGCTCCCCGCCGCTACGGGGCCCCGCCGCCGTGTCGCGGGGAGCCTGTCAGGCCTGGGCGGCCGCGGTCCGCAGGGCCAGCCGGTGTTCGCCCGCGTACACGTTCATGGAGGTGCCCCGCAGGAAGCCCACCAGCGTCAGTCCCGTCTCCGCGGCCAGATCCACCGCGAGCGACGAGGGCGCCGAGACCGCCGCGAGCACCGGAATCCCGGCCATCACGGCCTTCTGCGCCAGCTCGAAGCTGGCCCGCCCGGAGACCAGCAGGATCACCCGGGACAGGGGCAGGTTCCCGTTCTGCAGGGCGCGCCCGACCAGCTTGTCGACCGCGTTGTGCCGGCCCACGTCCTCCCGTATGTCCAGCAGCTCGCCGTCCTCGGTGAAGAGGGCGGCCGCGTGCAGGCCCCCGGTCCGGTCGAACACCCGCTGGGCCTCGCGCAGCCGGTCGGGGAGGCCGGCGAGCAGTTCGGGGTCGACCCGGACCGGGGGAGTGTCGGCGATCGGCCAGCGGGCCGTCGTACGGACGGCGTCCAGCGACGCCTTGCCGCACAGCCCGCAGGACGACGTGGTGTACACGTTCCGTTCGAGGGTGATGTCGGGGATGGCCACCCCGGGCGCGGTCCGTACGTCCACCACGTTGTAGGTGTTCGACCCGTCCGCCGTGGCGCCCGCGCAGTACACGATGTTCTGGAGATCACCCTCTTCCGCGAGCACCCCCTCGCTCACCAGGAACCCGGCCGCGAGCGCGAAGTCGTCACCCGGGGTGCGCATCGTGACCGCGAGCGGCTTGCCGTTGAGCCGGATCTCCAGAGGTTCCTCGGCGACGAGCGTGTCCGGCCGGGTGGAGACCGCCCCGTCCCGGATCCGGATCACCTTGCGTCGTTCCGTAACTCGTCCCATGCTGCGATCCCGTCCGTGCCTCAGTCCCGGTTCTGTACGTGCTGGTAGCCGAAGCGGCCCTTGATGCACAGGTTGCCGTGGGTCACCGGATTGTCGTGCGGCGAGGTGACCTTCACGATCTCATTGTCCTGCACGTGGAGGGTGAGGTTGCAGCCCACACCGCAGTACGCGCACACGGTGGTCGTCTCGGTCTGCTGCGACTCGTCCCAGGTACCCGCCGCCCGCATGTCGAACTCGGACTTGAAGGACAGGGCCCCCGTCGGGCACACCTCGATGCAGTTCCCGCAGTACACGCACGCCGAATCGGTCAGCGGCGCGTCGTGCTCGACCGCGATCCGCGCGTCGAACCCACGTCCGGCCACGGAGATCGCGAAGCTGTTCTGCCACTGGTCCCCGCACGCGTCCACGCACTTGTAACAGAGGATGCACTTGTCGTAGTCCCGGACGTACAGCTCGTTGTCGACCTTCGGCTCCTCGTTGAGTCGTGCCGCGTCCGCGCCGAAACGGTCCGGCTTCGCCTCGTACTCCTTGATCCAGCTGGCGACCTGCGGGGTCGTCGACAGATCCACCGAGGAGGCGAGCAGCTCCAGCACGATCTTGCGACTGTGCCGGGCCCGCTCGGTGTCGGTCCGCACCTCCATGCCGGCCTCGGCCTTGCGTGAACAGGCCGGGACGAGGGTCCGCGCCCCCTCGACCTCGACGACACACACCCGGCAGGCGTTCTTGGGCCTCAGGGTGTCCCCTTCGCACAGGGTCGGGACGTCCTTCCCGGCCGCCCGGCAGGCGTCGAGGATGGTCGAGCCCTCGGGGACCCTGGCCTCCTGCCCGTCGATGGTGAACTCCACCAGCCTGCGCGGCACACCCAGCGGTATCGCAGTCATTCGTAGGCCCCCAGTCGGTCGATGGCGGATTCCACGGCGTTCCACGCGGTCTGCCCCAGACCGCAGATCGAGGCGTCCCGCATCGCGCGGCCGACCTCCCTGAGCAGGGCGATGTCATCGGCGGCCGCCGCGCCGGTGCGCTCGGCGATCCGGTGCAGCGCCTCCTCCTGCCGGACGGTCCCGACCCTGCACGGCACGCACTGTCCGCACGACTCGTCGCGGAAGAACTCGGCGATGCGCAGCAGCAGCCGGGGCAGCGGGACGGTGTCGTCGAAGGCCATGACCACGCCGGAGCCGAGCGTCGTGCCCGCCTCCCGCGTGCCCTCGAAGGTGAGCGGGATGTCCAGCTCGTCGGCCCGAACGAAGCCGCCCGCGGCGCCGCCCAGCAGCACCGCCCGCAGTCCCTCGCGCACCCCGGCCAGCTCCAGCAGCTCGCCGAGCGTCGCGCCGAACGGAAGCTCGTAGATGCCCGGCCGCGCCACGCTCCCCGACACACAGAACAGCTTCGGCCCGGTGGACTTCGCCGTGCCGATCGCCGCGTACGCCGGTGCGCCCATGGTCAGGATCGGCAGTACGTTGACCAGCGTCTCCACGTTGTTCTCGACCGTGGGCCTGCCGAACAGGCCCTTCTCCACCGGGAACGGCGGTTTCGAGCGGGGCTCGCCCCGATAGCCCTCGATGGAGTTGAAGAGCGCCGTCTCCTCGCCGCAGATGTAGGCGCCCGCGCCCCGGCGGATCTCGATGTCGAAGGCGTAGCCCTGGCCGAGGACGTCGTCGCCGAGGAAGCCACGCGCGCGTGCCTGCGCGATCGCGTGCTCCAGGCGGTGCAGGGCGCGTGGGTACTCGCCGCGCAGATACAGATAGCCCTGGTGCGCGCCCGTCGCGTACGCCGCGATGGTCATCGCCTCGACCAGCGCGTACGGGTCGCCCTCCATGATCACGCGGTCCTTGAAGGTGCCCGGCTCCGATTCGTCGGCGTTGCAGACGAGGTAGTGCGGATGGTCGGGCTGCGACGCCGTGGCCTGCCATTTGCGGCCGGTGGGGAAGGCGGCGCCGCCGCGCCCGACCAGGCCGGAGTCGGTGACCTCGCGGATGACTCCGGCGGGACCGAGCTCGAAGGCCCGGCGCAGTGCGGTGTAGCCGCCGTGGGCGCGGTAGTCGTCCAGCGACGAGGGGTCGACGACCCCGACGCGGCGCAGGAGGGACAGTGCGGGATCTCCGGCCTGAGGTACCGCCATCGCCGCCGGCGGCTCCTGCGGCGCCGAGTCCGGGGCGCTCGCGGCGAGGACGGCGTCGTGCACGGTCGCCGGTGCCGAGACCGCCGTACGCACCGGATCCCCCGCCTTGATCGCGAGCGCCGCCGGGGCGCGTTCGCACAGGCCCAGACAAGGGCTGCGCTGCACGCTCACCCCGCTTGCGAGTCCGAGCCGTGCCTCGATCCCGGCGCACAGCTCGCTCGCCCCGGCGGCCGCGCACGCGAGGTCCGTGCAGACGTGGAGCACGGTGGCGGGGCGGGGCTTGACCGAGAACATGGCGTAGAAGGTGGCGACGCCGTACGCCTCCGCCGGCGGCACCGTCAGCCGTCGGCAGAGGTAGTCGAGGGCGCCCTCGCTGATCCAGCCGATCCGGTCGTTGATCGCGTGCAGCCCCGGCAACAGCAGGTCGCGGCGGTCCCGGGCCTCGCGGCCGCCCCTGGCCCACCTGAGGTCGGCGTCGGAACGGTCGGCGCCCTCCCAGGAGGACTCCGGAGGTCCGAGCAGGGCGTCGACGGCGGCCCGTTCGTCGTCCGTCGGTTTGCTGTCGCCGAAGTGCAGGTCCACTTACGTCACCTCACGATGGTCGCGACGGGGAGCTTCTCGATCCGGATCGCCGATGCCTTGAACTCGGCCGTCCCCGCGATCGGGCAGTTCGCCTCGATCGTCAGCTGGTTGGTGTCCACCTCGTCGGGAAAGTGCATGGTCATGAAGGCGAGGCCGGGCCGCAGCGCGGTGTCGACCCACACCGGCGCGACGACCGAACCGCGCCGCGAGGTCACCTGGACCTCCTCACCGACGACGACCCCGTACCGCTCGGCGTCCTCCGGGCTGATCTCGACGAACTCGCCGCGCCGCAGCGGGGAGGCGAAACTCCCGGTCTGCACACCGGTGTTGTACGAGTCGAGCCGCCGCCCGGTGGTGAGCCGGACCGGGTACTCCTCGTCGGTGAGGTCGACCGGCGGATCGTGCTGGACAAGACCGAACGGCGCCGGCATCCCGCGCTCCGCCGGGTCCTTCTCCCACAACCGGCCGTGCAGATAGGTCGGTTCGAGCCGGTCGGTGGTCGGGCACGGCCACTGGATGCCCTGGTGGTGCTCCAGTCGTTCGTACGTCATCCCGTAGTGGTCCGGGGAGACCGAGCGCAGTTCGTTCCAGACCGCCTCGGCGTCGGCGTACTTCCAGTCGTGGCCGAGTCGCGCCGCCAGTTCGCAGATGATGTCGATGTCCTCGCGGGCCTCGCCGGGCGGGGTGACCGCCCGCCGGACCCGTTGAACGCGCCGCTCGCTGTTGGTGGTCGTGCCGTCGGTCTCCGCCCACCCGGCGGTCGCGGGGAGGACGACGTCCGCCAGCTCGGCCGTCTTCGTCAGGAAGATGTCCTGGACGACGAGGAAGTCCAGCTGCCGCATCCGCCGTACGGCCTGTTCGCTGTCCGCCTCCGACTGCGCCGGGTTCTCGCCGATGCAGTAGACGGCCTTGAGCTCGCCCTCCTCCATCGCCTCGAACATCTCGGTGAGGGTGAGGCCGTAGTGGGGCTGGATCACCGTGTCCCAGGCGGACTCGAACTTCAGGCGGGTGTCGGGGTCGAGGATGTCCTGGAAACCGGGCAGGCGGTTGGGGATCGCGCCCATGTCGCCGCCGCCCTGGACGTTGTTCTGGCCGCGCAGGGGCTGGAGCCCGCTGCCGTAGCGGCCGACATGCCCGGTCAGCAGGGAGAGGTTGATCAGCGCGCGGACGTTGTCGGTGCCGTTGTGGTGCTCGGTGATGCCGAGGGTCCAGCACAGCTGGGCGCGTTCGGCGCGGGCGTAGGCGTGCGCCAACTCCCTTATGGCGGCGGCCGGTACACCCGTCACCTTCTCGGCGAGCGACAGCGTCCACGGCTCGACGAGCGCCTTGTACTCCTCGAAGCCGCTGGTCGCCCGCTCGATGAACGCCTCGTTCGCGAGTCCCGCGTGGATGATCTCGCGGCCGATGGCGTGCGCCATCGGGATGTCGGTGCCGACGTTCAGCCCCATCCAGCTCTCCGCCCACTCGGCGGTGGAGGTGCGGCGCGGGTCGACGGCGTACATGCGGGCGCCGTTCCTGATCCCCTTCAGTACGTGCTGGAAGAAGATCGGGTGCGCGAAGCGGGCGTTGGAGCCCCACATCACGATGACGTCGGTGTGCTCGATCTCCTCGTACGAGGAGGTGCCCCCGCCCGATCCGAAGGCCGCCGAGAGTCCGGCGACGCTCGGCGCGTGACACGTCCGGTTGCAGGAGTCGACGTTGTTGGTGCCCATGACGACGCGGGCGAACTTCTGCGCCACGTAGTTCATCTCGTTGGTCGCGCGGGCGCAGCTGAACATGCCGAAGGCGCCGCGATTGCGTTCGATGCCCCGGGCCGCCCGGTCCAGTGCCTCCTCCCAGGTCGCCTGCCGGAACGGCTCATCGCGGGAGTCCCGTACGAGCGGATGCGTCAGCCGGGTGTAGGTCTTCGGTTGCCGTTTCCTCATACGACGCTCCTCATGCGGCGCTCCTCAGTGCGAGCAGGTCCGAGATGGCGTGCACGGTGCGCAGGGTGGGCACCGACACGCCGGTGATCTCCGCCAACTCGACGACCGCCGCGAGGAGTACGTCGAGTTCGAGCGGCTTGCCGCGCTCCAGGTCCTGGAGCGTGGAGGTGCGGTGGTCGCCGACCCGCTCGGCGCCCGCGAGCCGGCGCTCGATGGAGACACCGACCTCGCAGCCGAGGGCCTCGGCGACCGCGAGCGTCTCGGTCATCATGGTCTCGATGACCTTGCGGGTCCCGCCGTGCAGGCACATCTGCCGCATGGTGGCGCGGGCCAGCGCGCTGATCGGGTTGAAGGAGATGTTGCCGAGCAGCTTGAGCCAGATGTCGTTGCGCAGGTCGGTTTCGACCGGGCACTTGAGCCCGCCCGCGATCATGGCCTCGCTGAGGTCCAGACAGCGCTTGGACAGGCTGCGGTCGGGTTCGCCGATGGAGAACCGGGTGCCTTCCAAGTGCCGTACGACTCCCGGGGCTTCGAGTTCGGTGGCGGCGTAGACCACACAGCCGACGGCCCGTTCGGGCGCGAGCACCGCGCTGACCGCGCCGCCCGGGTCCACGCTCTCGACGCGGTGGCCGTCGTGCGGGCCGCCGTGCCGGTGGAAGTACCACCAGGGGATGCCGTTCTGGGCGGCCACGACCGCTGTGGTGTCGTGCAGAAGGGGCTTGATCAGCGGCCCGCACGCCGCGTACGAGTTGGCCTTCAGACCCAGAAAGACGAAGTCGACCGGGCCGATCTCGGCCGGGTCGTCGGTGGCGTGGGCGCGGGCGGTGAAGTCGCCGCGCGGACTGAGCACCCGCACCCCGTGCTGCCTCATGGCCGCGAGATGCGGTCCACGGGCGATCAGGTGCACGTCGGCGCCGGCGCGATGCAGCGCGGCTCCGACGTAGGCGCCGATGGCACCGGCGCCGAGGACAGCAACTTTCACTTCGGAACGCTCCGTTCGGTCGAGGGAGTACCGCGGAGGTGGCTGGGAAGTAACGCCCGATCGAGTCGAATCTCGTCGACTGAATATTGTCTACAGTATGGATAGAGGGTCAGCAAGGGTTCGCGCACGGCGTTCCCCATGGGTTTCCGGACGGTGTTCGACCGTTCGTCGCCTCCTGGATACCGCTCACCGCATACGGTCGACGTGCCGCCTTCTCAACTCCTTTGGTCATCCCTACCGTTCGGGATCATGAGTCCACCGCTCGCATCTCCGGGATGGAGCCGCTGGCTGGTTCCGCCCGCCGCTCTGTCGGTCCATCTGTCCATCGGCCAGGCCTACGCGTGGAGCGTGTTCAAGCCTCCGCTCGAGTCCGCGCTCGGGCTCAGCGGCACGCAGAGTGCGCTGCCGTTCCAGCTCGGCATCGTCATGCTCGGCCTGTCGGCCGCGTTCGGCGGCACGCTGGTGGAGCGCAACGGCCCGCGCTGGGCGATGACGGTCGCCCTGATCTGCTTCTCGTCCGGCTTTCTGCTCTCCGCGCTCGGCGCGGCCACCGAGCAGTACTGGCTGATCGTCCTCGGCTACGGCTTCGTCGGCGGCATCGGCCTCGGCATCGGCTACATCTCACCGGTCTCCACCCTGATCAAGTGGTTCCCCGACCGGCCGGGCATGGCCACCGGCATCGCGATCATGGGCTTCGGCGGCGGCGCGCTCATCGCCTCGCCCTGGTCCGCGCAGATGCTGGAGTCATTCGGCAGCGACAGCTCCGGGATCGCCCTGGCGTTCCTGGTGCACGGGCTGTCGTACGCCGTCTTCATGCTGCTCGGTGTGCTGCTGGTCCGGGTGCCGCGCACCGAGAAGCCGGTCGGCGACGGGCCCAGCGTCTTCGACGGACCGCAGGTGTCCGCCCGCGACGCCGTGCGCACGCCGCAGTTCTGGTGTCTGTGGATCGTGCTCTGCATGAACGTGACCGCCGGCATCGGCATCCTGGAGAAGGCCGCGCCGATGATCACGGACTTCTTCTCGAACACCTCCACACCGGTGTCGGTGTCGGCCGCCGCCGGCTTCGTCGCCCTGCTGTCCGCCGCCAACATGGCCGGCCGGATCGGCTGGTCGTCGACCTCCGACCTGATCGGCCGCAAGAACATCTACCGCCTCTATCTGGGTGCGGGCGCGCTGATGTACGGGCTGATCGCACTGGCCGGCGACTCCTCGAAGCCGCTGTTCATCCTGTGCGCGCTGGTGATCCTGTCCTTCTACGGCGGCGGCTTCGCGACGATCCCCGCGTATCTGAAGGACCTGTTCGGGACCTACCAGGTGGGCGCCATCCATGGGCGGCTGCTCACCGCCTGGTCCACGGCCGGTGTCCTCGGACCGCTGATCGTGAACTGGATCGCCGACCGGCAGGAGGAGGCGGGCAAGAGCGGCTCGTCCCTGTACACGCTGTCCCTGATCATCATGATCGGGCTGCTGGTGGTGGGCTTCGTCGCCAACGAACTCGTCCGGCCCGTCCACCCGCGTCATCACATTCCCGCCCCGGCGTCGAAGGAGAAGGAGGCCGCCGATGTCCAGCGACAGCAGTCCGCCTAGCCGACGGGGGCTGATCGCCTTCGCCTGGGTGTGGGTGGGGGCGCCGCTCGCGTACGGGCTCTACGAACTCGTACAGAAGGCGACGCAGCTGTTCACCGGGTAGGCGTTCGGGAGTTGTCCGGGCGTCCGATGGTCTGATTGAAGCTGACAACACGGGCGCCCGATTCCTGTGGCATCACGTGCCGTCGTACCCGTGAGTCACTGATCAGACTGGTGAATCCCGCTACCCGAGGCCCGAGGGGGACCACCATCGATGAACGGCTCGCGCATCGCCGCCGTCGGCCACTACCAACCCGCCAGGGTGCTGACCAACGAGGAACTGGCGGGCATGGTCGACACCAGTGACGAGTGGATCACGACCCGGGTGGGCATCCGCACGCGGCACATCGCCGGGCCCGACGAGCCGGTCGACGAGCTCGCCGCGCATGCCGCGGCCAAGGCGCTCGCGGCGGCGGGCCTCACGCCCGGCGACATCGACCTGGTCCTGGTCGCCACCTCCACCGCCATCGACCGTTCCCCGAACATGGCCGCCCGGGTCGCGGCCCGGCTCGGCATTCCCTCGCCCGCCGCGATGGACGTCAACGTCGTCTGCGCCGGCTTCACCCACGCCCTGGCCACGGCCGACCACGCCGTCCGGGCGGGGGCCGCGTCCCGGGCGCTGGTGATCGGCGCCGACAAGATGTCCGACGTCACCGACTGGAGCGACCGCACGACGTGTGTGCTGGTCGGGGACGGGGCGGGAGCGGCCGTGGTGGAGGCGTCCGACGAGGCTCGCATCGGGCCGGTGCTGTGGGGTTCGGTGCCTGAGATGGGGCACGCGGTGCGGATCGAGGGACAGCCCGCGCGGTTCGCGCAGGAGGGGCAGAGCGTCTACCGCTGGGCGACGACGCAGTTGCCGGCCATCGCCCGCAGGGCCTGCGAGAAGGCGGGCCTCGCGCCCGAGGACCTCGCCGGAGTCGTGCTGCACCAGGCCAACCTGCGCATCATCGAGCCCCTCGCCCTCAAGCTCGGCGCGGTCAACGCCGTGGTCGCGCGGGATGTCGCCGAGTCCGGGAACACCTCGGCGGCGAGCATTCCGCTGGCGCTGTCCAAGCTCGTGGAGCAGGGGCGGATCTCGACCGGCGACCCCGTGCTGCTCTTCGGGTTCGGCGGGAACCTGTCGTACGCGGGGCAGGTCGTCCGCTGTCCCTGACGTCCGGGCGCTCGGCCGGTGTGACGTGGCCGACTCGCCGTTTCCCTGGCCTTTGTGCGCCGTAGACTGTAGACGAAAGACAATCGATACTGGCTTTCCAGTGACGACCGGCCACGGGATGCGGTCGCCCGGCGTTCGCCCAGGAGGGGAACCGATGTTGTCGACAGGACTACCGCAGGGTGCGGTGCCCAAGCTCGAACGGCCCGGCCCGCTGCGCGACCGCGTCTACGAGGCGCTGCTCGAACTCATCACGACGCGCGCCCTCCAGCCCGGCCAGCATCTGGTCGAGAGCGAACTGGCAGGTCACCTCGGCGTGTCGCGCCAGCCGGTGCGTGAGGCGCTGCAGCGGCTGAACACCGAGGGCTGGGTCGATCTGCGGCCCGCGCAGGGCGCGTTCGTGCACGAGCCGACGGAGGAGGAGGCCGACCAGCTCCTCACCGTCCGCACCCTCCTGGAGGCCGAGGCCGCCCGGCTCGCCGCGGCCCACGCCGACAGCGCCGGCATCAAGGCGCTTGAACAGCTGTGCGCGGAGGGCGAGAAGGCCGTCGCCGCCGACGACGTGGACGGCGCCGTCGCCCTCAACGCCCGCTTCCACGCGAAGATCATGGAACTCGCGGGCAACGCGGTCCTCGCCGAGCTGGCCGCCCAGGTCGACCGCCGGGTCCGCTGGTACTACACCCCGGTCGCCCGCCAGCGCGGGCACCAGTCCTGGATCGAGCACCGGGGGATGATCGCCGCGATCACCGAACGGGACGAGGCGCGGGCCACGCAGCTGATGCGGGAGCACACGGAGCACACGCGGCGGTCGTATCACGCACGGGGCGACTCCTGACGTAGTCGCCGTGGTGCCGGGCGCGGTGTTCAGGAGCGCGCCGTTCCACGGTCATGGCAGCGCATTGGTCCCCGTGGGCTCCGTGCGGGGGGCGGCCAGCTGGACCCAGGTGCCCATCTCCCGCTGCTCGATGAGGGTGACGGCCGCGGCGAGTGCCTGGTCGCGGGTCTCGGGGGCGGCGTACTGTTCCGCCCCCGTGTAGTAGAGGCGGCGTTCCGCCTCGACTGCCTCGCGAGCCTGGCTGAAGCGCAGGTAGTCGTCCTGCCAGTGGAAGGTCGAGCGCAGACCGGTGATCACTACGACGATGCCGCCCAGGACCGCGGGGATCTCGGCGTTCCTGGACCACAGGACTGCCGAGACCGGGATCGCGGCCGAGATGATCAGCAGCAGGGTCTCGGAGAGACGGAAGTTGCGGCGCGCTCTGACGGCGGCGCCGTGGTACCAGTCGTACGAGCCGTTCGCCAAGCGCATCGCGTAGCCGGGGCCGGCTTCGGGTGAGCCGCCTGACCGGGGCGTCGTCGTCGGTTCGTCGGTCGAGGATTCCTGAGCCATCCGCGCTCCCCCCAAAGCACCTGCTGTCGGCAGGGAAAGAGTAGCCAACCACACTCCGTTGCAGGTCTCTTGGCGCAGATCGCCGATCAGCTGGGGTGCCCCCGAACCCGCCCGATGGTGTCGTTCCCCGGAGCCTGGGGCTCGCCTTTGTCCTGTGAGTGGAGAAAGTTGACAGCAATCTCTGCGCAAGTTCTTCCCACTCCCGGCAGCCACTGCTACGTTCCCCTCGAAAGCAGGCCACCGAGGTGGCCGAAACTCGGCGCGTACAGGCCGATTGAGGCGGGGAGGGGCTCGTGAGACGTATGACGGCGCGACCCGCGAACGCTCATCAGGCCAAGCTGCTCCGGCTGTTGCGCGACGGGGGGCCCAACTCCCGGGCGCAGCTGGGCGATCAGATCGACCTCTCGCGGTCCAAGCTGGCCGTGGAGGTGGACCGGCTGCTGGAGACGGGTCTGGTCGTGGCCGACGGACTCGCCGCCTCGCGCGGTGGGCGCCGCTCCCACAACGTCCGGCTCAACCCCGGGCTGCGCTTCCTCGGCGTCGACATCGGCGCGACCTCGGTCGACGTCGCCGTCACCAACGCCGAACTGGAGATCCTCGGTCACCTCAACCAGCCCATGGACGTCCGCGAGGGACCGGTCGCGGTCTTCGAGCAAGTGCTCTCCATGGCCGCGAAGTTGAGGGCCTCCGGGCTCGCGGAAGGGTTCGACGGCGCCGGCATCGGCGTCCCGGGACCGGTCCGCTTCCCGGAGGGCGTCCCGGTGGCTCCGCCGATCATGCCGGGCTGGGACGGCTTCCCGGTGCGGGAGGCGCTCAGCCAGGAACTCGGCTGCCCGGTCATGGTCGACAACGATGTGAACCTCATGGCGATGGGGGAGCAGCACGCGGGCGTCGCACGCTCCGTGGGCGACTTCCTCTGCGTCAAGATCGGCACCGGCATCGGCTGCGGCATCGTCGCGGGCGGTGACGTGCACCGCGGTGTCACCGGCAGCGCGGGCGACATCGGGCACATCCAGGCCGTGCCCGACGGCCGCCCCTGCGCCTGCGGCAACCGGGGCTGCCTGGAGGCTCACTTCAGCGGGTCGGCCCTCGCCCGGGACGCCGTGGAGGCGGCCCAGCAGGGGCGGTCGGACGAACTCGCCTCGCGACTTGAGGCGAACGGCACCCTGACCGCCGTCGACGTCGCCGCCGCGGCCGCCGCGGGCGACGCCACCGCGCTCGACCTGATCCGTGAGGGCGGCAACCGCGTCGGGCAGGTCATCGCCGGACTCGTCAGCTTCTTCAACCCCGGCCTGGTGGTGATCGGCGGCGGGGTGACCGGCCTCGGCCACAACCTGCTCGCCGCGATCCGCACCCAGGTCTACCGCCAGTCGCTGCCCCTCGCGACCGGCAACCTACCCATCGTGCTGGGGGAGTTGGGCCCCACCGCCGGCGTCATCGGCGCGGCCCGGCTCATCAGCGACCACCTGTTCTCACCCGCGTAAGCCACTGAGTCCGAACGGCTCACCGGTACCGCACCTCGCACAGCGCTCAGCCCTGCCCTGCCCTGCTTCGCCCTGCCCTGAAACCGGCCCGCACGCCCGCCAAGGGGACCTCATGGCATCAGAACCACCGCTGCTCAGCATGTCCGGCATCACCAAGTCGTTCCCCGGAGTCCGCGCCCTCGACGGCGTCGACCTCGATGTCCAGGCCGGTGAAGTGCACTGCCTGCTCGGCCAGAACGGCGCCGGCAAGTCCACGCTCATCAAGGTCCTCGCCGGCGCCCACCAGCCCGACACCGGCACCATCCGCTGGCGCGGCGAGGAGGTCACCCTCCGTTCGCCCATCGCCGCGATGCGCCTGGGCATCGCCACCATCTACCAGGAACTCGACCTGGTGGAGCACCTGTCGGTGGCCGAGAACGTCCACCTCGGCCATGAGCCCACGGCCGCCGGGTTCGTCGTACGCGGAAAGGTGGCGCGGGCATCAACGGCCCAGCTTCTCAAGCGACTTGGGCATCCCGAGATCGACCCGGGCCGGCTCGTGGGGGAGCTTTCGGCGGCCCAGCAGCAGATCGTCTCCATGGCGCGGGCGCTCTCCCACGACGTTCGGCTGATCGTGATGGACGAGCCGTCCGCCGCCCTCGACCCGGACGAGGTCGACAACCTCTTCCGCATCGTCGGCGGTCTCACCTCCACCGGCGTCGCGGTCGTCTACATCTCGCACCGGCTGGAGGAGATCCGCCGGATCGGCGACCGGGTGACCGTGCTGAAGGACGGACGGGCCGTCGCGGGCGGCCTCCCCGCGAAGTCGACGCCGACCCGCGACGTCGTGGCGATGATGACGGGACGCAACGTCGAATACGTCTTTCCCGAGCGTCCGGCGAAGGACGCGACGGGCGGGAAACCGCTGCTGGAGGTGCGGGGCCTCGCCCGGGACGGTGAGTTCGAACGCCTCGACCTGACCGTGCGGCCCGGTGAGATCGTCGGGCTCGCGGGACTCGTGGGCTCGGGGCGCTCCGAGATCCTGGAGACGATCTACGGCGCCCGCAGGCCGACCGCCGGTCAGGTCCTCGTGGACGGACGGGCGCTCAGGCCGGGCAGCGTACGGGCCGCCGTGCGCGCCGGACTCGGGCTCGCCCCCGAGGAACGCAAGGCGCAGGCACTGCTGATGCTGGAGTCCGTCACCCGCAATGTGTCGGTGTCCTCCATGTCCCGCTTCTCCCACGGCGGTTGGATCGACCGTGCCGCCGAACTGGGGGCCGCGCGGGCCGCGACGCGCGAGCTTTCGCTACGGCCCGACAACCCGTCGGTGCCGGTGCGCACGCTCTCCGGCGGCAACCAGCAGAAGGCCGTCCTGGCCCGCTGGCTGCTGCGCGGCTGCCGTGTCCTGCTGCTCGACGAACCCACCCGCGGCGTCGACGTCGGCGCCCGCGCCGAGCTGTGTGCCGTGGTCCGGCGGCTGGCCGACGAAGGCCTCGCCGTGCTGCTGGTCTCCAGCGAGGTGCCCGAGGTACTGGGCCTCGCCGACCGCGTCCTGGTGCTGCGCGGGGGCCGTGTCGTACACACGGCGCCCGCGCGCGAACTCGACGAACACCGCGTACTCGACCTCGTCATGGAAGGAAGCCCGGCGTCATGACGCAGCACGCCTCCCCGCCCCGGGACAGCACCGGCAAGGTGCCGTCGGCCGGTGCGGCGCCCGCCTGGCGCGGCCTGATGGCCCGCGCCGACGTGCGCACCCTCTCCCTGCTCGGCGTCCTCGCCGCGCTGATCGTCATCGGCGGCATCACCAAGCCGGACGAGTTCCTGGACACCCGCAACCTCCAACTCGTCCTCACCCAGGCCTCCGTCATCGGCGTCGTCACCGTCGGCATGACCTTCGTCATCACCTCCGGCGGCATCGACCTGTCCGTCGGCGCCATCGTCGCGCTCGCCTCGGTGTGGGCGACCACGGTGGCGACCCAGGAGTACGGCTTCGCCGGCATCCTCTTCACGGCCGTGATCGTCGGCGTGGGATGCGGGCTGGTCAACGGGATGCTGATCGCGTACGGCGGCATGGTCCCGTTCATCGCCACACTCGCCATGCTGGCCTCGGCACGCGGACTCGCCCTCCAGATCACCGACGGCAAGACGCAGATCGTCACCATCCCCTCCGTGCTGGACCTCGGCGAGCGCGACGCGTATGTGCTCGGCATACCGCCGCTGGTCATGGTGTTCGCGGTCGTGACGATCATCGGCTGGCTGATCCTGAACCGCACGACCTTCGGGCGCCGCACGGTCGCCGTCGGCGGCAACGCGGAGGCGGCCCGGCTCGCCGGCATCGACGTCCGCCGCCAGCGGCTCTACCTCTACCTGCTGTCCGGACTGTGCTGCGGCATCGCCGCGTTCCTGCTGATCATCCTGTCCGGCTCCGGCCAGAACACCAACGGCAATCTCTACGAACTCGACGCCATCGCGGCCGCGATCATCGGCGGCACGCTGCTCAGCGGGGGCCGCGGCACCATCGTCGGCTCCGTGCTCGGTGTCCTGATCTTCACCACGATCACCAACATCTTCGCCCTGAACAACCTGCAGAGCGACGTCCAGCAGATCGCCAAGGGCGCGATCATCGTCGCCGCCGTGCTGGTCCAGCGCCGTACCGCAAGCACGACCTGAGGAAAGGGTTCACCGTCATGCCAGAGCTCACCAGTCGCAGAGGGCTGCTGTTCGGGACCGCCGCCATAGGAGCCGGTGCCCTCCTCGTGGGTTGCACCAGCAACGAGTCCGACGACGAGCCGGCCGCGAACGACCAGCCGGCCGCCGACGACAAGCCCGGCAAGGCCGTCACCATCGGCTTCGCCGGACCGCAGGCCGACCACGGCTGGCTCAATGCGATCAACGACAACGCCAAGAGCCGGGCGAAGAAGTACTCGGACGTCACCTTGGAGATCACCGAGGGGTCGAACGACACCGCCGCACAGATCGGCCAGATCGAGACCCTGATCAACAAGAAGGTCGACGTTCTGGTGGTGCTGCCCGCCGACGGCAAGGCACTCACCCAGGTCGGCCTGAAGGCGATGCGCGCGGGCATCCCGGTCATCAACCTCGACCGGATCTTCAACACCCCGCAGGCGTACCGCTGCTGGATCGGCGGCGACAACTACGGCATGGGCCTCAACGCCGGCCACTACATCGGCGAGAAGCTCAAGGGGAAGTCCGACGCCAAGGTCATCGAACTGGCCGGCCTGGACAACCTGGAGCTGACCAAGCAGCGCACGCAGGGCTTCGACGACGCGCTGAAGAACTACCCCAACATCAAGAAGGTGGCCCGTCAGGCGGCCGAGTTCACCGTCGAGTCCGGGCAGGCCAAGATGGCCCAACTCCTCCAGGCCCAGTCGAAGTTCGACGCCCTGTGGAACCACGACGACGACCAGGGCGTGGGCGCGCTGCGCGCCATCGAGCAGGCCGGGCGCGACGACTTCCTGATGGTCGGCGGCGCGGGCGCGCTGTCCGCGTTCCAGGCGATCAAGCAGGACGACGGCGTCCTCAAGGCCACCGTCCTGTACCCGCCGACGATGGCCGCGTCCGCCATCGACCTGGCCCGTGCGCTGGGCCAGGGCAAGGGCGTCGGCGGCATGGCCGAGTTCGAGATCCCCGCCTCGATCACGCTCTACTCGGCGGTCGTCGACAAGGACAACGTCGACCAGTACATGCCCACCGGCTTCAAGTGAGGCGCACCCTGCCCGACGGGGCTCAGGGGTCCGTCGGGCAGGGCCGGGAGCGTTCCGTGGATCGAGCCGACGTGGGCCGCTGGGGTGTGGAGGGTTCGGGTGCGGGCCCGTACGGCAGGCGGTCAGGGCCGTATGGCGTGGTCGCGGCGGCCCGCGGTCCGGACTGTGCGGCATGCCGTCGGGACCCGACGACACGGCTCGGACCCGTGCGACGGCCGACGAGGTCCGCAGCGCGCTCCCCAACCCCCCACCGCGGCACGACGACGAGGAGGACCATCGCATGGGACAGCCGCAGCAGCCCGACGAGGCGGAGGCGGAGGCACGGGCCCCCCACACCGAGGCGGGAGTGCAAGGCCCGAAGGCCGGTAAGCCACCACTGCGCGTCGGCATGGTCGGCTACGCCTTCATGGGCGCCGCCCACTCGCAGGGCTGGCGCACCGCCGGCCGTGTCTTCGACCTCCCTCGCAACCCGGTCCTGGCCGCGATCTGCGGACGGGACGCGACGGCCGTGCACGCGGCGGCGGAGCGGCACGGCTGGGAGTCGGCGGAGACCGACTGGCGTGCGCTGATCGCGCGGGACGACATCGACCTCGTCGACATCTGCACGCCGGGCGACAGCCACGCCGAGATCGCGCTCGCCGCGCTCGCCGCGGGCAAGCACGTCCTGTGCGAGAAGCCCCTCGCGAACAGTGTCGAGGAGGCCGAGGCGATGGTGACGGCGGCCGAAGCGGCGTACCGGCGCGGCCAGTTGGCGATGGTCGGCTTCAACTACCGCCGGGTGCCCGCCACCGCGCTGGCCCGCAGCATGGTCGCCGAGGGCCGCCTCGGCACCCTGCGCCATCTGCGGGTGACGTACCTTCAGGACTGGCTCGTGGATCCGGAGTTCCCGCTGACCTGGCGGCTGCGCAAGGAGCTGGCCGGTTCCGGCGCGCTCGGCGATCTGGGCGCGCACATCATCGACCTGGCGCAGTACCTGGCGGGGGAGCAGCTCGGCGGGGTGTCCGCCCTGACGGAGACCTTCGTGAAGGAACGCCCGCTGCCCGGCGGACCCACGAGCGGCCTCTCCGCCGTCTCCGCGAACGGGACCGGGCAGGTCACCGTCGACGACGCCGCCCTGTTCACCGGCCGCTTCCCGTCCGGCGCCCTCGCCTCCTTCGAGGCCACCCGCTATGCCACCGGCCGCAAGAACGCCCTGCGGGTCGAACTCAACGGTTCACAGGGGTCGATCGCCTTCGATCTGGAGCGGCTGAACGAACTCTCCTACCACGACGGCACGGAGCCCGGAGCGCGCGCCGGGTTCCGCCGCATCCTCGTCACCGAACCCGACCACCCCTACCTCGACGCCTGGTGGCCCCCGGGCCACGGTCTGGGCTACGAGCACACCTTCGTCCACCAGGCCCGCGACCTGGTCCACGCCATCGCCGAGGGCCGGCAGCCCGAGCCCTCCTTCGCCGACGGGCTGCAGGTGCAGCGCGTCCTGGCGGCGGTGGAGGAGAGCGCCGAGAAGAACTCCGTCTACACCCCCATAGCGGTCTGATACACCCGAGAGCGGCCTGAGGAGGCTGACGCGCATGCCGCGTACGTTCACGCTGTTCACCGGCCAGTGGGCCGACCTGCCGCTGGAGGAGGTCTGCCGGCTCGCCCGCGACTTCGGCTACGACGGGCTCGAACTCGCCTGCTGGGGTGACCACTTCGAGGTCGACAAGGCCCTCGCGGACCCGTCGTACATCGACTCCCGCAAGGCCCTGCTCGACAAGTACGGCCTCAAGTGCTGGGCCATCTCCAACCACCTCGTCGGGCAGGCGGTCTGCGACGCCATCATCGACGAGCGCCACCAGGCGATCCTGCCGGGCGAGGTGTGGGGCGACGGGGACCCGGAGGGGGTGCGCAGGCGGGCCGCGGAACGCATCAAGGACACCGCGCGGGCCGCGGCCGCCTTCGGCGTCGACACCGTGATCGGCTTCACCGGCTCCGCGATCTGGCATCTGGTCGCCATGTTCCCGCCCGCGCCCGAGTCGATGATCGAACGCGGATATGAGGACTTCGCGACGCGCTGGAACCCCATCCTGGACGTCTTCGACGAGGAAGGCGTGCGGTTCGCGCACGAGGTCCATCCCAGTGAGATCGCCTACGACTACTGGACGACCTGGCGGGCCTTGGAGGCCGTCGGGGGCCGTCCCGCCTTCGGCCTGAACTTCGACCCCTCCCACTTCGTGTGGCAGGACCTCGACCCGGTCGGCTTTCTCTGGGACTTCCGCGACCGCATCTACCACGTCGACTGCAAGGAGGCCCGCAAGCGCCTCGACGGCCGCAACGGCCGCCTCGGCTCCCATCTGCCGTGGGGCGACCCGCGCCGGGGCTGGGACTTCGTCTCGGCCGGGCACGGCGACGTCCCCTGGGAGGACGTCTTCCGGATGCTGCGCTCCATCGACTACCAGGGCCCGATCTCCGTCGAGTGGGAGGACGCCGGCATGGACCGGCTCCAGGGCGCCCCCGAGGCGCTGACCCGCCTGAAGGCATACGACTTCGAGCCGCCCAGCGCGTCCTTCGACGCCGCGTTCAACAGCTGAACCACGCACCCGACGCAGGTCGGGGCCGGGGACCGACAACACCGCCGGTCCCCCCTCCGACCTGCACGGATCCTGCTTTGTCCTGTGCTGGGAGAAAGTTCAACCGAGTCTGACGCAAGGGGTGTTCGCCCCGGACGGACGCGGTTACCGTCCCTGAAGTGTTCAGGACACACGAAAGCGTTCAGGACACACGAGAGCGTTCAGGACACACGAGAGCGTCCAGGACACACAGGAAAGTGTTCATGGCGCACATGCCTCCGGGGTGACGGCGCACCCCGGCGCCCGCACCGCACGTCTTCGCACCCACCCAGTACGGCTCACCCGTTCCCGGAGGGACTTCGTGCACAGAACGAGACCCAGAAGCACCCGCACCCCGAGGCGTCCCAGGCTTCGCACCACCCTCGCCCTGTTCACCGGCCTGCTCCTGGCCGTGGGCGCCCCGGCCACCGTCGCCGGCGCCCACCCCGGCCACCCGGAGCACGACGAACCGGCCGCCGCCGAAGGGCAGTTCCAGCAAGTGCCGCTCGCCAAGGGCGAACCCGAGATGGGCGAGCCGATGTCGCTCGCCGTGCTCCCGGACCGCAGCGTGCTGCACACCTCGCGCGACGGCACCCTGCGCCTCACCGACCAGGGCGGCGTCACCAAGGTCGCCGGCAAGATCCCCGTCTACAGCCACGACGAGGAAGGCCTTCAGGGCGTCGGCATCGACCCGGACTTCAAGAACAACCGGGCGATCTACCTGTACTACGCCCCGCCGCTGGACACACCCGCGGGCGACGCCCCGGAGTCCGGCACCGCCGAGGAATTCAAGAAGTTCGACGGCGTCAACCGCCTCTCCCGCTTCGTCCTCAACGCCAACGGCACGCTGAACACGGCCAGCGAGAAGAAGGTCCTGGACGTCGCCGCCTCCCGCGGCACCTGCTGCCACGTCGGCGGCGACATCGACTTCGACGCGGACGGCAACCTCTACCTGTCGACCGGCGACGACACCAACCCCTTCTCCTCCGACGGCTACACCCCGATCGACGACCGCGAGGGCCGCAACCCCGCCTTCGACGCCCGCCGCAGCTCCGCCAACACCAACGACCTGCGCGGCAAGATCCTCCGTATCAAGGTCGCCGAGGACGGCTCGTACACCGTCCCGGAAGGCAACCTCTTCGCCCCGGGCACGGAGAAGACCCGTCCCGAGATCTACGCGATGGGCTTCCGCAACCCGTTCCGGATGAGCGTCGACGACAAGACCGGCATCGTCTACGTCGGCGACTACGGCCCCGACGCGGGCGCCGCCAGCCCCAGCCGGGGCCCGGCGGGACAGGTCGAGTTCGCCAAGGTCACCAAGGCCGCCAACTTCGGCTGGCCGTTCTGCACCGGGAACAACGACGCCTACGTCGACTACGACTTCGCCACCGGCACCTCCGGCGAGAAGTTCGACTGCGCCGCCCCGAAGAACACCTCGCCGTACAACACGGGCCTGGTCGACCTGCCGCCCGCGCAGGCCGCCTGGATCCCGTACGACGACGGCTCCGTGCCCGAGTTCGGCAGCGGCTCCGAGTCCCCGATGGCCGGCCCGGTCTACCGCTACGACCCGGACCTCGACTCCAAGGTGAAGTTCCCCGAGGCCTACGACGGCGACTTCTTCGCGGGTGAGTTCGGCCGCCGCTGGATCAAGCGGATCGAGCAGACCGCGGACGGTTCCGTCGCGAAGATCAACGACTTCCCGTGGACCGGCACCCAGATCATGGACATGGAGTTCGGCCCCGACGGCGCGCTCTACGTCCTCGACTACGGCATCTCCTGGTTCCAGGGCGACGAGCACTCCGCGCTGTACCGGATCGAGAACGCCGAGGACGGCTTCTCACCGATCGCCGAGGTGAGCGCCGACAAGACGTCCGGAGCGGCCGGCCTGAAGGTCACGTTCACCGGTTCCGCCAAGGACGCCGACTCCCCGGACCTCACCTACAGCTGGGACTTCGGCGACGGCACCAAGGGCGAGGGCCTCAACCCCACCCACAAGTACACAAAGGTCGGCACCTACACCGCCACCTTCACCGCCAAGGACCCCGAGGGCAACACCGGCAACGCCAGCACCCGGATCGTGGTCGGCAACACCGAGCCCAAGGTGAGGATCGACGTCCCGGGCAACGGCACCCTGGCCGAATTCGGCAAGCCCGTCCCGTTCAAGGTGACCGTCACCGACCCCGAGGAGACGATCGACTGCTCCAAGGTCAAGGTCGTCTACAGCCTCGGCCATGACTCCCATGCCCACGAGCTGACCAGCGAGATGGGCTGCGAGGGCACCCTGAAGCCGCCCGCCGGTGACGGCGGACACGACCCCAACGCCGACATCTACGGCGTCGTCGGCGCCAGTTACACCGACGGCGGGGCGAACGGCCAGGAGGCCCTGACCGGCACCGCCCGCGCCGTCCTCCAGCCGCTGCACCGCCAGGGCGAGCACTTCACCACCCAGTCGGGCGTGTCGATCATCGACAAGACCGGCGCCAACGGCGGCAAGACCGTCGGCGACATCAACGACGGCGACTGGATCTCCTTCACCCCCTACCGGTTCGACGGGCAGAAGAAGATGACCGTGCGGGCCTCCTCCGGCGGCGCGGGCGGCTTCATCGAGCTGCGCACCGGTTCGCCCGACGGACCGCTGCACGGCTCGGCCTACATCCCGCCGACCGGCAGCTGGGAGACCTTCCAGAACGTCGACGTGCCGCTGCGGGCCCTGCCCAAGCGCACCACGGAGATCTACCTGGTCTTCAAGGGCGGTGAGGGCGCGCTGTACGACGTGGACGACTTCGAGTTCTCCACCCAGCCGTTCAAGGGCGGCAAGAAGGTCCTGGTCTTCTCCAGGACCGCCGGCTTCCGGCACGACTCCATCCCGGCCGGCATCGCCGCCCTGAAGGAGCTCGGCGCCCCGGCAGGCATCACGGTCGACGCGACCGAGGAGGCCCGGCAGTTCACCACGACCAACCTCGCCAAGTACGACGCGGTGGCCTTCCTGTCCACCACCGGTGACGTCCTCAACGCCGAGCAGCAGACGGCGTTCGAGAACTACGTGGCGGGCGGCGGCGGATACATGGGCATCCACGCCGCCGCCGACACCGAGTACGACTGGGCGTTCTACGGCGGCCTCGTCGGCGCCTACTTCGACTCGCACCCGGCCATCCAGAAGGCCACCGTACGCGTCGAGGACCACGACCACCCGTCGACCGCGCACCTGGGCGACACCTGGGAGCGCACCGACGAGTGGTACAACTACCGCACCAACCCGCGCGAGCAGGCCAAGGTCCTCGCCACCCTGGACGAGACCACCTACCAGGGCGGGAACATGAAGGGCGACCACCCGATCGCCTGGTGCCAGAGCTACGGCGGCGGCCGGTCCTTCTACACCGGCGGCGGCCACACCAAGGAGTCCTACGCCGAGGAAGCCTTCCGGGCCCATCTGCTGGGCGGCCTCCAGTACGCCACCGGCCAGGTGAAGGCGGACTGCAAGCCGAACAAGGACTACCGGAAGATCTTCAACGGCCAGACCCTGGACGGCTGGAAGCAGGCCGGCCCCGGCAAGTTCAACGTCAAGGACGGCACCCTGGAGTCCGAGGGCGGCATGGGCCTGCTCTGGTACCAGGCCAAGGAGCTGAAGTCGTACTCGCTCAAGCTCGACTGGAAGATGCGGGGCGACGACAACTCCGGGATCTTCGTGGGCTTCCCGGCCTCCGACGACCCCTGGTCCGCCGTGAACAAGGGCTACGAGATCCAGATCGACGCCACGGACACGCCCGACCGCACCACGGGCTCCGTCTACTCGTTCAAGTCGGCGGACATCAAGGCCCGTGACCAGGTTCTGCGGCCGCCCGGCCAGTGGAACTCCTACGAGATCAAGGTCCAGGGCGAACGCCTCCAGGTGTTCCTCAACGGAGTCAAGATCAACGACTTCACCAACAAGGACCCCGCGCGGAGCCTGACCGACGGTTACATCGGCCTCCAGAACCATGGCGCCGACGACCAGGTCTCCTTCCGCAACATCCAGTTGAAGGAACTGCCCGTCAAGGGCGACTGAACGGCGGCGGGCGGGGGACGCCGGACCCCCGCCCGCCGTCTCCTTCCCACCCCCGGGTTCGCGCACGACCAGGAGGCTGCCCATGTCCGCGTCCCTCTCCCGACCGCGTGTGGGGGTGTGGCTGATCGGAGCCCGAGGCTCCGTCGCCACCACCGTCGTCACGGGGTGCGCCGCCGTCGCCGCGGGACTGCACCCGCCCACCGGCATGGTGACCGAGACCGCGGCGTTCACCGACAGCGGCCTGCCCGCGCTGTCCGACCTCGTCTTCGGCGGCCACGACACCCTCGACTGTCCCCTGCCCAAACGCGCCGAGACCCTGACCGCCGGCGGCGTGCTCCCGCCGGGCGTCGCCACCGCCGTCGCCGCCGAACTCGCCGCTGCGGACGGAGAGATCAGGCCCGGCGGACCGGTCTCGGGTGACACCAGGAGCGAGGCCGAACTGATCACGGCCTTCGCCGACGACATACGCGACTTCGTACGCCGCCGTGAGCTGGAGCGGGCCGTGGTGGTGAACGTCGCCTCCACCGAACCCGCGTCCCTGGGCCCCGACGCCCCACTGCCGGCCAGCACCCTGTACGCGCTGGCGGCCCTGCGCGCGGGCTGCCCGTACGTCAACTTCACCCCGTCCGAGGGCATGCACCACCCCGTCGCCGCCCGCGAGGCCGAGCGGAGCGGCCTGCCGTACGCCGGCCGGGACGGCAAGACCGGGCAGACGCTGCTGCGGGCCGTGCTGGGCCCGATGTTCGCGCAGCGGGCGCTGACGGTCCGGGCTTGGTCCGGCACGAACCTGCTGGGTGGCGGTGACGGCGCGGCCCTCGCCGACCCGGCAGCCGCCGCGGCGAAGAACGCCGGCAAGGAACGCGTCCTCGCCGACACCCTCGGCACGGTCCCCGAGGGCGAGGTGCACATCGACGACGTCCCGGCCCTCGGCGACTGGAAGACCGCCTGGGACCACATCGCCTTCGACGGCTTCCTGGGCACGCGCATGATCCTCCAGACCATCTGGCAGGGCTGCGACTCGGCGCTCGCGGCACCCCTGGTGCTGGACCTGGCCCGGCTCACCGCCCGCGCCCACGAGGCCGGCCTGACCGGCCCGCTCGGCGAACTCGGCTTCTACTTCAAGGACCCGCTGGGCGACGGACCGGCGAGCCTGGCAGAGCAGTACGCGACGCTGACCGGCCTGGCGGAGCGGCTCCGCACGGCGGGTACCGGCGAGACCGCTGGCGCTGGCGCTGGTCAGGGCGAGGGCGGCGGGGAGGCTGTCGCACGGGGCGCCTTTCCGCGGGGGGCGGCTGAGGGGGCGGCCGCCCTGAGCGCTGGTCAGGGCGAGGGCGGCGGGGAGGCTGTCGTACGGGGCGTCGATCTGCGGGGGTCGGCTGAGGAGGCTGTCGAACGAGGCGCCGGTCACCGCGAGGCCGCCGAGGAGGCTGCCGTACGGGTCGTCGATCCGTGCGAGCCGGCTCCGGGGGAGCGGCCGTGAGCCGTAGCCGTGCCTGGGCCGAACTGCTGCGGCTGCCCGCCCTGTTCACCGTCCCCGGCGACGCCCTGAGCGGTGCCGTCGCCGCCGGGGCCCGGCCCCATCCCCGCACCCTGCTCGCCATCGGCTCCTCCCTCTGCCTCTACGAGGCCGGCATGGCCCTCAACGACTGGGCGGACCGCGCGGAGGACGCCGCCGAACGCCCGCACCGCCCCCTGCCCTCCGGCCGCATCCGGCCGTCCTCCGCCTTCACGGCGGCCTGCGCCCTGACCGCCGCCGGGCTCGGCCTGGCCGCCGGGGCCGGACGCCCGGCCCTGGCGGTGGCCGCACCCCTGGCCGCCACCGTCTGGGCGTACGACCTCGCCCTGAAGCACACGCCCGCCGGCCCCGTGGCCATGGCCGCCGCCCGCGGCCTCGACCATCTCCTCGGCGCCGCCGCAACAACCGGCCGTCCGCGGGAGGCACTGCCCTCAGCCGCTCTCCTCGGCACCCACACCCTCGCCGTGACGACCGTGTCCCGCCGCGAGACCCAGGGCGGCACGTCCCTGCCGCCGCTGGCCGCCCTCGCCGTGACGGCTGTCCTCACCCGGCTCATGGCACGCGGCGCGCGCGGCCCGACGGGAGCCACGTACACCGGTGCCGCCACCGCTACCGCTGCCGAATCCGCCACCGGCATCGGTAAGGGCCGCCGGACCCCCACACACGAGGGGGCTGGACCCACGCTCGACGGGGCCCTGCGCACCGCCCTGGCCACCGCCTACGCCGCCACCGCCGGCCGCCCCTACACCCACGCCGCGCTCAATCCCTCACCGCCACTGACCCAGCGCGCCGTCGGCGCCGGCATCCGCGCCACCATCCCGCTCCAGGCGGCCCTCGCGGCCCGCGCCGGATCCGGGCTCACCGCCGTGGCCATCGCCGCGCTCGCCCCGATCGGACGGAAGTACGCGAAGAAGGTGAACATCACATGAGCCCGCGGCCCAGCCCGGCGCACGTCCCCGCCGAACCGTCCTCCCACCCCACCCCTCTCCGCTTCGGCTACGGCACCAACGGCCTCGCCGACCTCCGGCTCGACGACGCCCTCGCCCTGCTGGCCGACCTCGGCTACGACGGTGTCGGCCTGACCCTCGACCATATGCACCTCGACCCCTTCGCCCCCGACCTGCCCGCCCGCACCCGCCGGGTCGCCCACCGCCTCGGCGAACTCGGGCTGGGCGTCACGGTGGAGACGGGCGCCCGCTACGTGCTCGACGCGCGCCGCAAACACGGCCCCTCCCTGCTGGACCCGGAGCCCGACGACCGCGCCCGCCGCGTCGACCTGCTGTTGCGCGCCGTCCGGGTCGCCGCCGACCTCGGCGCCCACGCCGTGCACTGCTTCAGCGGCACCCTTCCGCCCGGCACTGACGAGGACACGGCGTGGAAACGGCTGGCCGACAGCCTCACCCCCGTCCTGGACGCCGCGGCGGCGGCCGGTGTGCCGCTCGCCCTCGAACCGGAGCCCGGCCACCTCGTCGCACGCCTCGACGACTTCCACCGCCTGCGCCGCACCCTCGGCGACCCGGACCCGCTCGGCCTCACCCTCGACATCGGCCACTGTCAATGCCTCGAACTCCTCTCGCCCGCCGACTGCGTACGCGCCGCCGCGCCCTGGCTGCGGCACGTCCAGATCGAGGACATGCGCCGCGGCGTCCACGAACACCTCCCGTTCGGCGAGGGAGAGATCGACTTCCCGCCCGTCCTGGAGGCCCTCGCCGCCGGCTACCAGGGCCTGACCGTGGTCGAACTGCCCCGCCACTCCCATGCGGGCCCTCACTTCGCCGAACTGTCCCTCCCGTTCCTCCGCAGCGCCGAGGCCACGGCCACCCGATCACCCAGCCCTGTCCCACCGCACGGCGATCCCTCCGCCACCCCCGAAGGGAGCACCACATGAGCCAGCCCCGCATCAACCCGGCAACCCCGGGCGCGGCAACGGAGAACCGAACGAACGCCGAGACCCGAACCGGCGCCCAGTCCCGAACGCGCGCTGAGAGCCGGGTCGGCGGCGAGAGCCGAGCCGGGGACGGAGCCGACGTCGGAGGCAGGGCGGGCGCCGAAGCGCGAGCCGGCACCGGGGACGGAGCCCACGTCGGAGGCAAGGCCGGCACCGGGGGCGGGCCGGGTACCGAGGGGCGAGCGAGCGCGGAGGGCCGGGCAGGAGCCGGGGACGGAGTGGGCGGCGCCGACGGTCGAGGCCGCACCGAGGGCAGACCGGGCGCCGAAGGCCACGCAGATGCCCCGAACCCGTCGGCGACCCCAGGCACCCCCCTCCCCGTCCCCCTCCCCCCACCCACCGACCTGCGCGCCCACCTCACCGCCCGCCTCGACTCGGCCCCCCGCGCCTGGCTGCGCCGGGCCCTCGACGAGGCCGCCGCGAACCCCGGTACTCATGGACCCATCTCCGTCTGGGAGTTGCGCATCGCCGAGGCCGGCCGCCGCTGTGGCGCCGAGTACGCGGATGCCGCCCGCGTCCTCATCCTGCACGCGGCCCGCGCCGACGCGGACGCCCTCACCCGGGTCTACTTCCAGGGCACAGCCGCCGAACGCCGCGCCGTCCTGCACGCTCTGCCCCACCTGGTGCCCGGCCCGGAAGCCCTCCCGCTCATCGAGGACGCCTTGCGCACCAACGACACCCGGCTCCTCGCCGCCGCCGTCGGCCCCTACTGCGCCCGGCACCTCGACCCCCACCAGTGGCGGCACGCCGTCCTGAAGTGCCTGTTCACCGGTGTCCACGTCGACACCGTGGCCGACCTGGACCGCCGCGCCCACCGCGACGCCGAACTCGCCCGCATGCTCGGCGACTACGCCGCCGAACGCACTGCGGCCGGCCGTCCCGTACCCGAAGACCTGCACCGCGTCCTGACCTTGACCGACCCCACGGCCACCCCACCCGCGCCCGCCGCCTCGCGCGGCAGCCGCGGCACCGACGGCAAGGAGTCCTGATGCGCCTCTTCGACCCCCACATCCACATGACGTCGCGCACCACCGACGACTACGAGGCCATGCACGCCGCCGGCGTCCGCGCCGTCGTCGAGCCCTCCTTCTGGCTGGGCCAGCCCCGCACCTCTCCCGCCTCCTTCCTCGACTACTTCGACTCCCTCCTCGGCTGGGAGCCCTTCCGCGCCGCCCAGTACGGCATCGCCCACCACTGCACACTCGCCCTCAACCCCAAAGAGGCGAACGACCCACGCTGCGCCCCGGTCCTGGAGGAACTGCCTCGCTATCTCGTCAAGGACCAGGTCGTCGCCGTCGGTGAGATCGGCTACGACTCGATGACCCCGGCCGAGGACAACGCCCTGGCCGCCCAGCTCCAGCTCGCCGCCGCCCATGAACTTCCCGCGCTCGTCCACACCCCGCACCGCGACAAGCTGGCGGGTCTGCGTCGCACCCTCGACGTCGTCCGGGAGTCGGCACTGCCCCCGGACCGCGTCCTGGTCGACCACCTCAACGAGACAACGGTCAAGGAGGCCAAGGACAGCGGCTGCTGGCTCGGCTTCTCCGTCTATCCCGACACGAAGATGGACGAGGAGCGGATGGTCGCGATCATCCGCGAGTACGGGCCCGAGCAGGTGCTGGTGAACTCCGCCGCGGACTGGGGCCGCAGCGACCCCCTCAAGACCCGCAAGGTCGCCGATCTGATGCTCGCCGAAGGCTTCGGCGAGGACGACGTCGACCGGGTGCTGTGGCGCAACCCTGTCGCCTTCTATGGACTCAGCGGCCGCCTCACCCTCGACATCGCGACCCCGGAAGCGACCCACGAGGGCAACTCCATCCTCCGTGGTGCCCCGAAGGACCCCGAAGAGGGACCGGCTCGCGCACCAGGAGAGCGGGAGGACCCGACCGCCGCCCCCCTTCCGGGAGCGTGAGCCATGCGCTTCCGCCACCCCGACGGCTCCACCGTCCACCTCGCCTACTGCACCAACGTCCACCCGGCAGAGACCCTCGACGGCGTCCTCGCCCAACTCCGCGACCACTGCGAACCCGTCCGCCGAAGGCTCGGCCGCGACCGTCTCGGCATCGGCCTGTGGCTGGCCAGGGACGCCGCTCACGCCCTGGTCACCGACCCGTCGGCCCTGCGCGGTCTGCGCACCGAACTCGACCGGCGCGGCCTCGAGGTCGTCACCCTCAACGGCTTCCCCTATGAGGGATTCGGCGCCGAGGAAGTCAAGTACCGCGTCTACAAGCCGGACTGGACCGACCCCGAACGCCTCGACCACACCACCGCCCTGGCACGCGTCCTCGCCGGCCTCCTCCCCGACGATGTCACCGAGGGCAGCATCTCCACCCTGCCCCTCGCCTGGCGCACCGCCTACGACGAGCGCAGCGCCGGGACAGCCCGCGGCGCTCTGCTCACCCTCGCCGAACGCCTCGACGCCCTGGCCGAGTTGACCGGCCGCGACATCCGCGTCGGCCTCGAACCCGAACCCGGCTGCATCGTCGAGACCACCGGCGACGCCATCGCCCCGCTCACTGCGATCGGCCACGCCCGCATCGGTATCTGTGTCGACACCTGTCACCTCGCCACCTCCTTCGAAGATCCGCACACCGCCCTGGACGCGCTCACCGACGCACGCGTCCCGATCGTCAAGTCTCAGCTCTCGGCCGCACTGCACGCCGAGCAGCCTCACCTCCCCGAGGTCCGCGACGCCCTCGCCGCCTTCGACGAGCCCCGCTTCCTGCACCAGACCCGCACCGCCACCGCCGCCGGCCTGCGCGGCACCGACGACCTCGGCCAGGCGCTCAAGGGCGACGCCCTGCCCGACGCCTCCCCATGGCGCGCCCACTTCCACGTCCCACTCCACGCGGCCCCCGCCGCGCCTCTCACCTCCACGCTCCCCGTCCTCAGGGCCGCACTGGCCCGGCTCGTCGGCGGCCCGCACCCCCTCACCCGGCATCTGGAGGTCGAGACGTACACCTGGCAGGCCCTCCCGGCCGAACTGCGACCCCGCGCCCGCAGCCAGCTCGCCGACGGCATCGCCGCCGAACTCACCCTCGCCCGCGACCTGTTGACCGACCTCGGCCTCAAGGAGCTGCCATGACCGAGCCACCGGACCCGGCGATCCCGGCAGTCCCGGCCAACCGCCCGGCACCCCGACCGGACTCCACCGTCGCGAGCCGTCCCACCCCGCTCCTCGTCCTGGACGTCGTCGGCCTCACCCCTCGTCTCCTCGACCACATGCCCCACCTCAAGACCCTCGCCCAGTCCGGGTCACAGGCGTCGCTCGGCACCGTTCTGCCCGCCGTCACCTGCGCCGCCCAGTCCACCTTCCTCACCGGCACCCACCCGTCGGAGCACGGCATCGTCGGCAACGGCTGGTACTTCCGCGACCTCGGCGACGTACTCCTGTGGCGCCAGCACAACGGACTCGTCGCCGGCGACAAGCTGTGGGACGCCGCACGTCGTGCCCATCCCGGCTACACCGTCGCCAATATCTGCTGGTGGTACGCCATGGGCGCGGACACCGACATCACCGTCACCCCCCGTCCGATCTACTACTCCGACGGCCGCAAGGAACCCGACTGCTACACGCGCCCGCCCGCCCTGCACGACGAACTCACCGAGAAATTCGGCGCCTTTCCGCTCTTCCACTTCTGGGGCCCCGGCGCGGACCTCGTCTCCAGCCGCTGGATCATCGACGCGACCCGCCACATCATCCGCACCCGGCGCCCCGACCTGACGCTCTGCTACCTCCCGCATCTCGACTACGACCTGCAGCGCTTCGGCCCCGACGATCCGCGCTCACTGAAAGCGGCCGCCGATCTGGACGCGGCCATGGCCCCGCTCCTGGACGACGCCCGGGCGGAAGGCCGAACCGTGGTGGCGCTCTCCGAATACGGCATCACCCGCGCGGACCGCCCCGTGGACATCAACCGGGCGCTGCGCCGTGCAGGGTTGCTGGAGGTGCACACCCAGGACGGCATGGAGTACCTCGATCCGATGGCGTCACGGGCTTTCGCCGTCGCCGACCACCAGATCGCCCACGTCTATGTCCGCCGGCCGGAGGACCTCGACGCGACCCGAGCCGCACTCGACGGACTGCCCGGCATCGAGCAACTCCTCGACGACGAGGGCAAGAAGGCCCACCACCTCGACCATCCGCGCTCCGGCGAGCTCGTCGCCGTGGCGGAGCCGGACGCCTGGTTCACGTACTACTACTGGCTCGACGACGACCGCGCGCCCGACTTCGCGCGCCTTGTCGAGATCCATCGCAAACCCGGCTACGACCCGGTCGAACTCTTCATGGATCCCCTCGACCCCTACGTCAAGGTCAAGGCCGCGACCGCGCTCGCCCGCAAGAAACTCGGCATGCGCTACCGCATGGCGGTCGTGCCCCTGGATCCGTCACCTATTCGCGGCAGCCATGGCCGCCTTCCTGTGAGCGACGACGACGGTCCGCTCCTCATCTGCTCCACCCCCCGCGCTGTCGGCGACCGTGTCGCGGCCACCGATGTGAAGTCACTCCTGCTCCAACTCGCCGGTCTCGGCTGACGGGTCACGGCCGGCACGCAACAGCTCGCCGGTCCCGTCGGCCCGTCTCTTCCGACTGGTCCCCAGTGAAGCACTCACCACTGACAACGGCCTTCGATCTCAAGGAGTTCCAGGCATGAGCCGCTTTTCCCAGACGGACCCCGAACTCACCCACCGCCTCACCAGACGAGGCATGCTCGGGGTCGCGGCGGGCACCACCGCCGCCGCACTGCTGGGCGCCGCCGCAGCCCCCGCGACCGCAGCCCCCGCCAACGCGTCCACCACCGGCACGGCCGCCGGTGGCGCCGGCCGCGGCCGCCCCGTCCTCCCGCCCGGACGCCTCGGCATCCAGCTCTACAGCCTGCGCGACAAGGTCTCCACGCTCGGCTTCGCCCCCGTCTTCGCCGAACTGGAGAAGTACGGCTACGACGAGGTGGAGTTCGCCGGATACACCCAGGGCTCGGCCGGCCCGATCACCCTCGCCCAGCTCAAGCGGCTGGCCCGGAACCACGGCCTGAACCCGATCGGCAGCCACGTCGGCTACTACTCCGACGACCCGGGCGCCTACACCTTCGCCCAGAACCTCACCAAGGTCCTGGACGACGCCCAGGCCCTCGGCCTGAAGCACATAGGCACCGCCTCGGGGCCGTTCCGCTACGGCTCCACCGTCGACGCCTGGAAGCGGGCCGCCGAGGAGTTCAACACCTACGGCGCGGCGGCGAAGGCGCGCGGCATGAAGTTCTACCAGCACAACCACTCCGAGGAGTTCTCCTTCGCCACCGACAACCCCAAGGTCCGTCTCTACGACGTGCTGCTCGCCGAGACCGACCCCGACCTCGTCTATCTGGAGATGGACATCTACTGGGCGTACTCGGGCCAGTTCCGCTTCTCGAAGCGGCCCGACGGCTCACCCGCCCCGTTCGAGCCGCTGGACTACGTCCTCAAGCAGCCGCACCGCTACCCGCTCTTCCACGTCAAGGACGGCGTGAGCGACCCGGGCAACACCTACGGCTACCGCATGGTCGACGTCGGTGACGGCGACATCGACTACCAGCGGTTCATCTCCGCCGTGACGAGAGTGCGCGGGCAGCGGCTCGCCCACCACTGGCAGGCGGAGCACGACAACCCCACCGAGTCCTTCACGTTCGCACGCCGTTCGAGCGAGCACCTGCACTCTCTGCGCGAGAAGGGCTGCTGACGAGCTGCTGACGACCGTACCGATGTGAGGAGGCCCTCCCCGGATCGGGGAGGGCCTCCTCACGTTCGCGACAGGTCACCGCGATGGTTCAACCCGCCGGATGGGGCGTCGCCGTCCGCCCGGGCTGGCGCAGCAGCAGCGCGATCGCGGCCGCCGCCATCGACACGCCGCCGGCCAGCGCGTACGCGCCGTCGTAGCCCCACGCCGCGACGACCATGGAGCCGAGACCGCCGCCGAACAGCCCGCTGACCAGCTTGCCGCTGTAGACGAGGCCGTAGTTGGTCGCGTTGTAGTTCTCCCCGAAGTAGTCCGGGGTGAGCGCCGCGAACAGCGGGTAGAAGGCGCCGCCGCCGAAGCCGGAGAGGAAGGCGAAGACCAGGAACAGCCATTCGCTCCGTATGTCTCCGGCCCAGATCACGCCGAACTGGGCCAGACCCAGTACGACGATCACGAACACCAGCGTCGACTTACGGCCCCAGCGGTCGGACAGCCAGCCCACGACACCGCGGCCGACGCCGTTGATGACCGCCATCACACCCATCGACGACGCCGCGACCAGCGGGCCGAAGCCGACCTCCTTGGCGTAGTCGACCTGGAAGGAGATACCGAAGATCGACACCCCCGCGGTGAGCACGATGGACAGCCACATCAGGGGCAGCATGCCCGTCCTGATCGCCTCCCGGGGTGTGTACTGCTTCACCGCAGGAGGGTTCTTGGCCAGGCTGACCGCGTTCTTCTGGTCGCCCGAGAACGACAGCGGATCGATGTCCGCGGGCCACCAGTTCTTCGGTGGGTCCTTGAAGAAGAACGCGCATCCGAAGACGACGATCATGATGTAGCAGCCGATCAGGTCCAGCACCCGGTGGTAGTTCGCGGTGTCGAACCCGTAGTTGAAGATGAAGATGAACGGCAGCGATCCGTACGCGAACCCGCCGTTGACGAACCCGGTCCGGGCCCCGCGGCGTTCCGGAAACCATTTGCCGACCATGTTGATGCAGGTCGCGTAGACCAGGCCGGCCCCGATGCCGCCGATGACACCGAAGCCGAGGATCGCCAGCAGGACGTTGTTCAGGTGCGAGAGAGCGAGGAACCCCAGCAGGCACATGCCGGAGCCCAGGTACATGGCCCTGCGGGCCGTCAGGATGCCCTTCTCACGCAGCCAGCCCGCCGGGAAGGCGACACCGGCCTGGAAGAACACCCAGACGCTGAGGATCCAGAAGGTGTTGCTCTGCGTCCAGTCGTGCGCGTGGGACAGGGTGTCCTCCGCGGAGCCGTACGCGTATTCGAAGACGCTGATGGCCATCATGGCGATCCACGGGAGATACACCATGATCTTGCGCGAGTGGCCGAGGATGTCCCGGTCGGTCTCGCCGACGCGGTAGACGCGCCCGCGCGCGTCGGTCACCTCACGGTAGGGACGGTGTGCGGCGTCGGAGTGTGCGGACGAACTGCTTGCTGCGTACGGATCTGCCGTCATGTCAGGCCATGTCCTCGCCGAGCGGTTGCGGGTTGGGAGTGATGCGGCTCGTTTCCTTGTCGCGTCCCGGAGGGCTGAGGAACAGCGCCACACAGCCGGCGAAGAGCGAGATCGAACCGGCCAGGATGAAGGCACCGGAGTGACCCCAGGCGCTGACGACCACGGCGCCCATGCCCGCGCCCAGACCGGAGACGAGCTTGGCGCTGTAGACCATGCCGTAGTTGGACGCGTTGTTGTTCTCACCGAAGTAGTCGGCGGTGAGGGCCGCGAACATCGGGAAGATGGCGCCGCCGCCGAAGCCGGAGATCGCGGAGAAGATCAGGAACAGGGTGAGGTTCTTGCTCTCGGCCGACCAGAGGATGCCGTACTGGGCGAGGCCCAGGATGACGCACACGGCGAGCAGGCACCGCTTGCGGCCGTACAGGTCGGAGAGCCAGCCGATGACACCGCGGCCGGTGCCGTTGACGATCGCCTTCAGGGACATGGCCGTGGCCACGATCCCGCCCGCGAATCCGGCTTCCTCACCGATGTCCACCTGGAACGCGATTCCGAAGATGTTCACGCCGGACGTGCACGCCAGGCAGAACCACATCAGGGCCACCCGGCCGGTCTGCCACGCCTCCTTGGGAGAGTACTGGCGGACCGCCGGGGGGTTCATCCGCAGCGAGCGGGCCGCGCGCGGGTCCTTCGGCGGGTTCAGCGGGTCGATCGTGGCGGGCCACCAGTTCTTCGGCGGGTCCCGGAAGAAGTAGCCGGAGAACGCGACGATTCCGGCGAGGAAGACGCCGACCGAGACCAGCACCCAACGGAAGTTGGTGAGGTCCATGTAGCCGGTGAAGAGGAAGACGAAGGGCACCGAACCATAGGCGAAACCACCGTTGACGAAACCGGTCTTGCCGCCCTTCCGCTCCGGATACCACTTGCCCACCATGTTGACGCAGGTGGCGTACACCATGCCCGCGCCCATGCCGCTGAACATGCTGAAGCCGATGTAGGCGAAGACCACGTGCGGCGCGAAGGCCAGCGACAGATAACCCATCAAGGTGCCCGCCGCGCCGCACATCATCGCCCAGCGGGCCGGCAGCTTTCCGCTCTCACGCAGCTTGCCCGCGGGGAAGGCCACCGCGGCCTGGAAGAAGACCCACACGGTCATCATCCAGAAGATGTGCATGCTGTTCCAGTGATGCGCCGTATGGAGGGTGTCCTCGGCGGACGCGAACGCGTACTCGGCGGAGGAGATGCCCATCATGCCGATCCAGGGCAGGATCACCATCCACTTGCGCTTGCGACCCATGATGTCGATGTCGGACTCGCCGATGCGGAAGACGCGTCCGTTCTTGTCGGTCACCTCGCGATAGGCGGCGACCCGTGGAACGTCGGTGGTTGTCACGTTGGTTGCACCCCTTGCGTCGAAAGTTCTGGCCAGCGCCCCCTGTCCAATGCCTTTCGTGCGCGCGCGGGTCCCGGGGCCGGCCGACGCGCACCGTCGGCCGGCCCCCCGCTGCCTCACCTCATGAACCGCCCCCCAACAGTCCCGCCGCCCGCGCCCACCGGTACTTGGCACCCAGCACGGCCACCGGCTTCTCGGTCGTGTACGGGTACGCCACGACCCCCCGCTCGTACAGGTACTGGCAGGCCTCCTCGACCTCCACGTCACCCGCGAGCGACGCGACGACGGGCTTCTCTATGCCGCGCTCACGGAACTCGGCCACCACGCGCGCGGTGAGCTCCGCGAAGACCATCGGGGGAGTGACGATCGTGTGCCAGTAGCCGAGGACGAGCGAGTGGATGCGCGGGTCCTCCAGGCCGAGCCGGATCGTCGCCTCGTACGTCGACGGCGGCTCGCCACCCGTGATGTCCACCGGGTTGCCCGCGGCCCCGAAGGGCGGGATGAACCTGCGGAAGGCCTCGTCCATGTCCGGCGGGATCTCCATCAGGGACAGGCCGTTGTCGGTGACCGCGTCCGACAGCAGTACGCCGCTTCCGCCGGCCCCGGTGATGATCACGACGTTGTCGCCCTTGGGAGTGGGAAGCACCGGCAACGCGCGCGCGTACTCCAGCATTTCGTTCAGCCCGGGCGCCCGGATGACACCGGCCTGCTTGAGGATGTCCTCGTACACGGCGTCGTCGCCGGCGAGGGCTCCGGTGTGCGACCCTGCGGCCTTGGCCCCGGCCGCCGTACGGCCCGCCTTGAGGACCACGACCGGTTTCTTCGGTACGGTCGCCCGCGCGGCCTCGACGAAGGCGCGTCCGTCCTTGAGGTCCTCCAGGTGCATCGCGATGCACTCGGTGTGCGGGTCCTCGCCGAACCAGGTCAGCAGGTCGTCCTCGTCCAGGTCCGACTTGTTGCCCAGACCGACGATCGCCGACACACCCGTCTTGGTGGTCCGCGCGAAGCCCAGGATGGCCATCCCGATGCCGCCGGACTGCGAGGTCAGCGCCACCCCGCCCTTGACGTCGTACGGGGTGCAGAACGTGGCGCACAGGTCCTGCCACGTCGAGTAGTAGCCGTAGATGTTCGGGCCGAGCAACCGGACGCCGTACCGCTCGGCGATGGCCACGATCTCGTCCTGGAGCTCGTGCTCACCGGTCTCCGCGAACCCGGAGGGGATCAGCACGGCGTTGGGGATCCCCTTGCGTCCCACCTCCTCCAGGGCCGAGGCCACGAACTTGGCGGGGATAGCGAAGACCGCCACATCCACCTCACCGGGAACGTCCGTGACACTCTTGTACGCCTTGCGGCCCAGAATGTCATCGGCCTTGGGGTTCACCGGATGGATGTCCCCGGCGAAGCCACCGTCGATGAGGTTGCGCATGACCGAATTGCCGATCTTGCCCTGCTCGTTGGAGGCGCCGATGACGGCGACCGCCGACGGCTGCATCAGGCGGCGCATGGAGGTGAGGATCTCGTCGCGCGAGTAGCGGCGGCGTGGCTTCGCGGGCGCTTCGGAGAGGATCACGCGGATGTCGGCTGCGACCGCGCCCTCCGCCGTCGCGATCACCGGGTTGAGGTCCACCTCGGCGATCTCCGGGAAGTCCGCGACCAGTTGCGAGACCCGCCGGATCTGCTCGGCGACCGCCCACCGGTCCACGGCCGCCTGGCCGCGCACCCCGCGCAGGATCTCCGCGGCCCGGATCGAGTCCAGCATGGACAGCGCCTCGTCGGCGGTCACGGGCGCGAGCCGGAAGGTGACGTCCTTGAGGACCTCGACGAGCACTCCGCCGAGCCCGAAGGCGACGACCTTGCCGAACGTCGGGTCGGTCACCGCGCCGACGATGACCTCCTGCCCCTGCGGGAGCAGTTCCTGCACCTGCACGCCTTCGATGCGGGCATCCGCGTTGTAGGCACGCGCGTTGTCGACGATCTTGTGGAACGCGGCCCGTACGTCCGTCGCGCCCTCGACACCGACGATCACGCCGCCCGCGTCGGTCTTGTGGAGGATGTCCGGCGAGACGATCTTCATCACCACGGGCCCGCCGAAGCGCGCCGCGTACGCCACCGCCTCGTCGACGTCGGTGGCGAGCTCCTCGCCCGGTACGGCGATCCCGTACGCGTCGGCGATCACCTTGCCCTCGGGCGCGGTCAGCGCCGTGCGTCCCTCGGCTCGCACGGAGTCGAGGAGAGTCCGCACCCTCAGGACGCGGTCTTCGGCCATCACGTCAGATCACTCCGTTCGACTTGAGCAGGCGCAGTTCCTCGTCGCCGAGGCCGAGCTCGCCGATGTAGACCTCTTCGTTGTGCTGGCCGAGCAGCGGTGAACTGCTCACCTCGACGGGGGAGTCGGAGAGCTTGAGCGGACTGCCGACCGTCACGAAGTCGCCCCGCTCGGGGTGCGGCACGGTGACGACCATCTCGTTGGCGACCAGCGAGGAGTCCTCGATGATCTCCTTGGTGGACAGGATCGGCCCGCACGGGATGTTGTGCGCGTTGAGCCGCTCCAGCACCTCCCACTTGGGCAGGGTCGAGGACCACTCCTCGATCAGCTGGAACATCTTGTTGAGCTTGGGCAGCCGCGCCTCCGGCGTCGCCCACTCGGGGTCGTCTGCGAGTTCGGGCCGGCCGATGAGCTCGCTGATCGGCTGCCAGCCGACGGGCTGCACGATGACGTACACGTAGTCGTTCGGGCCGCCCGGCGCGCACTTGACCGCCCAGCCGGGCTGACCACCGCCGGACGCGTTTCCCGAGCGGGGAACTTCCGTGCCGAAGTCCTCGTTCGGATATTCAGCAAGCGGCCCATGTGCCAGGCGTTGCTGGTCCCGCAGCTTCACCCGGCACAGGTTGAGTACAGCGTGCTGCATGGCCACGTTGACCCGCTGCCCACGCCCGGTGTTCTCGCGCTGGAACAGCGCCGCGAGAATCCCTGCGACGGCGTGCACACCCGTGCCCGAGTCCCCGATCTGGGCTCCGGTCGCCAGCGGCGGCCCGTCCTCGAAACCGGTGGTCGACATCGACCCGCCCATGGCCTGCGCGACGACCTCGTACGCCTTGAAGTTGGTGTACGGGCCATCGCCGAACCCCTTGATGGAGGCATAGACGATACGCGGATTGATCTCCTGGATGCGGTCCCAGGTGAAGCCCATCCGGTCGACCGCGCCCGGTCCGAAGTTCTCGACCATGACGTCGGAGCGCCGGATCAGCTCGGTGAGGATCTCCTTGCCGCGCTCGGTCTTGGTGTTGAGGGTGATGCTCCGCTTGTTGCAGTTGAGCATCGTGAAATAGAGGGAGTCGACGTCCGGGAGGTCGCGCAACTGCTTGCGCGTGATGTCTCCGGTCGGCGCCTCCAGCTTGACGACGTCCGCGCCGAGCCAGGCGAGCAGCTGGGTCGCGGAGGGACCGGACTGGACATGGGTCATGTCCAGGACGCGGATGCCTTCGAGAGCCTTGGTCGGCGTTCCAGTCATGGAGGCCACCTCACTTGTACATGGTCTGGTTCATGGTTCCGGGGGCGTACGCGTCCGGGTCGACCCAGACGTTGATCAGCGACGGCTTCCCGGACTTGCGGGCGCGCCGCAGCGCGGGGCCGATGTCGGCGGGGTCACGGACCTCCTCGCCGTAACCGCCCAGCATCTGCGCGAACTTGTCGTAGTGGACGTCGCCGAGGGTGTTGCCGACCCGCTCGCGCTCCAGGCCGTACTTCTGGGCCTGGCCGTAGCGGATCTGGTTCATGGAGGAGTTGTTGCCGACGATGCCGACGAAGGGGAGGTCGTAGCGGACGAGAGTCTCGAAGTCCCAGCCGGTGAGGGAGAACGCGCCGTCGCCGAACAGCGCGACGACCTCCTTGTCCGGTCGCGCCTGCTTGGCCGCGAGCACGAACGGCACCCCGACGCCGAGCGTGCCGAGGGGGCCCGGGTCCATCCAGTGCCCGGGCGACTTGGGCTGCACGACCTGACCGGAGAAGGTGACGATGTCGCCGCCGTCGCCGATGTAGATCGAGTCCTCGGTGAGGAAGTCGTTGATCTCGCTGACCAGCCGGTACGGGTGGATCGGCGAGGCGTCCGACTTCAGGCTCGGCAGCCGCTTCTCCAGAGCGGTCTGCTCGGCCGCGCGCAGCTCGTCGAGCCACTCCTTGCGCTTCGACGCGCCCCCGTTGACCCGACCGGAGGCCGCATCGGTCACCGACTTCAGCACCAGCCCGGCGTCGCCCACGATCCCGAGGTCGATGTCGCGGTTCTTGCCGACGGTGCGGTAGTCGAGGTCGATCTGCACGACGGTCGCGTCCGGCGACAGCCGCTTTCCGTAGCCCATGCGGAAGTCGAAGGGCGTGCCGACGATGACGATGACGTCGGCGTTCGAGAAGGCGTACCGGCGTGACAGCTGGAAGTGGTGCGGGTCGCCGGGCGGGAGGGTGCCGCGTCCGGCGCCGTTCATGTAGGCGGGGATGTTGAGGGTGCGGACGAGTTCGATGGCCGCCTCGGTGCCGCGGGTCGTCCACACCTGGCTGCCGAGCAGGATGGCCGGCTTCTCGGCGTGGACCAACAGGTCGGCGAGCTTCTCGATGGCCTCGGGGTCGCCGGCCGAGCGGGTGGAGGCACGGTAGGCGCCCTCCTTGGGCACGCGCGCCTTGCTCACCGGCACCTTGGCGTCGAGGACGTCGCGCGGGATCTCCAGGAAGGAGGGCCCGGGTGCACCGTGGTAGCACTCGCGGAACGCCATCGACACCATGTCCGCCGCGCGCGCCGTGTCCGGCACGGCCGCCGCGAACTTGGTGATCGGCGTCATCATGTCGACGTGCGGCAGGTCCTGAAGGGACCCCATCTTGTGCTGGGTGAGGGCGCCCTGGCCGCCGATGAGCAGCATCGGTGACTCGGCGCGGAAGGCGTTCGCGACACCGGTGACGGCGTCGGTGGTGCCGGGGCCCGCGGTGACGACCGCGCAACCGGGCTTGCCGGTGATGCGGGCGTAACCGTCGGCGGCGTGGGCGGCGACCTGCTCGTGGCGGACGTCGACGACCTCGATGCCCTCGTCTACGCAGCCGTCGTAGATGTCGATGATGTGGCCGCCGCACAAGGTGTAGATGCGGTCGACCCCCTCGGCCTTCAGAGCCTTGGCAACGAGATGACCACCGGAAATGACGTCCTGGGTGTCGTCGGGCATGGCGAAGTCCTGTCCCTTCGTAGGGGGTTGGAGCGGCTCTCGCGGTACATTGCATACAGTCGACGAATACTGTATGAACCTTGTTATCCCGCATCCAGTGGGTGGTGTCCAGGGAGCGTGCGGCACTTTTGAGTCAGGAGCCGGAATGGACCTGTACGAACACCAGGCAAGGGAACTCTTCGAGGAACACGGCATCTTGGTGCCGCGGGCGGAGGTGACGGACTCACCCAAGGAGGCCCGCGAGATCGCACGCCGACTCGGCGGCCGTGTCGTGGTAAAGGCGCAGGTGAAGACCGGTGGCCGTGGCAAGGCGGGCGGTGTGAAGCTCGCCGCGGACCCCGCGTCCGCCGAGATCACGGCACGCCAGATCCTAGGCATGGACATCAAGGGCCACACGGTCGGCAAGGTGATGCTGGCCCAACCCGTGGACATCGAGGCCGAGTTCTACGTGGCCTATGTGCTCGACCGAGCGGCCGGCGGTTTCCTCGCCATCGCCTCGGCGGAAGGCGGCATGGAGATCGAGGAGGTCGCCGCCGGCCGGCCGGACGCCGTGGCGCGCATCCCGATCGACCCGGCCGAGGGCGTCACCTCCGCGAAGGCGGGCGAGATCGCCGAGGCGGCCGGACTGCCGCCGCAAACGGTCGACGTCCTCGTACGGCTGTGGGAGGTGCTGGTCCGCGAGGACGCCCTGCTGGTCGAGGTGAACCCGCTCGTCCGCACCGCGCAGGGGCAGATCCTCGCCCTCGACGGCAAGGTCACCCTCGACGACAACGCCCGTTTCCGGCAGGCGCGCTGGGGCGCCGACGGCGTGGAGCACGACGACGCGCTGGAGGCGGCGGCCGCCGCCAAGGGCCTCAACTACGTCAAGCTCGACGGCGAGGTCGGCATCATCGGCAACGGCGCGGGCCTCGTCATGTCGACGCTGGACGTCGTCGCGGGCTGCGGCGCCCGTCCCGCCAACTTCCTCGACATCGGCGGCGGGGCATCGGCCCAGATCATGGCCGACGGCCTCGCCGTCATCCTCTCCGACCCGGCCGTGAAGTCGGTCTTCGTCAACGTCTTCGGCGGGATCACCGCGTGCGACGCGGTCGCCGACGGCATCGTGCGGGCCCTGGACAGCGTCCAGTTGACCAAGCCGCTCGTCGTCCGCCTCGACGGCAACAACGCCGCCCGAGGCCGCGCCATCCTCGACGACCATGCCCACCCGTTGGTCCAGCAGGCCACCACCATGGACGGCGCCGCACAGCGGGCCGCCCAACTCGCCGCCACCACAGCCTGAGGAGACATGACGACATGGCCATCTACCTCACCAAGGAGAGCAAGGTCCTCGTCCAGGGCATGACCGGCGGCGAGGGCATGAAGCACACCCGGCGCATGCTCGCCGCCGGCACCAACGTCGTCGGCGGCGTCAACCCGCGCAAGGCGGGCCGAACCGTCGACTTCGACGACCGTGCCGTCCCCGTGTTCGGCTCGGTGGCCGAGGGCATGCGCGCGACCGGCGCCGATGTGACCGTCGTCTTCGTGCCGCCCGCCTTCGCCAAGGCGGCGGTCGTCGAGGCCGCCGACGCCGGCATCGCACTCGCCGTCGTGATCACGGAGGGCATCCCGGTCCACGACTCGGTCGCCTTCACCTCGTATGCGAAGGCCAAGGGCACCCGCATCGTCGGCCCCAACTGCCCCGGCCTGATCACCCCCGGCCAGTCCAACGCGGGCATCATCCCGCCCGACATCACCAAGCCCGGCCGTATCGGACTGGTCTCCAAGTCCGGCACGCTCACCTACCAACTGATGTACGAACTCCGCGACATCGGCTTCTCGACCTGCGTGGGCATCGGCGGCGACCCGGTCGTCGGCACGACCCACATCGACTGCCTGGCCGCCTTCCAGGACGACCCCGACACCGAACTCATCGTCCTCATCGGAGAGATCGGCGGTGACGCCGAGGAACGCGCGGCCGCTTTCATCCGCGACCACGTCACCAAGCCGGTCGTCGGCTACATCGCCGGATTCACCGCCCCCGAGGGCAAGACGATGGGGCACGCGGGCGCGATCGTGTCCGGCTCGTCGGGCACGGCGGCGGCGAAGAAGGCGGCGCTGGAGGCCGTGGGGGTACGGGTCGGCGACACGCCCACCGAGACCGCGCGCCTGGTGCTGGACCGCCTCGACTCGGAGGCGTGACGTCACTCATAGTCCACGCGAGGTCACTTTCGGGTGTGCCCGTGCCTCGCTAACTTCCGTCGGAGCCATCAACAACCGCCCCCGACTGTGCACCGAGAGCGGAGACCCCCGTGGCAACCACCCTCACCCTCAAATCCGGCACCTCCTGGACCGACGCCTGGCAACGCTGCCTCGCTGCCGCCCCTGAGGCCTTCCGGGACGACCATGTCCTCAACCTCTGGAACTCCACCTGGCAGGCGGACGGCCGCGCCCTGCCGGCCACCAGCCCCGTCGACGGCAGCCCGATCGCCGGGCCGCCGCGCCTGGACCGGGCCACCGCCCACCAGGCCGTACGCGCCTCGCTCGACCAGCACCGCGCATGGCGGCACATCCCGCTGGGCGAGCGGCGGGCCCGGGTCGCGGCCACCCTCGACGCCCTGACCCAGCACCGGGACCTGCTCGCCCTGCTCCTCGTCTGGGAGATCGGCAAGCCCTGGCGGCTGGCCCGGGCGGACGTCGACCGGGCCATCGACGGCGTGCGCTGGTACGTCGACGGCATCGAGCCGATGGTCGCCGGCCGGGCCCCGCTGAACGGCCCGGTCTCCAACATCGCGAGCTGGAACTACCCGATGAGCGTGCTCGTTCACGCAGTGCTGGTACAGGCACTGGCAGGCAACGCGGTCATCGCCAAGACCCCGACCGACGGCGGTGTCGCCTGTCTGACCCTGGCCTGCGCGCTCGCCGCCCGCGAGGGGCTTCCCGTCACCCTCGTCAGCGGCAGCGGAGGCGAGCTGTCGCAGGCGCTGGTGCGGGCGCCCGAGATCGGCTGCGTCTCCTTCGTCGGCGGCCGCGACACCGGCGCCGCGGTCGCCACGGCCGTCGCCGACCTCGGCAAACGGCATGTACTCGAACAGGAGGGACTGAACACCTGGGGCATCTGGAACTACACGGACTGGGACGCGCTCACCGCGGTCATCCCCAAGCTCTTCGACTACGGCAAACAGCGCTGCACGGCGTACCCGCGCTTCGTCGTCCAGCGTGAACTGTTCGACGAGTTCCTGGCGGCGTACCTCCCGGCGGTGCGCACGCTGAGGGTCGGCCACCCCCTGGCGGTCGAGAAGCAGGACGACCCGCACCCGCAGCTGGACTTCGGTCCGGTGATCAACGCCGCCAAGGCCAAGGAGCTGCATGACCAGGTCGCCGAGGCGATCGAGCGCGGCGCCGTCCCGGTGCATCGGGGCAAGCAGTCCGACGCCCACTTCCTGCCCGGCCAGGACACCTCGGCGTACGTCCAGCCGGTCACGCTGCTCAACCCGCCGCCGTCCTCCCCGCTGCACCACGCGGAGCCGTTCGGCCCGGTCGACACGATTGTCCTGGTCGACACGGAGGCGGAGCTGCTGGCGGCGATGAACGCGTCCAACGGCGCACTGGTCGCCACCCTGTCCACGGACGACCGGGCGACGTACGACCGCCTGGCCCCGCAGATCCGCGCGTTCAAGGTCGGCCACGGCAAGCCGCGCTCCCGCGGCGACCGCGACGAGCTGTTCGGCGGCTTCGGCGCGTCCTGGCGCGGGGCGTTCGTCGGCGGCGAACTGCTGGTGCGCGCGGTGACACAGGGGCCGGCGGGAGAGCGGCTGCCCGGGAACTTCCCCGACTACCACCTCATGCCATGACGGCACCCGGTGGCGCCCGCCTCGTGCGGGCGCCACCAGGGTGGGCCGCTCTCGTCCGTGACCCCGCGATCACCTGTCGTGAACGCCCACGAGGGACCTCATCCGGCGGCTCCTGACGGCCGTCCGGCGGACGGATATGCAGGTGAAAGGCACTCCGAAACCTTGGTATTGTTGTCCACGTCGCCGAGGGGAACACCCCCGGCAAGGCGGCAGACACCTAGTCCGGGTGGCGGAATGGCAGACGCGCTAGCTTGAGGTGCTAGTGCCCTTTATCGGGCGTGGGGGTTCAAGTCCCCCCTCGGACACAGATCGTTACACAGCTCGTGCGGGTCGAGGATCACCTCGACCCGCACGAGCTGTTTGCCGTCCCGGCAAGAGGTTGCCCCGGCAGCAGGTTGACCCGGTGGTGGGTGGCCGGGGCGGCTTGAGGGAACTCGGGCGTACGGACGGACATACTGCGTAGGGCGTCGCCGGAGCGTCCGGGGCGCGTCGCGTGATGGAGGCCGCGTTCGGCCGGGCAGGAGCGATGTTGATCCGTGTTCTCCTCGTCGAGGAGGCAGACCTGGTGCGTGGGGCACTCGCTGTCCTGCTGACCCGTGAGAAGGACATCGAGGTGGTCCCGGCGTCCCCGGCGCACACCCACACGGTCAGGCACGCGCTGTCCTACCGGCCCGATGTGGTCGTCATCGACGTCGACGGCGATGAGGACCGTGCCCTCGGCACCTCGCAGGAGCTGGCCGCACGGCTGCCGGAGTGCCGGACCCTGCTGGTGGTCGGCTCGGCGACCCCTGAGTATCTGCGGCGGGCGCTGGCGCGTCGGGTGGCCGGACTGATCGGCAGGAACAGCCCCTGCGACATCCTGCCCCAGGGGGTCCGCCAGGTGGCGGCGGGCGAGCGGTTCATCGACCCGCGACTGGCGCTGCTGGCGCTCTCCTCGGCGGAGAACCCGCTGACCGCGAGGGAAATCGAGGTGCTGCGACTGGCGGCGGGCGGCACGCCCACGCGTGAGATCGCCGACCGGCTCTCACTGTGCGTCGGAACGGTCCGCAACCACCTGAACGCCGTCTCCCGCAAGACCGGGGCTCGCAACCGCATCGACGCCATCCGGATCGCCCGCGAGTCGGGCTGGTTGTAGCGAGGGCCGCTGCCGCATCTGCCGCACCTGCCGCATCGACGGCTCGGGCGGCGGTGCTCCAGTAACGCCCGGCGCCGGGGCCCGTCCCGTCGAGGTCCGTCGCGGCTCGGTCGGCGACCCGGGCCGCGTCAGCGCCGGACGCCGGCGGTGGCCTGGTCCCAGTGGCCGATCAGGTCGCGATAGAGGGCGCAGTCCTCCAGCAACTGCTCGTGGGTGCCGAGGCGGCATCGCGGGCCGTCCATGACGAGGACGAGGTCCGCGCGCAGGGCGGAGCTGATCCGGTGGGCGCACACGATCAGGGTCGCCGGACGGCCCGCGAAGGCCTGTTCGGCGACCGCCTCGGCGGCCGGATCGAGGTGGCAGGCGGCCTCGTCCAGCAGGACCAGCCGGGTGGGCGGCAGCAGGGCGCGGACGAGGGCGATCAGCTGTCGCTCACCGGCGGACAACGCGGCCGGGTTCACCTGCGCCTCCAAGCCGCCGAGGCGCTTCACCAGCGGGGCGGCACCGATGGCGTCGACCGCCGCGTCGAGGTCGGTCGCGGTGGCCGTCGGGTGGAGATAGGCGAGGTTCTCGCGCAGGGTGTCGGAGAAGACGTACGCCTCCTGCGGGATCAGCACACGGGACCCGGAGAGCCGGCCGGGATCCAGGAGCCGGACCGGGACACCGCCCAGGCGTACCTGGCCGGCCTGCGGTTCGAGCATCCCGGCGATGAGCGCGGCGAGGGTGGACTTGCCCGCGCCGCTGGGGCCGACGACCGCCAGGTGGGTGCCCGCAGCGAGGGAGAGGTCCAGATCCCGGACGACCGGCTCGGCGGACGGGGCATAGCCGAAAGTGACACCCCGCAGCTCCAACCGGCCGTCCCGGGGGCGGATGCCGGGCGGTGCCTGGGTGGCCGCCGTCGCTGGGAGCGCCGGCACGGCGGCTGCGGGCGGGGCTGTCCTCGCGGTGCCTGCCGTTGCCGTGGCGCCGCGGGGCGGGCCTGTGCCGGGGGCGAGTGGAGAGCCATCGGCTCGGTGCGGTGCGAGGCGTGACGGCGCCGTCCCCCGGGCATCGGTCACGGCTGACGCCCCGGCAGGCCGTGCTCCCGCCGCCGAGTCCGACGTCCCCGTTTCGCCCGCGCCAGCCGCCTCCGAGATCCGGCCGAGCGTGACGAAGAGCCACAACCCGCTGCCGCCGAGTCCCTGGACGAAGCCGCGCAGGGCCGGTTGCAGGCTCGCGGAGACGTAGGTCAGCGCGCCCAGAATCGCACCGGCCGTCACCCCGCTCCGCACCAGCCAGGGCGCGCCGGCCAGGATGAGCACGACCGGCAGCCAGCCGCCGACGCCGAGCGCGGTGGTTCGCAGCGCGGTGAGCCGGGCCAGGGAGCGGGCCGCGACCGCCGCGGCGTCGATACGGGTGCCGACCTCACGGCGCACCGGCTCTTCGGCGCCGCATGCCGCCACGTCCCGCAGTCCGCCGGCCACCGTGCTCACCTGCCTGGCCATGGCCTCGTCGGCGAGGACGACCGCCCGCTGCCGGGCCGCCATCGCCCGCAGAGCCAGCAGGAACAGCGCGAGCCCTGCTGCCAGGGGCGGCAGGACGAACAGCAGGAGGGCCGGATCCAGTGCGGCTAGGCCGAGCAACACGCTCACCGCCGTGACCGTGAAGCTCTGCACGAACAGGACGACCGCCGCGTACGACTCGCGGGCGATCTCCACCTGCTCCGTCAGCCGTGCCACGCCCGCCGTGTCGACACTCTGCCCGGCGCGGGCCGAGCGGTGCAGTGTGCCGGTGGTGACGAGGGTGACCAGGTCGTCGCGGAACGGCTCGACGACCGCCGCCAGTTGGAGTGTGGCCTGCCGGGTGCCCCACGCGCCGACGAGGACGGCGCAGGCCAGCAGGCCGAGCCAAGCGATGCCTTCGGCGCTGCGGTCGGCGAGGAAGCCGTCGTCGACGGCACGGGCCACGAGCCAGCCGGACAGCAGCGTGGGTACCGCCTCGACCAGCGACCAGCCGGTGAGCCGTAGGACCTCCCGGCGGCGCGTGCGCAGCGTGGTGCGCAGCAGGTCTCCCGGCCCCGGCCTCACCGCTCACCGCCGTGCGGCTCCCGGGCCGGACGTACCTCTTTGTCTGCCCCCTCGTCCGGCCGGAACACCGCCCGGTACCCCGACGACTGCGCCCACAGTTCGCCATGCGTCCCGATCCCCCGCACCCGGCCGCCGTCGAGCCATACGACCACGTCGGCGCGGGCAGCCGTGGAGGCGCGGTGGGTCACGACGAGGCGGGTCCGGTGGGCGAGCGGGGCGGTGCCGGTGAGCGCCTGGCTGATGTGGTGCTCGGTGACGGTGTCGAGGCTGGCCGTCACATCGTCCAGCACCAGAAGGCGGCCGTGCGGTGCGGACTGGACGAACGCGCGTGCCAGGCCGATGCGTTGGATCTCGCCGCCGGACAGCGGAGCATCGGTGAGCCGGGTGCCGTACCCCTCGGGCATGGTCCGGATGAAATCGTCGGCGCGGGCCGCGCCGGCGCCCGCACGCACTTCGCCGCCCTCGGGGGTGCGCGGCCCGAAGCCGATCGCGTCGGCGAAGGTGTCGCCCACCAGCACCGGCCGTTCGAAGCCGTAGGCGACGGCCCGCCGCAGCGCCGCGCGCTCCACGTCGGGCAACGGGACCCCGTCGAGCCGTATCTCGCCCTCGTCCGGGTCGGCCAGTCGCCCGGCCAGTGCGGCCAGCAGGGACTTGCCGGACCCGGAACGTCCTACGACGGAGATCAGCGCGCCCGGCGGCAGGTCCAGGTCGACGTGCTCCAGCGTGGCGCCGCCGTCGGCGGTGCGTACGGTGACGGCGCGGAACTCCAACCGCCCGCCGCCCGAGGGGGGCAGCTGCCCGCCGCCGTACGCGATGGCCGGCTCGCCCAGCACCGCGGCGACGCGCCCCGCGGTGGCGCGTGCGAAGGCCAGCCGGTTGACCGAGGCCACCAGCGAACTCACGCCCGTCGCCAACAGCACGTACCCGCTCGCGGCGAGCATCTGACCCGGTGTGATGCGGCCCCCCGCGAGAGCCAGTCCCGCCACGGCCAGCACGGCGACCTCCAGCAGCGGGACGATCGCCGCGTCCCGTCCGGAGACCCGGGCGTACGCGCTCCACATGGCCAGGCCGTGGCGGTGCAGTTCGGGCAGCGGCCTCAGGACCCGCCCGGCCTCGCGGGGCATGGTTCCGGCGGCGGCGATGGTACGGATTCCGGTGAGGGCGTCGAGGAGCCGGGCGGCGATACGTCCCTGGGCGGCGAAGTAGCGGTCGTTGAGGTCGGAGACATCGCGGGCGAAGGCCCGGACCACAAGGACGACCAGCGGCAGTCCGGCCACAAAGGTGAGGCACAGCCAGGGGTCGATGAGAGCCAGGGCCACCACGGCCCCGACGGGCGGTACCAGCTCGGTCACCGCCCACACCACTCCCGACGGGGCGTTGCCGGCCCGGGCGGTGTTGCCCACCAGGCGGGCCACGAGGTCGCCGGGGGTGTAGCGGCGGGCGGCGGGGGCGCCCAGTTCGAGGACATGGCCGAGAAGTGTGTGCCGCAGCCATGCCGTGGCGCGTGCGTCGGCCACGGCGCCCGCGTAGTCGTCCGCCACGTCGCACACCACCAGCAGCGCGACGGTGACGGCGGACAGGGTCAGCCACAGTGCGGTGTCGCCGTGCCCGAGCACGGCGTCGACGGTCCGTCCCATGACGGCGGGCAAAAGGACGTAGACGCCGGCCAGCAGCAGGGACGTGACGGCCTGGGCCCCGCTCCACACGCCGCCCCGCCGGACCGCCGCCAGCAGCAGACGGTCCGCCGCGCGTCGGTCCACCGGCTGCTCCCCTCGTCGTACGTACGGGTTGAAAGGGCGGGGGCGTGGTGTGCCCCCGCCCTGTCGGTGAGGACTGGTCGGCTGACTAGCAGAGCAGCAGGCTGAGACGGCTGCCACCACAGCCCTTGCTGGCGCGGCTGCCTGGCGGCGGAGCCAGGCCGGCCTCCGACTCGACGGTCAGGCCCTGTAGTTCGAGGAGCGACATGGTGTCCTCACCTCCTTTCTCGTGCTCGTGTGGGGACGGAGAAGTCATGAGCGGGCGGGCCCGGTGCCAGGAACGGCAGGCTCACGGGACCGGAGTGGAAGGCCGAGCCCAGGGCCAGCAGGATGCCGGCGGTGCCGGTGGCCAGATCCATGGACAGCCGGAGCAACTGCTCGCCGGGGAAGGCGAGCCGGCCGTCGAGCACGCAGGCGTGCCGGTTCAGATGGCGTACGTGGTCCGAGATCACGGGGTCGCGGTCGGCGGCCGTGCCGGTCGGATGGGCGCGGCTGAGGTGGAGGATCATTCCGGCCACGCCGTCGAACAGCCCTGGTTCGATGTAGAAGGACGCCCGTGCTGCACGCCGGATCGAGTCGGCGGCGGCCGAGAACTGTTCGTCCGCGCGGTGGGACAGATAGTCGTCCAGGACCATGCCGATGCCCACGCTGCCGTCGGCGAGATAGGGCATGGTGCGCCAGCCCTCGTTCACCTCCATCGACCCGTCCGGGCGCAGTATGCAGCGGCGCAGGTCCTGGCGCAGCGCGGTGGCGGCCAGGTCGAGGAGTGCCGGATCGCCGCTGTGCTCGTACAGGCGCAGACACAGCAGCGCGGGCCCGGACGAGCCGTACACCAGCCCGGCTCTCGGGTGGGCGCCGCCGCTGGTGGCCGGCACGGCGTCGGCCGGGCCCAGGCGGTCGGCGACGGCTTGCGCCACTCGCTGGACGGCGTCACGGCAGGCGGCGTCGCCGGTGGCGGTCGCGAAGTGCAGCAGGTTGAGCCCGATGCCGGACAGGCCGCCCTTGAGGTCGAGGGCCAGCGACTCCCAGTGTTCGTCCAGGCACATGTCGAGGACTTTCGCGGCCTCCTCGTGATGCCCGAGGTGCTCAAGGACGTAGGCGACGCCGTGCAGGCCGTCGTAGAAGCCGAGGCGGGTTCCGGGCTCGGGGTCCAGCGCGTGCCGGATCAGCCAGTCCTCGTGGTCGGGGTGGCGTCCGGCGCCGGTCACGTCCAGTGCGTACAGCACGCCGGCCGCGCCGTGGGCCACGTCCAGGCCGCCGCCCGGGAGGGTGAACTGCTCGATGTCACCGGGGAAGAGCCGGTCGTGGCGCTCGGGCGTGGCGGAGGCCAGGACGGCGTCGGTCATCGACGCGCGGGCGCGCAGCCAGCCGGAGTGGTCGGGTTCGAGGCGAGGTCCGTCGTCCGTGCCGGCTGCGATCCCCCCGTTACCAGTGAGGGTGCGGACGGCCTCGTCGAGGAACTGCCGCGGAACCGGGAACAGCCGGGCGGCTTCCCCCGCGAGCTGCCCGGCCTTGCCGCCGTCCAGCTCGATGAGGCCGGTCAGCGGCATGAAGAGGAAGATCCTCAGACAGGCCAGCGCGTACCGGTCGATGTCGAATCCGGTGGCACCGCTCGGCGCGACGAAGCCCGGGGCGGCGAGCACCTGCTGCCCCGCCTGCGCCACGTCCGAGGCGCCCTCGAAGTCGATCAGCACCACCCTGCCGTCCGGCCGTACCAGGACGTTGTAGGTGTGCACATCGCCGATCACGATGCCCCGCTCATGGACCGCGGCGACCGCCTCCGCCACCCGCCGGTGCATGTCGAGGGCCCAGTCGGCGTAGTCGGCGAAGGCCTCGGCGCCGGCGTCCAGGGTGGTCGGCGGAAAGCGTTCGACGAACACCTCGTGCAGAGGTCGTCCCTCGATGAACTCCTCGACGAGGAACTGGTGACCGCCCAGCTCGAAGTGGTCGCGGAGCGCGGGTACGCAGGGCAGACCGCGCAGCTGCTCCAGAGCGGCCCGCTCGCGCTCCAGCCGGGTGACGGCGTCCGCGCCGTCGGGGGTGAGTCCCGCGTGGGGCCTGGCCTCCTTGAGGACGACACGTTCCTGGGTACGGGTGTCGACCGCGGCGTAGAGTCCGCCGCCGTTGGAGAAGTGCAGCGCCCTGTCGAACCGGTAGGGCAGGTCGGTGACCGTGGTGCGCCGGCTCTCGGCGAGATGTGGTGCGAGGAATCCGGGCAGCGGCACCCACTCCGGGACCTGGAAGGTAGGGCCGCGCACATCGGGGACCAGTCGTCCGGAAGGATCCGCCACCGCCTGCTCCAGGACACCGTCTGCCGACACGCAGTACCGGTCGGCGAAGGCGCCGTACCTGACGTAGAGCGGACCCTCGCCCCAGCGCAGGTCGCTCAGGATGTACGGCCCCGGCAGGCCGTCCAGGACGCCGCCGAGCTCGGTGAGCACGCGTTCGCACTCGGCCTCGTCCGCGGGGTAGACGGTCACGAACTTCCCGCTGGAGCCGCGGTGGGCGTACTTGGCGTTGGCGAGGAAGAGGGTGTCGATGCCGGGAAGGAACTTGAAGGCGATACGGCGCGGGACGCAGTGGTCCCACACCGCGTCCAGGATCGTCTGGGCGTTGTCCGGACAGGCCGAGACGTGAATCTTCCAGCCCTGCGGGGGCAGTTGCGTGTCGACGGGCCGGTAGACCACCCAGTCGCCGAGTTCCTCGCGCAGCCAGGACGCCGGGGGACGGCGCAGTGTCTGGTGGAAACGCCCACGGGTCCGCCCATGGGACGGCGTGTCGTAGAAGTGCGGGTGGGTGAGGCAGTACACCTCGTACCGCTTGTCCACGGAAAGCCTCCAGCAGGGCGTTCCTGCCTTGGCGGGGTGCCTCGCCCGAGGGGCCGAGGACGGAAGGGGGAGGCGGTACTGCGGGCCGCCCGACCAGCGCGTCTCAACTGCAACGATGGCAGATCACCTGGGAGGAAACATCGATCGACTGTCACTCGCGTACCGTGGGATCCGCACAGTCCGCCTGTACGAATGTCACGCCTCGAAGGCGTACGCCCCTCTCGGGCCGCGCTCTGCCCCGCTTCGGCGTCACGGTCGACGACGACCACGGAAAATAAGCTGCTGCGAACCCGCCAGGCTCCCTACACTCACCACGTATCGACGCGCCGCACACCACTCACCGGCGCGTCATCGTGACGAGTCGAGGGGAGCCGGGCCGTGCGTGAGCGCACCGCTGTCGTCGTCTCCCCGTCCCGGTACGACCGGTACGACGTGATCCTCGTGTCCTCGTCCACCCGGTGCCCGCTGCGCGGCCGGCACCGGATGCCCGTGACGAGCATCTGAGAGCGCCCGAGTAGGTCAACCCGCCTGCCGCCGACCTGTTCTGGCAGGGCGTCAGGTCACGCTCGCGTGCGCCCACGTACCGTCCGGGAATCGCGCTGACCCCTTTTCGTATCCGGAACCTCCGGGACCTCCGGAACCTCCGGATCATCCGAAAGGCCAAGGGCCGTGCGCACCAACACCAACCACAACCCCAACCCCCTCGCCGTCGTCCGCAACCTCGGCATCCTCGCCCACGTCGACGCCGGCAAGACCACCGTCACCGAGCGGATCCTGTACGCCACCGGGACCACGCACAAGCGCGGCGAGGTCCACGACGGCACCACCGTCACCGACTTCGACCCGCAGGAGCGCGACCGCGGTATCACCATCTTCGCGGCGGCGGTGAGCTGCGCCTGGGACGGTCACCGGATCAACCTCATCGACACCCCCGGGCACGTCGACTTCGCCGACGAGGTGGAGCGTGCGCTGCGCGTGCTCGACGGCGCGGTCGCGGTGTTCGACGCCGTCGCCGGCGTCGAGCCGCAGAGCGAGTCGGTGTGGCGGCAGGCCGACCGGCATGGGGTGCCGAGAATCGCCTTCGTCAACAAGCTGGACCGTGCCGGGGCCGACCTCGACACGGCCGTGGCGTCGATCCGGGAACGGCTGCATCCGGCGCCGCTGGTCGTGCAGTTGCCCATCGGCGCGGAGGACGGCTTCCGCGGTGTCGTGGACCTCGTACGGATGCGGGCGCTGGTGTGGGCCGACGGTGCCGACATGTTCGTGGTGGAAGAAGTGCCGGCGGAGCTGCGGGAGGAGGCCCACCGGCGTCGGCGGCTGCTGGAGGAGGCGGTGGCCGAACTGCATGCCGGCGCGCTGGAGGAGTTCTGCGCGCGGTCGACCCTGTCGCCGGGGACTCTGGACCTCGCCCTGCGCGAGCTGACCCGCAGCGGCGACGGTGTCGTCGTGCTGTGCGGCTCGGCCTACCGCGACCGGGGGATCGAGCCGCTGCTGGACGCGGTGGTGGCGTATCTGCCCTCGCCGCTCGACGTGTCGGCCGTACGCGGCCTGCGTGACGGTGGCGAAGAAGAGCGGCCCGCCGACCCGCAGGCGCCCTTCGCGGCGCTGGCGTTCAAGGTGAGCGCCACGCCGACCGGACGGCTGACCTACCTGCGCGTGTACTCGGGAACGATCGAGAAGGGAGACACGGTGTTCGACGCGGGCACCCGGCGCACCGAGCGGATCGGGCGGATCCTGCGGGTCCAGGCCGACCGGCACGCCCACGTGGACCGGGCGGTCGCCGGGGACATCGTGGCCGTCGTCGGTCTGAAGTCGGCCCGTGCGGGCTCCACCCTCTGCGCGCCGGACGCTCCGCTCGTCCTCGAACCGCCCGGTGTCGCCGACCCGGTGGTGTCCGTGGCGGTCGAGACCCGCAGGTCCACCGACACCGACAAGCTGGCGTCGGCGCTGGCCCGGCTGGCGGAGGAGGACCCGTCGCTCGTCGTGCGGACCGACACCGAGACCGGGCAGACCGTGCTGTCCGGCATGGGTGAACTGCATCTGGAGGTGGCGGTGGAGAAGATCCGGCGGGACGCCGGGCTGGAGGTCAACGTCGGCCGCCCCCGGGTGTCCTACCGCGAGACGGTCGGCCGAGGCGTGACCGGCTTTGTGTTCCGGCACGTCAAACAGGACGGCGGCGCGGGGCAGTTCGCCCATGTCGTCCTCGACGTCGAGCCCCTGGAGACGGAGTCCGGCTTCGAGTTCCGCTCGACCGTCGTCGGTGGCAGCGTGCCGCAGGAGTACGTCCGTGCCGTGGAGGCGGGCTGTCGTGACGCCCTCGCCGAGGGTCCGCTGGGCGGCCACCCGGTGACCGGGCTGCGCGTCACCCTCACCGACGGGGCGACGCATGTGAAGGACTCCTCCGACACGGCGTTCCGCACCGCCGGCCGACTCGGCCTCCGCGAGGCCCTGCGCACCTGCGCGATGGTCCTGCTCGAGCCGGTCGTCGAGGTCACGGTCACCGTGCCGGAGGACGCCGTCGGCGCGGTCCTCGGCGACCTGGCGGCACGGCGCGGCCGGGTCTCCGGCTCGGTCGCACGGGCGGGCGCGGCGGTCGTGACCGCGACCGTGCCGCTGGCCGAACTCTTCGGCTACGCCACGCGGTTGCGCAGCCGCACCCAGGGCCGGGGAACGTTCACGGCCCGACCGACCGGTTACTCGGCGGCGCCGGTCACGACGCCGGCCCGGTGAGTGACGGGGTGGCTCCACCCGCGTTTGGGTGGAGCCACCCTTGCCCGGGGCGCGATCGGGCCGATCGCGCGAGGCGCTCAGGGATACGACACCACCGTCGACGGCACCGTCGAGGTCCCCGAAGTCGGCGACCCGGTGTCGTTGATGACGCACTCGTACTGCCCGTTGCCGCCCAGCGAGACGACGAGCAGGTTGTGGAAGCGCACTCCGGACCGGACGGGGGCGGCGAAGCCGTGGTGCTGCACGATCGTGGGGTCGACGTTGTAGTAGCAGTAACTGCCCAGGCCCCAGCCCTCGTGCGCCGTCACGCCGTCGCCGACCCGGTAGGCGGCGTAGCCCTTGATCGACCCGTTCTGGATGGCGGCCTGGTTCGGGGCGTCGTACGCCTTCTCGTTCTGGAAGAAGATCGTGCGGCCCCGCTGGCCGAACCACTGCACGTCGTACTTGTTGAAGTGCTCGACGAACAGGCCGGTCGCCAGGACGTCGGCACCGTTGACCACGACGCCGTAGTCGGCCCGGTTGGTCTCCCAGCCGACTCCCTCGCCATGGTCGGCCCGCCACACCCACGTGTGGTCGACGATCGTGTGCCGGCTGTTGACGACCATGCTGGTGGTGGCCTTGCCGGCGCCCGCGCCGCCGATGCGGACGAAGACGTCCTGAACGGTGATCGGGTTCGCGGAGTGGTCCGCCGACGCGCCCTGCGGCCCGATCTCCAGCAGTGTCGCGGAGTTGACGGGGCCGGCGTCGACCAGGAAGCCGGCGAGCCGGACTCCGTCGACGTCGGCGACCTTCAGGGCCGTGACGCCGTTGTCGGGGATGAGGGTGGCGTAGCCGAGGCCCAGGACCACGGTGTTCGGCCGGTTCACCTGGATCGGCCGGTCGACGTGGTAGATCCCCGGGGTGAGCAGGAGGTGCAGTCCCTGCGCGAGCGCCTCGTTCAGGGTGGCCGCCGAGACGCCGGGCCTGGCCACGTAGAACTGTGTCAGCGGGAGCGAGGTGCCACGAGGGGTGCCGCTGCCCCAGGTGACACCGCGGGCGTTCGTCCGCTTCTCCGGCAGGAAGACCCGGAACCCGCTCCCCTCGACGTACAGGAAAGGCTTCTCCCGCGAGACGGGCGTCGTGTCGAGCGTGGTGTACGGCGGGTTGGGGAAGCTCTGCGCGGGGGCGCCCTCCACGCCGGAGAACACCATGTTCCACACGCCGTTGAGCCAGCTGCCGATCGCGCTGTCGCGGGTGTACCACTGCTGCTGGGAGTACGGCCCGACCTGGCCGTCGATCCGGCTGTCGGCGATGTAGCCGCCGCTGGCCCAGCCGTAGCCGGTGGGGGAGAGGTTGAGGCCGCCGCGGACGTGCATCCGGCGGAAGGGGGCCGCCTGGGCGACGGCCCATCTGTTGGTGCCGTTCGCGGGGACGAGCGCCAGGTTCTCCGCCGAACGCCAGAAGTTCTGCGTGGCGTTGCCGTTGAACCAGCCGGCGTCGACCGTGACGTCGCCGTTGATGGTGGTGTCGTCGGGGGACAGGCCAAGGCCCGCGATCGAGGTGTAGAAGCCGAGTTGGGCGTTGAGGCCGTGGTAGGTGCCGGGCTTGAAGAGCAGGGCGTAGCGGCCGGTGCCGAACTGGGCCGACTCCTGCTGCCGGAACACCTCGTCGAGCCGGGCCTGGATGCCGGGGGTCGACGGGTCGAAGACCAGGACGTTCGGGCCGAGGTCGCCGCCGCCGGGCAGGGCAAGCGGCTTCTTGCGGGCCGAGGGGGCCGCGGCGGACGGCGAGGCCGCGCCGAGGACGGCCGGTGTGGCCGCGGCAGCGGCGCCCAGCAGAGTACGGCGGCCGATCGAGGGCGGCCGGGAATCCGGGGAGGAAGCAGGCATGGGGCGGCTCTCCTTGTTCAGGAAGTGAACATGGTGGGGTTTGGGAGCGCTCTCTCGCCGGTGAATGGTTCAGCCGTAAAACGATGGAGTCAAGACTTTGGACCAGAGTCAGGCGACTGTGTCAAAAGCCTTGACGCGGGCCCGCCTTAGGTCTTAACTCACGCTCTAAATTAAGCACCATCAAGCAGCAGTACTCCCGGAAGGGACACCTGGAGCCATGCGCACAACGCGAGCCGCGGCCGTAGCTGCCGTCACCATGTCTCTCGTTCTGGCCGCCTCGGCCTGCGGAGGCGGTTCGTCGACCGATGGCGGGGGGTCCAACGACTCACCGAAGACCCTCACCTACTGGGCCTCCAACCAGGGCGCCAGCATCGAGGTCGACAAGAAGGTCCTCCAGCCGGAACTCGACAAGTTCGAGAAGGAGACCGGCATCAAGGTGGAGCTGGAGGTCGTGCCCTGGTCCGACCTGCTCAACCGGATCCTCACCGCGACCACCTCAGGTCAGGGCCCCGACGTCCTCAACATCGGCAACACCTGGAGCGCCTCCCTGCAGGCCACCGGGGCGCTGCTGCCGTGGAACGCCGAGAACTTCGGCAAGATCGGCGGCAAGGACCGGTTCGTCGACTCCGCGCTCGGCTCGACCGGCGCCGAGGGCCAGGACCCGGCGGCGGTGCCGCTGTACTCGATGTCGTACGCGCTCTACTACAACAAGAAGATGTTCGCCGACGCGGGCATCTCGAAGCCGCCGGCCACCTGGGACGAGCTCGTCGCCGACGGCAAGAAGCTGTCCAAGGACGGCGAGTGGGCGCTGGGCGTGGAGGGTTCGAACCCCTCCGAGAACATCCACCACGCCGTCGTCTTCGCCAAGCAGCACGGCGCCGACTTCTTCACCGCTGACGGCAAGCCCGACTTCACCTCCGACAAGGCCGTCCAGGGCGTCAAGCAGTTCGTCGACCTGATGGCCAAGGACAAGATCATCGCGCCGGGCAACGCCGAGTACGCCCAGAACCAGTCCGTCAGCGACTTCGCCAAGGGCAAGACGGCGATGCTGCTGTGGCAGTCCGCGTCCGCCAACCTCAAGTCGCAGGGCATGAGCGAGGACGCCTACGGCATCGCCCCCGTGCCCGTGCAGTCCGGCACCCCCGGCACCGGCACCGGCGTCAACTCCATGGTCATGGGCATCAACCTGGCCGTCTTCAAGAACACCGACAACATCGACGGCGCCGCGAAGTTCGTGAAGTTCATGACGAGCGACGCGGAGCAGAAGGTCCTCAACGCCGCCTACAGCTCGATCCCGCCGGTCAAGGGCGCCCAGTCCGACACGGCCTTCAACACCCCCGCGAACACCGTCCTGAAGGACACCCTCGCCAAGAGCGCCGTCGCGGCACCGCAGGTCGCCGACGAGTCCCAGTTCGAGACAGCGGTCGGTACGGCCGTCAAGGAGCTGTGGGCCGACGCCGCCGCCGGCCGCCCGGTGACCGAGGAGTCGGTGAAGGCGGCCCTGGAGAAGGCCCAGCAGCAGATGCCGACGAAGTGAGCACGATGACGACCACGGTCCCGCCGGAGGCCGCCGTGCGACAGAGCTCCCCCGGGACGGCGGGCGGCCCCCGCCGCCGTCCCGGGCGGATCCGCCGCATCGGACTGCCGTATCTGCTCCTCCTGCCCGCCCTCCTCCTCGAACTCCTGGTCCACCTGGTGCCGATGGTGATCGGCATCATGATGAGCTTCAAGGAGCTCACGCAGTTCTACATCCGCGACTGGACCACGGCGCCCTGGAACGCCTTCGACAACTACGCGATGTCGGTGGACTTCAACGCCCCCGTCGGCGAGGCGCTGCTCCACTCGTTCCTGGTCACCGTGGCCTTCACGCTGCTCTCGGTGGGCCTGTGCTGGCTGATCGGCACGGCCGCCGCGATCTACATGCAGGACACCTTCCGCGGCCGGGGTCTGCTGCGCGCCCTGTTCCTGGTGCCGTACGCGCTGCCCGTGTACACGGCCGTCATCACCTGGGTCTTCATGTTCCAGCACGACAACGGCCTGGTGAACCACGTCCTGCACGACCAGCTCGGCCTCACCGACCAGCCCTCCTTCTGGCTGATCGGCGACAACAGCTTCATCGCGCTGCTGACCGTGTCGGTGTGGAAGGGCTGGCCGTTCGCCTTCCTCATCGTCATGGCCGGCCTGCAGAACATCCCGAAGGAGCTCTACGAGGCGGCGGCCCTGGACGGCGCGGGCATGTGGCAGCAGCTCCGCCGCATCACGCTGCCGTCCCTGCGCCCCATCAACCAGGTCCTCGTCCTCGTGCTGTTCCTGTGGACCTTCAACGACTTCAACACGCCGTACGTCCTGTTCGGCAGGACCGCGCCACAGGCCGCTGACCTGATCTCGGTGCACATCTACCAGGCCAGCTTCGTCACCTGGAACTTCGGCACCGGTTCGGCCATGTCCGTACTCCTGCTGCTGTTCCTGCTTCTGGTGACCGGTGCGTACCTCTGGCTCACCTCGCGCGGACGGAGGACCGCCGATGCGTAACTCGCCCATGGCGCCGCCGCGTTCCTTCCTGTGGTCCCGGCGGATCTTCCTCACTCTGCTGACCGGCTTCGTACTGGTCCCCGTCTACGTCATGGTCTCCAGCTCGCTCAAGCCGCTGGCGGATGTCACGGGTACCTTCCGCTGGCTGCCGAGCGAACTGACCATCCGCCCCTACATCGACATCTGGTCGACGGTGCCGCTCGCGAGGTACTTCGTGAACTCGCTGATCGTGGCGGGCGCGGCGACCGTCTGCTCGGTGGTGATCGCGGTGTTCGCGGCGTACGCGGTCAGCCGCTACGACTTCCGCGGCAAGCGGGTCTTCACGGTCACCGTCCTGTCCACGCAGATGTTCCCCGGCATCCTCTTCCTCCTCCCGTTGTTCCTCATCTACGTCAACATCGGCAACGCCACCGGCATCGCCCTGTTCGGCTCGCGCGGCGGTCTGATCCTGACGTATCTGACCTTCTCCCTGCCCTTCTCGATCTGGATGCTGATCGGCTACTTCGACTCGGTGCCACGCGACCTCGACGAGGCGGCGCTGGTCGACGGCTGCGGGCCGCTGGGCGCGCTGTTCCGGGTGGTCGTGCCGGCCGCGATTCCCGGCATCGTCGCGGTCGCCGTCTACGCCTTCATGACGGCCTGGGGCGAGGTGCTGTTCGCGTCGGTGATGACCAACGACACCACCCGCACGCTCGCCGTCGGCCTCCAGGGCTACTCCACGCTCAACGACGTGTACTGGAACCAGATCATGGCCGCCTCGCTGGTCGTCAGCGTCCCCGTGGTGGCGGGCTTCCTCCTCCTCCAGCGCTATCTGGTGGCCGGTCTGACGGCGGGCGCCGTCAAGTGACCGGCCGCCGTGCAGTGACCAACACCGCCCATTCCGAAGGGATCTCTGTGTCCGACCGCATCGACCTCGCCGCACTCCCGCACGACTTCCTGTGGGGCACGGCCACAGCGGCGTACCAGATCGAGGGAGCCGTGGCGGAGGACGGCCGTTCCCCGTCGATCTGGGACACCTTCTCGCACACTCCCGGCAAGATCGCGGGCGGGGACAACGGCGACATCGCCTGCGACCACTACCACCGCTGGCGCGAGGACATCGGGCTGATGCGCCAACTCGGTGCGAACGCCTACCGGTTGTCGATCGCCTGGCCACGGGTCGTGCCGGGCGGGGACGGCCCGGTGAACCCCAAGGGCCTCGCCTTCTACGACGAGTTGATCGACGGCCTGCTTCAGGCGGGCATCACCCCGTCCGTCACCCTGTACCACTGGGACCTCCCACAGGCGCTCCAGGACCGCGGCGGCTGGCCCGAGCGGGAGACCGCCGAACACTTCGCCGAGTACGCCTCGGTCGTCGCCGGCCGTCTCGGCGACCGCGTCACCCACTTCGCCACCCTCAACGAGCCCTCCTGCTCCGCCTGGATCGGCCATCTGGAGGGCAAGATGGCACCGGGACTGACCGACCTGACGGCCGCGGTCCGCGCCTCCTACCACCTTCTCCTCGGCCACGGCCTCGCGACCCAGGCGATCCGCGCGGCTGCGCCCGGAGCCGAGGTCGGCATCGTCAACAACCTCTCCACGGTGTACGCGGCCGGCGACCGCCCCGAGGACGAGGCTGCCGCCCGCCGCCAGGACGGCCACGTCAACCGCTGGTGGCTCGACCCGGTGCACGGCCGCGGCTTCCCGGCCGACATGGTGGAGACGTACGGCGTCGCACTCCCCGAGCGCCCCGGCGACCTGGAGACGATCGCGGCCCCGCTGGACTGGCTCGGCCTGAACTACTACTTCCCGGCCCATGTCGTCGACGACCCCGAGGGCCCCGCCCCCCACGCCCGCGCGGTCCGCCGCCCCGACGTACCGCGCACCGGCATGGACTGGGAGATCGACGCGAGCGGCATCGAGACCCTGCTGCTGCGCCTGACCGACGAGTACGGCCCGCGCAAGATCTACGTCACCGAGAACGGCTCCGCCTTCCCGGACGTCGTACGCCCCGACGGCACGATCGACGACCCCGAGCGCCAGGACTACCTGATCCAGCATCTGGCCGCCTGCGCCTCCGCCGCCCGCAAGGGCGCCCCGCTGGCCGGGTACTTCGCGTGGTCGCTGCTCGACAACTTCGAGTGGGCGTACGGGTATGCCAAGCGGTTCGGGCTGGTTCATGTGGACTACGGGACGCAGGTGCGGACGATCAAGGGCACGGGGCGCCGGTATGCGGAGATCATCCGGGCGCACGGGACGGGGGCGGAACGGGCCGCCTGACGAGGACCGTACGCAGGCACGACGACCGACGCAGGCACGACGACCGGCACGGAAGGCACCACGGCACGGAATGCGCATCCCCTGAGGACCACCCCACACCTCCCAAGGAGAGCCGCATGCGATCCCGTACTTCCCGCACCCTCCTGACGGCGCTCACCGCCCTCACCCTTTTCTGCGCCGGCTCGGCGTTCGCCGCGCCGGCCCCGGAGCCCAACGCCGTGGCAGCCGCGTGGGACAGCGACCGAGCGGCCACCGCCTACGCGGCGAACCCGGCCGCCGTCACCGCGTCCGGCGCCGAGAACGCCGGCCTGGCAGCGGGCCTCGCCTTCGACGGCAACGGCGCGACCCGTTGGTCCAGCGACTTCACCGACGGCGCCTGGATCCGGGTCGACCTGGGCACGACGATCCGCGTCGACCGGGTGGTCCTGGACTGGGAGGCCGCCTACGGCAAGAGATATGTCCTGGAGGTCTCGAAGAACGGCACCGACTGGACCCCCTTCTACACGGAGACCGCAGGCACCGGCGGCTCGGTCACCGCGCACACCTACCCGCAGGAGGTGACCGGCCGCTACGTCCGCATGCGCGGCATCGAACGCGCCACGCCCTACGGCTACTCGCTGTACTCCTTCAAGGTCTTCGGCGGCGAACCGGCCGCGGCCTCCACGACCCGCACGAACCTCGCCCTGAACCACCCCGCCTACGCCAACTACTACCAGCACGCCGGCAATTCACCGGCCTTCGTCACCGACGGCGGATGGCCGGGGGATCTCAAGGCCGACGCGACCCGCTGGTCCAGCGACTGGAACGCGGACCGGTGGATCTCGGTGGACCTGGGCGCCACCTCGACGATCTCATCGGTGGACCTGTACTGGGAGGCGGCCTACGCCGTCGACTACCAGCTCCAGGTCTCCGACGACAACCGCGCCTGGCGCACGGTGTACCAGCCCACGACCGCCGAGGTCGCCGCCCGCCGGGCGAACGTGAAGTCCCCGTCGGACGCGGTCGGCCTGCACGACCCGATCGCCCTCTCCTCCCCGGCGACCGGCCGCTATGTCCGCATGCTCGGCAAGGAACGCCGCAGCTTCTACAACCCGGCCCCCGCGACGGCCCAGTTCGGCTACTCCCTGTACGAGTTCCAGGTCTGGGGCACGGGCGGCAGCGCCAACGCCGCCTACCCGGCACTCCCGGCCGAGCAGCCGGGCTCGTACCAGACCACCTTCTTCGACGACTTCACCGGCACAGCGCTCGACCGCGGCAAATGGCGGGTGGTGCGCACCGGCACCGAAATGGGCTCGGTCAACGGCGAGTCGCAGGCGTACGTCGACTCGACGGACAACATCCGCACCGAGAACGGGGCGTTGATCCTGAGGGCGAAGTACTGCAAGGGCTGCACCCAGGCGGGCGGCGGCACATACGACTTCACGTCGGGCCGCGTCGACACCAACACCCGCTTCGACTTCACCTACGGCAAGGTCAGCGCCCGCATGAAACTCCCGGTCGGCGACGGCTTCTGGCCCGCCTTCTGGCTGCTCGGCAGCAATGTCGACGACCCGTCGGTCTCCTGGCCCGCGTCCGGCGAGACCGACATCATGGAGAACGTCGGCTACCGCGACTGGACCAGCACCGCCCTGCACGGCCCCGGCTACTCGGCCGACGGCAACATCGGCGCCCGCCAGACCTTCCCGAACGGCGGCACGATCGACCAGTGGCACACCTACGCCGTCGAGTGGACCCCGACGGGCATGCGTTTCTCCGTCGACGACCGCCTGGTCCAGGAAACGACCCGCAACAAGCTGGAGTCGACGCGCGGCCAGTGGGTCTACGACCACAACCAGTACGTCATCCTCAACCTCGCCCTGGGCGGCGCGTACCCGGCCGGGTGGAACCAGGTGACCACTCCCTACTGGGGGCTGCCGCAGTCCAGCGTGGACCGGGTCGCGGGTGGGGGAGTGCAGGCTGAGGTGGACTGGGTGCGGGTGGAGCAGAAGCGGTAGCCCACACGCGTCAGGCCGGCCCCGGCACGAACTCCGGGTCCACCTGCGCGGCCAGGTCATGCCCCGTCCGCGCATCCGCCCACGCCCGTGCGTTGCGCAGGTGGAACTCGACCGCGTGGCGGTGGATCGCAGGCCAGTCCTTGGGCCGGGCGTCCACCGCCTCGCGCAGCACGTTCAGAGCGTGCACATTCTGCGACTCCAACTCGCCCTGCTCCCGCCCCTGTTCGGCCGCCCGGACCCACGACGACTGGACGAGGTGGGTGAGGAGGTCGTCGCCCACCTCCTCCTTCAGGAAGAGCAGGTCGTCCTCGCAGGTCACCTTGTTGCCGACGACCGCGATGCGGATTCCGAACTCGCGGGCGTGGTCCCGGTACTGGCGGTAGACCGAGACTCCCTTGCGCGTGGGCTCGGCCACCAGGAAGGTCATGTCGAAGCGGGTGAACAGGCCGGAGGCGAACGCGTCCGCGCCCGCGGTCATGTCGACGACCACGTATTCGCCGGGGCCGTCGACCAGGTGGTTCAGGTAGAGCTCGACGCCCGCGAGCTTGGAGTGGTAGCAGGCCACCCCCAGGTCGCTCTCGTCGAACTCGCCCGTCACCATCAGCGGCACGTCGCCCACGCGCCGCACGTGGCGAGCGTGCAGTTCGTCGTCGCCGAGCAGGGTCAGCAGGCGGGAGCCTCGGCCCGGCGGAGTGGTCTTGATCATGGCGTCGGCCGAGGGGATGCGCGGGTTGGTGCCGCGCAGGTACTCCTTGATGTCCCGTACGTGGGCACCGAGGGGTGGGGCGTCCAGAGCGGCGCCGGTGTGGCCCAGGGCCTCGGCGAGGTGCTGGTTGATGTCGCCGTCGATGGCCAGCACGGGTGCGCCGGAGCGGGCCAGATGGCGGGCGAAGAGTGCCGACAGGGTCGTCTTGCCGCTGCCGCCTTTGCCGACGAACGCGATGCGCATCAGGAGCGACCTGCCTTCGGTGCTAGGGTACCGTTGTTGAAAATGGATGTCATGTGACTAGGTTGTCGATGGCTGACGAGCGGTGTCAAATCGCTTGGGCCGTATGGGGGTTGTTGTCTTGTCCCATAGCTCCGCAGGTGCCGTGATCACCCGCTTGCCACTTAATGCATATGATGTGCAAGTGCATGACTACGGCATCAGGGCGGCGGGCCCGGACGACCTCGACGGCGCGCGGGCCCTGATGCTCGACACCGTCCACCGCGACTTCGGTACCGGCTATGTGCCGCGCTGGCACGCGGACATCATCGACCCGGCCGCCGCCTACCTCGCCCCGCCACGGCACACCCTCCTCGTCGCGCTCGACCCGCGCGACAACCGTGTCGTCGCCACCGCCGCCCTCGACTCCCGCGGCCCGGCCCACCCGCCGAACCCGCGCGACCTCGCCGAGCGCTACCCCTCCGGCACGACCGCCCAGCTGCGCCGCGTCTACGTCCGGCCCGAGCACCGCAGGCGGGGCCTGGCCCGGCGGCTCGTCCACCAACTGCTCGCCTTCGCGGCGGCCGACGGCGGCTACCGCGCCGTCTATCTGCACACCGACCCCCAGGTGCCCGGCGCCGAGAGCTTCTGGCGCTCACTCGGCAAGGTCGTGCACGACGAACGTGACGACCAGGACGGCGGCAGCGGCGTCGTCCACTTCGAGATTCCGTTCGAGATAGCGATGGAGCGATAGAGACCGTGCGCCACCGACCCCGACACCGCCACCGATCCCGACTCCGCCCGCTCCTCGCCCTCATGCTCGCCCCGGCGCTCGCCGGCTGCTTCGCCTCCCACGGCGGCAGCGAGACCGGCGACGGCGCCGACGCCGGCTCCCGCCTGCGCGTCGCACTCGCCTTCCCGCCCGCCGAGAACCTCTCGCCGTACGGCGCCGACTCCACCATCCTCAGCCGCCTCGGCGTCACCGAGGGCCTGACCGCGCTGGACGCCAACGGCGCCGCCGGCCCCGCCCTCGCCGCCTCCTGGCGCCAGGAGAACGACCGCACCTGGCTGTTCACCCTGCGCGAGGCCACCTTCCAGGACGGCTCGAAGGTCACCCCGGACGCCGTCGCCGCCTCCCTCACCCGCGCCACCCAGGCCAAGCCCGCCCCGGCCGCGCTCGCCGGCGTCACCCTCACGGTGAAGGCTGACGGCGGGACAGGGGTGCGGATCACCACCGCGGACCCCGATCCGATCCTGCCGCTTCGCCTGGCCGGCCCCTCCCTCGCCGTCCTTTCCCCCAAGGCCTACGACAAGAAGGACGACGTCGACCCGGCCGGCACCGCCACCGGCCCCTTCGAACTCACCAAGGTCATGGGCACCACCGCGGCCACCCTCGACCGCTACGACGACTACTGGGGCGGTCGTGCCCAGGCCACCGGAATCGACGTGAAGTTCGTCGCCGACGGCACCGCCCGCGCAAGCGCGTTGCGCACCGACCAGGTCGACCTCGCCGAGTCGATCCCCGTCGCCCAGGCCGCCACCCTCGACAAGGCGACCCGTGTGGCGACCGCCACGACCCGCACCACCAGCCTGCTCCTCAACACCGACAAGGGCCCCTTCAAGGACGCCGCGCTGCGGGCCGCCGCCCGCCAGGCCGTCGACACCTCCACGCTGGCCAACGACGTCTACGAGGGGTACGCCGACGCCGGCGCCGGCATATACGGGCCCGCCGTCACCTGGGCCGAGGGCAAGCGCACCGAGCCGGTCGGGCGAGCGAAGCCGGGGAAGCCGCAAGGCACGCGCATCAGGCTCGCCACCTATGACAACCGGCCCGAACTCCCGGAAGTCGCCCAGGTGCTGAAGCAGCAGCTGGAGAAGGCCGGGTTCGAGGTCACGCTGGAAGTGCGCGAGTACTCGCGGCTGGAGAGCGACGCGCTGGCCGGCAAGTTCGACGCCGTTGTCCTCGCCCGCAACACCCTCGTCGACACCGGCGACCCTGTCTCCGTCCTCGCCGGCGACTACACGTGCGACGGCGGCTACAACATGACGCAGCTCTGCGACAAGGACGTCGACCGAGCCGTGGCCAAGGCCGAGCGCGCGACCGACACCGCCGAGCGGCAGGACGCGGCGATGGCCGCCGAGGCCCGCATCCTGGGCACCGACGCCGTCGTACCGCTGGTCCACCAGCGCATCATCACCGGCGTCGGCACCTCCGTCAGCGGTGCGCTCCTCGACCCGTACGAGCGCACCCTCGTCGGCATCGGCACCCGGCGCTGACCCGTGCGACAGGGAATGGCCACGCTGCTGTGGCGGGTCGGGATCGCGGGCGCCCTCGTCACGGGCATCGGCGTACTGCCCTGGCTCTCGCACACCGACCCCGCGCTCACCGTCCTCAAGGCCCGGTCCGCGGATCGCGACCCCACGCCCGAGGTGCTGGCGGACATCCGCGCCCAACTCGGCCTGGACGAAGGCCCGTTCCATCTGCTCGGTGACTGGATGGGCGGCCTGTGGCGCGGGGACGCCGGCCGGTCGTGGATCTCCGGCAGCGAGGTCACGCCCGCCGTGCTCCAGGCCCTCGGTGTGTCCCTGCTGCTGATGGCGGTGGCCCTCGTGGTCGCCGCCGTCACCGCCGCGCTGATCTGCGCCCGCACCCTGTGGCTCGGGGCGCGGGGGCGGCTGGACGGGCGCCGAGCGGGAGGGAGCGGTTCGGCGGTCCTCGCCGCACTGCCCGAGTTCCTCACCGCGTCCGTCCTCGCCACCGTCGTCGGAGTACAGCTCGGCTGGCTGCCCGCCCTCGGCTGGTACGGCCCCCAGTGGACGGTCCTGCCCGCCCTCGCCCTCGGTCTGCCCGCCGGAGCCGTCCTGGGCCGGCTCCTCGACGATCTGCTGCCCGGCGCCTTCGCCGAACCCTGGGCGTCGGCCGCCACCGCGCGCGGACTGCCCGGCCGCGCCGTCGCCCGTCAGGCCCTGCGCCGCTGCCTGCCCGGACTGCTGCCCAACACCGGCCTGTTCGTCGTGGGAATCACCGGCGGGGCGGTCACCGTCGAGCAGATCTTCGACATCCCAGGACTGGGCCGGACCACCCTCCAGGCCGCCCTCGCCCAGGACCTGCCCGTGCTGCAGGCCGGCACGCTCGCCCTCGTCCTGCTCGCCGCGGCCGCCGCCGGACTGGCCCGCCTCCTCACCCGCCTGCTGATCGGTCCGGCCCTGCGCGACGGCGCGCTGCCGTCCCTGCACCGGCCATCGCCGCCCGCCCACAGGATCCTGCCCTTCGCGTACGGCGGTCTGCTCGTGGCCGTGATCGCCCTCGGCCTGCCCCGTGACCCGTTGGCCCTCGACACCGCCGAGCGACTCGTGGCCCCTTCCCGGTCGCATCCGTTCGGCACCGACGCCCTCGGCAGGGACGTCCTCGCCCGTGTCGCGCACGGCGCCCTCGACACCCTGCTGCTGGCCCTCGCGATCACCGCCGTCACCCTGGTCACCGGGCTCGCGCTCGGCCTGCTGCCCAGGATGTCCGGGCCGCTCGTCGACACCGTCACCGCGCTGCCGCCGGTCCTCGTCGCCCTCCTCGTCACCGCGGTCGTCGGCGGCGGCACGGCCACGCCCGCGCTCGCCGTGGCCGCCGTCGCCTGGACGCCGCTCGCCGCCCACACCTCCGCGCTGCTACGGCAGGAACGCGCGGCCCTCCACCTGACGGCGACCCGCGCACTGGGCGCCGGCCCCTGGTATCTCCTGCGCCACGAGCTGCTCCCCGCCGTCATCCCACCGGTCACCCGGCACGCGCTTCTCCGCCTGCCCGGCATCGCCCTCGCGCTCGCCTCGCTGGCCTTCCTCGGCCTGGGCGCCCAACCGCCCTCCCCGGAATGGGGGCTGCTCCTCGCCGAGAACCAGCCCTACGCCGAGCGCGCGCCCTGGGCCGTCCTCGCGCCCGCCGCCGTACTCGCCCTGCTGGGCGCGCTGGCGGTGACGGCGGCCGGAGGGGTGCGGCGCGTACGGCGTCGTGGTCGTGGGGTCGAGCCGGTCGTGCCCGTGCCTGAACGGCAAGCGGACGCAAGGGAGTTGGTGGCGGCGTGATGAAGTCGTCGGTACTCGGATTCCGCACGGAGGCTCCCGACCGGCCTCGCCGCCTGTCCCCCCTCCTCCGCCTTCTCCTCCTCACCCAGCTCGCCTTCAACATCGGCTTCTTCGCCGTGCTGCCCTTTCTCGCCGAGCACCTGGGGCAGGCCGTCGGGATGGCGGGCTGGCTGGTCGGGTTCGTGCTGGGCCTGCGGACCTTCAGCCAGCAGGGGCTGTTCGTGGTGGGCGGGGCGCTGGCCGACCGGTACGGGATCCGGCCGGTCGTGCTCACGGGGTGCGTGCTGCGGATCGGCGGGTTCGTGTGGCTGGGGTATGCGCGCGAGACCTGGGCGGTCATCGGGGCCGTGCTGCTGATCGGGTTCGCCGCCGCGTTGTTCTCGCCGGCAGTGGAGTCCGAGGTCGCCCGGCAGGCCGTGCTGTGGGAGGAGTCGGGTGCCGGCTCCCGGACCCGGGTCCTCGCGCTGCTGACGGTGGCCGGACAGGCGGGCGCGTTCGTGGGGCCGCTGCTGGGCGCGCTGCTGCTGTCCGTGGACTTCCGTACGGTGTGCCTCGCCGGCGCCGGGATCTTCGTACTCGTCCTCGTCGGCCACGCGTGGCTGCTGCCGCAGCACATACCCGGGCGCGGCGGTGTCGAGTTCCGCGGCGGTATGGGCAAGCTGTTGCGCAACCGCCGCTTCCTCGCCCTGTGCTGCGCGTACGGCGCCTACCTGCTCGCCTACAACCAGCTCTATCTCGCCCTCCCCGACGAGGTGGAACGCGCCACGGGTTCCCAATCGGCGCTGGCCTGGCTGTTCGCCCTGTCCTCGCTGCTCGTGGTCATCGCCCAGCTGCCGGTCACCCGCTGGGTGGGGGAGCGGCTCACCCTGCGCCGGTCCATGGTGGCCGGACTGCTGCTCATCGCGGCGGGCTTCGCGATCGTGGCCGCGACGCGACCCGCCGACCGGACGGGCACGGCGGGCCTGTTGCCCGCGGCCGGCTTCGTCGTCCTGCTCACCCTCGGCCAGATGCTCGTCGCCCCGGTAGCCCGCGCCTGGATCCCCGACCTCGCCGAGAAGGGCCGACTCGGCCTCTACACCGGCGCGTTGTCCTCGGTGTCCGGCTTGATCGTCCTCATCGGCAGCTCGGCGACGGGCTCTCTCCTGGACGCCGGGCTTCCGGCGGCGGTGCCTTGGCTGGTGCTGGCGGTTGTGCCGGTGGCGGAGATCGGGGTGTTGCCGCGTCGGTAGGGTCGGCGGGATGGGCGTGCCGGCGGAGATCGTTCGGGAGGCGAGCGAGGAGCCAAGCAGGTCGGTCGATGTCCACTGCGGTTCGGCAGCGCCCTGAAGGGGCGCGGGGAACTGCGCGACCAGCCACGATGGCGCCGCAGACGAGCGACGGCATATCTCGGCACTTGCAGCGGAGCGCGACGTGGTCGTGGATGACGCGGCACGTGGTCACGGCGTAGCCGGGCTGTTGATGCGGGAGGCGGTGCGGCTTGCGCGGGAGGCGGGGGCGCGGACCGTCGATCTCACCTCGCGGCCGGACCGGGCCGCGGCGAACAGGCTGTACGAGCGACTGGGGTTCGCGGAGCGGGAGTCGACGGTGTACCGGATGCCGCTCGACGGCTGACCGGGTTCAGGACGTCACCAGTTCCCGCACTCCCGACGCCTTCGGCATCGAGGCTTTCTCCGTACGTGACGTCCGGTACTGCCCACGGCTGACCGGGTTCAGGACGTCACCAGTTCCCGCACCGTCGACGCCTTCGGCACCGAGACCTTCTCCGTACGCGACGTCCGGTACAGCCACAGGATGTCCCGGCCGAACGACCAGACCAGCGCCGCCAGAGCCGTCGCGGCTACCGCGAACGTCGCCGCGTACGGGAGGTAGCCGGACGCGGCCAGCAGCAGGAACACGCCCTGCATCGCGGCGACCGTCTTTCGGGCCGTGCTCGGGGGGAGCGGGGCGTTGAGCCAGGGCAGGACGCGGGCGGCGGCGACGAAGGCGTAGCGCATGGCGCCGATGAGGAGGACCCAGGGGCCGAGCGACATCGAGACGTACACGCTCAACACCAGGATCAGGAACGCGTCCACCTCCATGTCGAAGCGCGCGCCCAGCGCCGTGGACGTGCCCGTACGCCGGGCCACCTTCCCGTCCACGCCGTCCAGGATCAGGGCCACCGCCGTCAGACCGACGAACAACGTCACCGGCGGTGAACTCTCGAAGGAGTCCGCCACCAGAGCCGTCACCCCGCCCACCAGCGTCGCGCGGCCCAGGGTGACCCGGTTGGCCGGGCCGAAGCGGCGGAGCCCGGAGCGGTGCAGGGCCAGCGAGAGCAGTGCCCATGTGGCGATGGCGAAGACCAGGCCGGTCAGCCAGCCCGCCGGCCCCATACCGATCGCCGAACCGAGCAGGGCCAGCAACAGGATCTGCACGCCCGCTCCCACAGCGGTCTCCTGCTGTACCAGCCTTGCGTCGTAAGTGTTGTTCAGGGCCACCGCGCATTCCTCCGGCCAGATGACAGAGACGATCAAGGCCGCGTACTGTGCGCGACCTGTGCACACCTCGGTACGTGCACAGCTTCACGATCGTTCAGGAGGATCCAGATGAACTGCACCGCACGTGCGTTCTGGCTCAGCTCTCCGGGTGAGGGAGAGGTCCGGGAGATCGCCCTGCCGGAGCCGGGCGAGGGCGAAGTCCTGGTGCGGTCGCTGTACTCCGGGGTCAGCCGGGGCACGGAGACACTCGTGTTCCGCGGCGGGGTACCGCAGAGCCAGCACGCGGCGATGCGGGCGCCGTTCCAGGAGGGTGAGTTCCCCGCACCGGTGAAGTACGGCTATCTCAGCGTGGGGATGGTGGAGGAAGGGCCGACGGCACTCGTCGGCCGTACGGTCTTCTGCCTGTATCCGCATCAGACACGGTACGTCGTCCCCGCGAGCGCGGTCACCGTCGTACCCGACACCGTCCCCGCCGCCCGCGCCGTCCTCGCCGGCACCGTCGAGACCGCCGTCAACGCGCTCTGGGACGCCGCGCCCCTGGTCGGCGACCGGATCGCCGTGGTCGGCGGTGGCATGGTCGGCTGCTCGGTGGCCGCCCTGCTGGCCCGCTTCCCGGGCGTGAGGCTCCAGTTGGTCGACGCCGATCCGCGCCGGGCCCAGGTCGCCGAGGCCCTCGGCGTCGACTTCGCCTCACCCGAGGACGCACTCGGCGAGTGCGACCTGGTCGTCCACGCCAGCGCCACCGAGCCGGGCCTCGCCCGGGCGCTCGAACTGCTCAGGGCCGAGGGCACGGTCCTCGAACTCAGCTGGTACGGCGACCGGCAGGTCGGCCTGCCGCTCGGCGAGGCCTTCCACTCCCGGCGGCTCGTCATCCGCAGCAGCCAGGTCGGCACCGTCTCCCCGGCCCGCCGCGCCACCCGCACCTACGCCGACCGGCTCGCCCTCGCCCTCGACCTGCTCGCCGATCCCGCCCTCGACGCGCTCGTCACGGGGGAGAGCGCCTTCGAAGAGCTGCCCGAGGTGATGCCGAAACTCGCCTCCGGGGAGATCGCGGCGCTCTGTCACCGCGTCAGGTACGCGGACACGCCCTGACGGACTCGTCCATTCCCGGACGAGCAAGAGCGCCTGACCTGAGAAAAGAGTGAGAGGGCGCTGAACGCGGGGAAGCGAAGAGCCGTACTACACGACATCCCCGGCAGCGATCAGCGGGGGATGAGGAGCGCACCGCACCTGGAGGGTGTCCGTTGTTCAGCATCACCGTCCGCGATCACATCATGATCGCCCACAGCTTCCGCGGCGAGGTCTTCGGACCCGCGCAGCGCCTGCATGGAGCGACGTTCCTGGTGGACGCAACGTTCCGGCGCGAGCAGCTGGACGACGACAACATCGTCGTCGACATCGGACTGGCCACACAGGAACTCGGTGCCGTCGTCGCCGAGCTGAACTACAGGAACCTCGACGACGAACCCGACTTCGCCGGGATCAACACCTCCACCGAGTACCTGGCGAAGGTGATCGCCGACCGGCTGGCCGAGCGGATCGAGAAGGGCGCGCTGGGCGAGGGCGCCAAGGGCCTCGCCGGCCTCACCGTCACACTGCACGAGTCGCACGTCGCGTGGGCGAGCTATGAGCGTGCGCTGTGACCGACGTGACGCTGGAGAAGAACGTGGCCCCGGGCCGGCCGGAGAACGTCACGCTCGGCTATGTGCCCGTGCGGCACTCCGTCCTGAAGAACGCCGAGATCATCCCCATGTCCCTGCGCTCCGTGCACTTCGTCCTGCCGGGCGGCGTCGACGACCCGACCGCGCCGAGCGGCGGCAACGCCTATGACCGGCGGGTGTGCCTGGATCTGCCCGGCTTCGGCTGGCAGGTGCACAAGCACGCCGTGGACGGCAGCTGGCCCCGGCCCGGGGCGGCGGCCCGCGCGGAACTCGCCCGTACGCTGCGGGAGTTCCCGGACGGCACCGTCGTCCTGCTGGACGGTCTGGTCGCCTGCGGTGTGCCCGAGATCATCGTCCCGGAGGCGGAACGACTGAGCCTGGCGGTCCTGGTCCACCTCCCGCTCGGCGACGAGACGGGGCTGGAGCCCGCCGTCGCGGCGGACCTGGACGCCCGGGAACGCACGGTGCTGCGGGCGGTCCCCGCGGTGATCGCCACCAGCGACTGGGCGGTGCGCCGGCTCGTCTCCCATCACGGCCTCGCCCCCGAAAGGGTCCATGTCGCCGCGCCCGGCGCCGACATCGCGCCCCTCGCGGCCGGCACCGACGGAGTGTCCCGCCTGCTGTGCGTGGCCGCCGTGACGCCGCGCAAGGGACAGCACCGGCTGGTGGAGGCGCTGGCGGCGGTGACCGACCTGCCGTGGAGCTGCGTGTGCGTGGGCGGGTTGAACCAGGACCCCGGGTACGTCGCCGATCTGCGGTCCCTGATCGCGAAGCACGGCCTTGACGACCGGCTGATCCTGGCGGGCCCGCAGGCCGGCGCCGAACTCGACGCCAGCTACAACGCCGCCGACCTCATGGTGCTCGCCTCCTACGCCGAGACGTACGGCATGGCGGTGACGGAGGCGCTGGCGCGCGGCATCCCGGTGCTGGCGACCGACGTCGGCGGGCTGCCCGAGGCGGTCGGCCGCGCCCCCGACGGCGGTGTCCCCGGCATCCTCGTCCCGCCGGAGAACCCCGCCGCGATCGCCGCCGAACTGCGCGGCTGGTTCGGCGAGGCGGACGTACGACGTCGGTTGAAGGCGGCGGCCCGCAGACGCCGGGCCGCCCTGAACGGCTGGGCCGGCACGGCCCGCAGCCTGGCCACGGTACTGGGCCGACTGCCGAACGAACCCCGGAGGGCGGCATGAGGAAGACGGCGACGGCACAGAGCGGCGGGGCCGTTCCGGCCCAGCCGGGGCCGAGGGACGTGACGGACTCGACCGGCCGCGAGGCGGAGAGCGGGGTGGTTGCCGTGGCGGCCGGAGCCCAGCGCGGGATCGTTTCAGCGGAGGATGACGTGAGTGGCGTGTCCGTACCGGCGTCCGACGACGACGCCGTGATACTCGGTGCCGGGCCCGGCTTCCGTCCCGGTGAGCGGGCCACCGTGCGCCTGCGGGACGCCGCGCCGCAGGACCCGCCCCGCTACGCTCCCGAGTGGCTGGAGCTGCGGGAGGGCGCCGATGCCGCCGCGCGGGCGCACGACCTGCTCGACCCGCTGCGCATCCGGCTCGCCAACCTGCCCGGACGGGCCGGCGGACTGGCCATCCACGACATCGGCTGCGGCACCGGCTCCATGGGCCGTTGGCTCGCGCCCCATCTGGACGGCGCCCAGCACTGGGTCCTGCACGACCGCGACCCTTACCTGCTGCACTTCGCGGCCGTGGCCTCCCCGCGCTCGTCCGCCGACGGCAGCCGGGTCACGGTCGAGACGCGCCGCGGCGACGTCGGCCGTCTCACCGCGGACGCCCTCCTCGGCGCCTCGCTGGTGACGGCGTCCGCGCTGCTCGACGTCCTCACCCGCGAGGAGGTCGACACCCTCGCCGCCGCCTGCGCGGGCGCGGGCTGCCCGGCGCTGCTGACGCTCTCCGTCGCCGGACGCGTCGAACTCACCCCGTCCGACCCGCTGGACCAGGAGATCGCCGAGGCGTTCAACGCCCACCAGCGGCGCTCGGGCATGCTGGGCCCGGACGCGATCACGGCGGCGGCGGAGGCCTTCTCCGAGCACGGCGCGACCGTCCAGGTGCACCCGAGCCCCTGGCGGCTCGGCCCCGGCGAGTCGGCGCTGACCGCCCAGTGGCTGCGTGGCTGGGTCGGCGCAGCGGTCGAGCAGCGCCCCGAACTGCGCGAGCGCGCCGACCGCTACCTGAGTGAACGCCTCGCCGCCTGCCAGGCAGGCGAGTTGCGAGTCGTCGTCCACCACAGCGATCTGCTGGCCCTGTGCCGACCGACGGGCGGAGCGTCATGAGCGTGGAGACGGTGGCGAAGACGCAGCCCACCAGCCTGGACGCCCTCGGGGCGGCTCCGGCGGTGCACGCGACCGCGCCTGCCGTGCCGGCCCTGACGGTCCGAACGGACGCCTCCGCCCCCGCCCCCGCGGCCGTCTCCCCCTCCCGCATCGGCATCATCGTCACCGAACCCAGCGAGGACGCGGAGCCCGCCAAGTCCCGCCGCGGCCGCCTGCGTACCGTCCTGTCCCGCCTCAACACCCCCACCGTCCGCACCCACTTCGGCACCGTCGCCGGCGTCGTCATCCTCGGCGTGCTGTTCTGGCGCCTCGGTACCGGCGTCTTCCTCGACGGACTGCGGCGGATCGACGCGGTGGCGCTGGCCGGGGCGCTCGGGATCGGGCTCGTCACCACCGTGTTCAGCGCCTGGCGTTGGCAGTTGGTGGCGCGCGGGCTGCGCATCCGGCTGCCGCTCGGGCCGGCCGTCGCCGACTACTACCGGGCCCTCTTCCTCAACGCGGCCCTCCCGGGCGGCGTCCTCGGCGATGTGCACAGGGCGGTGCGGCACGGACAGAGCGCCGGTGACCTGGGACGCGGGGTCCGCGCGGTGGTGCTGGAGCGCACGGCCGGTCAGCTCGTCCTCGCGGTCGTCGGCGCCGGCATCCTGCTGACCATGCCGTCACCGGTGCTGAACGAGGCCCGCGACCTCACCCCGCTCATCCTGTTCGCCGGTGTCGGCGCGCTCGCCGTCGTCGCCGCCGTGCGGATGAACCGCACGCCCTCGCGCCGCGACCGGACGAACCCGACGGCGCTGCGCTCGACCCTCGACGAGGCAAGGGAAGCCCTGCTGTCCCGCCGTAACGGCCCCGGTGTCGCGGTCTCCTCCGCCGTCGTGCTCGCCGGACACCTCGGGATGTTCGTGCTCGCCGCCCGGGTGGCCGGCTCCGGCGCCTCCGTGGCCGCCCTGCTGCCGCTCGCCGTCCTGGCGCTGCTCGCCATGGGCCTGCCCCTGAACGTCGGCGGCTGGGGTCCCCGGGAGGGCGTCACCGCCTGGGCGTTCGGCGCCGCCGGTCTCGGCGCCGGCACGGGACTGGCCGTCTCCGTCGTGTACGGCGTGCTCAGTTTCGTGGCCGCCCTGCCCGGCCTCATCGTCCTGGTCGTCCGCTGGTACACCGGGCTGCGCGCGGGTTCCGGATCCGCCGTCGCCGTGACGGACCCGGAACCCGGCGGCTATTTTCGTGCGTCTCCCGTGTCCGCTACGGAATCGTCCGCGGAGGTCAGCAGTGACACATACGCGCCGAAGGAATCAGCGAGGCTCGCCAGCAGCCGCTTCCCCTTTTCCGCGGAACCCAGCGAAGGACGGCCGATGACACCGGAATCGGTATAGCCGGACATACCGAGGGTCAACAGATGACGACGGTCGTCCGCGACGAAATCGGAAGTCTCATAACCGGGTCGGATCAATTCGGGATGAGCGTGCAGAAGGATGGAGGTCTCGATTTCCCCCGCGTGCATGTCGGTGAGCAGCGAGGTCTCCACCCCCGCCCGCTCCCGTGCCGCCTCCCAGTCCTCCGCGGCCGGGAACAGCGCCATCCGCTCGCCGCGCGCGGAGGACTCCTGAACGACGTTGCCCAGTACGTAGTTTCCGCCGTGCCCGTTGACCAGCACCAGGGCGTCGACTCCCGAGCGGCGGAGCGAAGCCGCTATGTCCCGTATCACCGCATGAAGGGTCACTGAGGAGATGCTGACGGTCCCCGGCCAGGCGGCGTGCTCGTGCGAGCAGGAGATCGTCACCGGCGGAAGGAGGTGCACCGGGTACGCGGCGGCGATCTCGCGCGCCACGGTGCAGGCCACGAGCGTGTCGGTGGCCAGCGGAAGGAACGGACCGTGCTGCTCGAAGCTCCCGACGGGAAGGACCGCCACCTGTCGTGAGACGTCCGCGCCCCGCGTCCGTACGTCTTCGGTGGTGTCCGCCGGCACCAGCGAGTGTGCCACCGGCCGCGTTTGCGAACCACTCATCTTTTCACGGCCTTTCGTCTCTGCTTAGGAACTGAAGAATCATGACAGATAAAATTGGCGTCCTCGGCAAGAAGCCCGCACCGCGGACGCAGCGTTCCGGTGTGGAACGCGTGGTGAATGCACCGCTGCCCACCGTGTACGGGGAATTCCGCGCGATCGGCTATCTCGATCACGACCGCGGTGACGAGCAAGTGGCCCTGGTCTACGGTGAGATAGGCACGGACGACGTGCTCACCCGGCTGCACTCCGAGTGCCTGACCGGCGACGCGTTCGGCTCCCAGCACTGCGAGTGCGGCGACCAGTTGGCCTCCGCGCTGCGCGCGGTCGTCGCCGAGGGCCGCGGCATCGTCGTCTATCTGCGGGGTCACGAGGGTCGGGGCATCGGGCTGCTCGCCAAGCTGCGCGCGATGGCCCTTCAGGCGGAGGGCCTGGACACCGTAGAGGCCAACCTCGCGCTCGGCCTGCCGGTGGACGCCCGCGACTACGGCGTCGCCGCCGAGATCCTGCACGACCTGAACGTCCGCAGCGTCCGTCTGATGTCCAACAACCCGCGCAAGCGTGAGGCGTTGCTGCGGCACGGCATCCAGGTGGCCGAACAGGTCCCGCTGCTGATCCCGCCGTGCGAGAACAACATCACCTACCTGCGCACCAAGCGGGAGCGTCTCGACCACCACCTGCCCCATCTGGACGCGGTGGCGCATCTGTCCTGACCGTCGTCGGACGGGAGGTGGTGGAGATCGAGGGTTTTCCGGGCTCGCGCTCTGGTATCGATGGCCTCGCAGGGGTTCTGGTCGAATCGGTCGAGGAGGTCCGCCCGTGGACACGCACGCGAGCGTCGTCGTCATCGGTGGCGGTGTGATGGGCACCAGCATCGCCTACCACCTCGCCCGCGCCGGCGTACGGGACGTCGTCCTGGTCGAGCGGGACGAACTGGCCTCCGGCTCCACCTCCAAGGCGGCCGGCGGGGTGCGCGCGCAGTTCTCGGACGAGCTCAACATCCAGCTCGGAGCGCGCAGTCTGGAGGCGTTCGACCGGTTCGCGCAGGACACCGGGTACGACATCGGGCTGCACCGGGTCGGCTATCTGTTCCTGCTCTCGACGCCGCAGGAGGTCGCCGGCTTCGAGGCGGGCGTCCGGCTCCAGAACGCGCTCGGCGTGCCCAGCCGGATGATCGACCCCGCCGAGGCGCAGCGGCTCTCCCCGCTGATCACCACCGACGGACTGCTCGCGGCCGCCTTCTCACCGGACGACGGCCACTGCACCCCGGAATCCGTGGTCCACGGCTACGCGTCCGCCGCCCGCGCCCACGGGGCGCGAATCTTACGGCGCAACGACGTCACCGGCATCGAACTGCACGGCGACCGGATCACCGCCGTGACGACGACCATCGCCCGGATCACCACCGACACCGTGATCTGCGCGGCCGGCCCCTGGTCGCGGGCGATCGGGGCAATGGTCGGCGTGGACCTGCCGGTGCTGCCGCTGCGCCGGCAGATCGCGGTCACCGAACCGGTCACCGGGCTGCCGCCGCGGCTGCCCATGACCATCGACTTCACCAGCAGCCTCTACTTCCACACCGAGGGCCCCGGCCTCCTGCTCGGCATGTCCGACCCCGACGAGCGGCCCGGCTTCGCCACCGACACCCACGACCGCTGGATCCCCCGCCTGACCGAGGCCATGGAGCGCCGGGCCCCCGCCCTGCTCGACCTGCGCCGCACCGGCGGCTGGGCGGGCCTGTACGAGGTGACCCCGGACCACAACGCGCTGATCGGCGAGGCGACTTCCGTGTCCCGCTTCCTGTACGCGACCGGCTTCTCCGGCCACGGCTTCCTCCAGGGACCGGCCGTCGGCGAGGTGGTCCGCGATCTGTACCTCGGCCGCGCCCCCTTCGTGGACGTGGGCCCCCTGAGCGCCGGCCGGTTCGCGGCCGACGCCCCGCGCCCGGAGGCCAACCGCGTCTGACCGGCGGGGACTCACTCGCCCATGAGGGCCTCGTGCACGAGCCGCTTGAGGTCCTGGAACATCGTGTGCGAGGTCCTCGGCCGCACCTGCGTCATGAACTGCACCGTCAGATCGTGGCGCGGGTCGACCCAGAACGTGGTGGTCGCCACCCCGCTCCAGCCGTAGGAGCCGAGGGTGGTCGGGGCCTTCGTACGCGCCGGGTCGATCACGACGGAGACGCCGAGGCCGAAGCCGACGCCGTCGTTGCCGGGCTCGTCATGGGCGGGCCGGCTGCCGAAGGCGCGCAGGTCGGCGCCGCCCGGCAGCTGGTTGGACGTCATCAGGTCCACGGTCTCGGGGGCCAGCAGACGGACACCGTCGAGTTCGCCGCGGCGGCGCAGCAGCTCCATGAAGCGATGGATGTCGTGCGCGGAGGCCGCCAGACCGCCGCTGCCGGACAGGAAGCGGGGACGCCCGCCGCGCAGCGGAAGACCGGGGATCGCCTCCATACCGCCGTCCTCGGTCTCGCCGTACAACTCGGCGAGCCGGCCCGCCCGTTCGTCGCCCACCCAGAATCCGGCGTCGGTCATCCCGAGCGGCCCGCAGATCCGCTCCGCGAAGAACTCGTCGAGTCGCTGCCCGGACACGACCTCGATGACCCGGCCGAGGACATTGGAGGCGACCGAGTAGTTCCACTGCGTGCCCGGCTCGAACTGCAGCGGCAGGCTCGCGTACACATCGACCGTCCCGGCCAGGTCGGAGCCCGGCAGCACCGCCGACTCCAGATTGGCGTCGCGGTACAGGGCGTCGACGGGATGCGTGTGGTAGAAGGCGAAGGTCAGCCCGGCGGTATGGGTCATCAGATGCCGGACGGTTATCGGCCCGTCGGCGGGGCGGGTCACCAGGTCGGCGCCGGATCCGCTCACATACACCCGGGGCTCGGCGAAGCCGGGCAGATGGCGGCCGACCGGGTCGTCGAGCGACAGCTTGCCCTCCTCCACCAGCAGCAGCGCGGCGACCGAGGTGACCGGCTTGGTCATGGAATAGATCCGCCACAGCGTGTCGGCCTCCACGGGCAGTCCGGCCGCGACGTCGCGGTGGCCGTGCGTGGTGAGGTGGGCGACGCGTCCACCGCGGGCGACGGACACCAGGAAGCCGGGCAGCCGCCCCTCGTCGACGTAGTGGGCGAAGCACTGGTCGAGGCGGTCCAGCGCCTTCGCGTCCAGCCCGACCTCACCCGGGTCGACCTCTTGTGTCAGCAGTGCCATCGCTCTCCTCCGAATTCCTACGCCGAGGGTGCGCTCCGGCATACCCCGCCGGAACGGCCTCTGATCTCATCGTCGCGCAGGAACACGTGTACGGTCCTTCGAATGGCCATGATCGTCCATCGTGGTGGCGTGCCGCCCCGGCAGCGCACGGGCCGGCGCGGCTCCGGCCAGGGCGAGGACGGCGAGGACGCCCAGCGGCGGCGCGGGGTCACCGCCGGTTCCCATGAGGGCCGTCGCGGCGGCCACGCCCAGCACGGGTCCGACGTTCATCGCGGTCTGCTGGAGCCCGCCGGCCACGCCGGCGGACTCCACGGCGGCCTCCCGTACGACGACATGGGTCGCCGCCGGCATCACCGTGCCGAACCCGGCCCCCACCAGGGCGAACGCCGTGCACAGAACCGGAACGGCCGAGGCGCGGGACAGGACGAGGATCCCGAGCGCCAGACCGCCATCGCCGCCGCGGTCGTCCCGCGGGCACCGACCCGGCGCAGCAGCACCGCGCACATGGGCGCCGCGAGCACCATGCCCGCGGCCAGCGGCAGGCTGACCAGGGCACTGCGGAACGGGTCGAGGCCGAGGGTGTCCTGCAACAGGAACGCCCCCGCGAACAGCGTGCCGGACAGCGCCGCCGACGCGGCCACCAGCATGCCGAGCGCCGAGCCCACCGCCGCCGATCCGATGACGTCCCTCGGCAGCAGCGGGCTCGCGGTACGGCGCTCGTGCCGGACGAAGGCCACGGCGGTGACCGTGGCGGTCGCGGCCGTCCAGACCCAGCCCGGCAGGGCGACGAGCGCGTGGACCAGACAGGCCAGGGTCACCGCCAGAAGCAGGGCGCCGGGCATGTCCAGCCGGACGGGAGCGGTCGTGCGCACGGGCCGGACAGCGAGGGCGAGCCCGCCGAGGACGATCGCGGGGACGACGTTCAGCAGGAACACCACCCGCCAGCCCGGTCCCGACAGCAGCGCACCGCCCAGCACCGGCCCGGCGGCCGCCGCCACCCCGATCGCGGCGGTCCGTACGACGATCGGCGTACGCAGCCGGTCGGGCGGGAAGGCGGCCCGCAGCATCCCGAGCGTGGCCGGTTGCAGCAGCGCCCCGAACACACCCTGCACGACCCGCAGTCCGATCACCCAGCCGACGCCGGGCGCCACCGCGACACCGGCCGACGCGGCCCCGAAACCGAGCATGCCGATACCGAAGAGGCGATGGTGCCCGTACCGGTCGCCGAGCCGTCCGGCGAACACCAACAGGGCGGCCACCGCGATGAGATAGCCGGTGCTGGTCCACTGGACCTGGGCGAAGGACGCGCTCAGGTCGTGTTGCAGGGTGGGCTGGGCGACGGTCAGCACGGTGCCGTCGAGCGCGACGACCGCGGCTCCGACGACGCTGCTCGCGAGGGTGAGGCGGGGATTCACTCGCCCTCCCGCCCGAGGTGCGCGTCCAGGACCGACCGCAGCACGGGTGCGAAGTCGTCGGCGCCCGTGGCGAGTTGGAGGCTGCCCCAGCCCCACAGCTGGGCGACGCCGTGCAGGCCCGCCCACAGTGCGCCCGCGACGAGACGGGCGTCGGCGTCGGGGCGCACCCGGCCGACCAGGTCCACCAGCCGGCCGAAGAGGGGGAGACTGGTGTCGCGCAGTCCCAAGTGGCCGCTCTCCAGCAGATCATGACGGAACATCAGCTCGTACATGCCGCGATTGCCGAGCGCGAACTCCAGATACACCCGCCCCAGCTCCGCCAGCTGCGCCCGAGGATGCGCGGCGCCCTCACCGACGGCCGCTGCCGCCCGCGCCCCCAGCTCGTCGAAGCCGCGGCGCGCGATGGTCGACAGCAGCTCCAGGTGGGTGGGGAAGTAGCGGCGCGGGGCGCCGTGCGAGACGCCGGCCCGGCGGGCGATCTCCCGCAGGGTGAGCGCCTGGACGCCCTCCCGTGAGACGAGATCCACGCCGACGTCGACCAGCCGGGCCCGCAGCCCCTGATCGGATTCCTGTTCCTGCCAAGCCTGCATAGACACTGTCTACCATGATCGGGTAGACAGTGTCTACGTCCCTGTGCAGTCGGCATGTCCGCGCATGCGACGCATGTCCGCGGGGAATGCGGCAGCGGTCGGCCGGGGTTGATCCGGTCATGACTCAGGACGCCACCCACAACGCACTGCTCGCACTGCTCGCCGAGAGCCACGGCGGAGTGCTGGTCACGCTGAAGCGTGACGGCCGTCCGCAGCTCTCCAACGTCAGCCACGCCTACTACCCCGACGAGCGCGTCCTGCGCGTCTCGATCACCGACGACCGCGCCAAGACCCGCAACCTGCGCCGTGACCCCAGGGCGTCGTACCACGTCACGACCCCCGACCGGTGGGCGTACGCCGTCGCCGAGGGCACGGCCGACCTCGCGCCGGTCGCACGGGACCCGTACGACGCCACGGTCGAGGAACTCGTCCGCCTCTACCGGGACGTCCTGGGCGAGCACCCCGACTGGGAGGACTACCGCGCGGCGATGGTCCGGGACCGCCGGCTGGTGCTGAGGCTGAGGGTGGAGCGGGTGTACGGCATCCCGAAGGGCGCCAACCAGGGCTGAGACCCGGTCACCTGAGTGCCTGGCAGGGCCTAGGACGCAGGGCGGGGGCTCATGACCGATGGTCCCGGCGGGTGCGGGCTGCCTACGCTGACCGGCGGATCGACGCCGAACAGACGCCCCATTGGAGGGTCACCATGCCGGTCAACGGCCGCAGCCACATCCGGATCGCCCGCCCGTCCCGTGACCTCGCCGCGGCCGAGCGCTTCTGGCGCGCGGGGCTCGAACTCGGCGTCGTCTGGCGGGCGGTGGGCGGTCCGGAACCCGGCGAGCACGACCTGCTGATGCTCGGATGGCCGGACGCCGACTGGCACCTGGAACTCGTCCACGAGCCGGCCCGCCCCGTCGAACCGAGGCCGACCGAGGAGGACCTGCTCGTCATCTACGTCGACGGCCCCGTGCCGGACGACCTCGTCGCCCGGCTCGAGGAGCACGGCGGCAAGCGGGTCCTGTCGCCCAACCCCTACTGGAACGAGTGGGGCGTCACGATCGAGGACCCGGACGGGTACCGGCTGGTGCTGTGCCGACGGGACTGGTCGAACCGCTAGCGGGCTGCCGGGCCCGCGGAGGCCTCCTTCACCCAGGACTCCAGGCACATCACGAAATCCGTTGCCCGGTCAGCCCAGTTGAGGTCGGCGAGCGCCGCTTCCCAGCCCCGAGCGGCCGCGCGGCGGCGCATCTGCCGGTCGGCACGCAGATGCCGTACGGCCCGTGCCGCGGTGACCGGATCCTCGTAGGGGACGACGAGACCGCAGCCGTAACGCTCGACCAGTTCGGCCGCGAGCGGGGTGGGCGTGGTGACCACCGGGACGCCGTGGGCCATGTACTCCACGGCCTTGGTGGGCCGTGAATGGCGGTAGTTGGGCTGGTCCCGCAGCAGGGAGAGGCCGGCCAGGCTGCCGGAGAGCAGGGCGAGCGCGCGGTCGTTGGGCAGATAGCCGTACCAGCGCAGCACGCCCTCCCGGTCGGCCTCGGTGAGCGGGCCCCGCATATCGGGGTCCGCCGCGCCGATCACCTCGACCCGGATGTCCGGCGCCAGCAGCCGCGCCGTCTCGATGAGCTCCAGCGCGCCCCGGGCCCGCGACAGGTGCCCGAGGTAGACGGCCCGGTCGTCGCCCGGCGGCTCGGGCTCCTCGGGCGGCACCGTCGCGAGGTTGCCGACCACGGGGTGCGTCCGGCGGAAGCGCCGCTGGTAGGCGTCCTCGGCGAGGAGCAGCCGCAGATGCCGTTCCGCCACCCGCTCCGCCGCCCGTACGGCCAGCCGCAGGGGTGGCCGCAGTGGCCGGGGCAGCCAGCGCTTCATCACCAGCGCCGCCGCCGTGTCCTCGTGCACGTCCCACACGGTGACGGGCACATGTCCCGCGCGTCGCCAGCGGCGCAGGGTGCCGGGCAGCGCGAGCAGCAGCTCCGGGTCGTGCAGCAGGACGACGTCCGCCTCCGGGCCCCGCTCGGCGAGCAGGGTGCGCGCCGCGCGCAGCGCCGCCCGGCGGTCCCGGCCGGCCGCCCGGGGCAGGTCCACGCCCTCGACGTACGGCCGCGGCGATGTCTCCCGTGCCGCGAAGGGCGCGGCGTACACGATCCGGTGGCCGTGTTCGCGCAGGGCGGCGATCTCCCGGTGCAGGATCCGGGCGTCCTCCGGGTGGTGGACGACGGTCACGACGAGTATCCGCATCAGAGCACGCACCTTTCGACTGCCCCGAGATCCACAGCCCAGCGGGCCGGACGGTTACAGCACCTCGACCCCGGGTCGGAACACCCGCCCCCGGGTGTCGAACAGCAGCCGGGCCGCGTCGCCGAGGGCCGGCAGATCATAGGCCGAGTGGTCCTGGAGCAGGATCGTGAGGTCGTGCTCGCGCACCGCCGTCATGACGTCGTCGACGCGCGGGATGCTCGCCCCGTCCACGGACCACAGTGGCACATGCGGATCGTGGAAGGAGATCTCGGCCTCCCGCTCCCGCAGCAGCCGCGCCACCGGCACCGCCGGTGACTCCCGCTGGTCCGCCACGTCCGGCTTGTAGGTGACCCCGAGCAGCAGCACCCGGGAACCGTGCAGCGGCCGGCCCGCGGTGTTGAGGAGGTCCTGGGCGCGGCGCACCACGTACTCCGGCATCCGCCGGTTGATCTCCTGGGCCAGCTCCACAAAGCGGAACTCGTACCCGAGCGACGAACGCACCTTGTACGAAAGGTAGTTGGGGTCGATGGGGATGCAGTGCCCGCCGACGCCCGGAGAGGGCCGGAACGCCTGGAAGCCGAAGGGCTTCGTGCCGGCGCAGCGGATGGCGTCCCACAGGTCGACATGCAACTCGTGGCTGATCACGGCCAGTTCGTTGACCAGGGCGATGTTCACATGCCGGTAGGTGTTCTCCAGCAGCTTGGCCATCTCGGCCTCGCGTGTGCCCTTCGCCTGCACGACGGTGTCGACGAGCTTGCCGTAGAAGGCGACCGCGCGCGCCGCGCAGAACGGGGTGCAGCCGCCGACCACCTTCGGTGTGGTGCGCAGCCCGTGCGTGGTGTTGCCCGGGTCGATGCGCTCCGGTGAGAAGGCGAGCGCGAAGTCCGAGCCGGCCTTGAGCCCTGACTCCTCCAGCAGCGGCCTTACGATCTCCTCCGTGGTGCCCGGATAGGTGGTCGACTCCAGCACGACCAGTTGGCCGGGCCGCAGCCGGCCCGCCACCGTGCTCACGGCGGCCTTGACCGCGCTCAGGTCGGGTCCGCCGTCCTCGCTGAGCGGGGTCGGCACGCAGATCACCACGGTCTGCGCACGGGCCAGACAGGCGTCGTCCGTATACGCCGCGAAACCGGTGGCGCACATCCGGCGGACGTCGTCGTCGGAGACGTCGTCGACGTGGGAGCGCCCGCTGTTGAGCGCCTCCACGACCCGGGCATCGCGGTCGAGGCCGACGACCCTCAGGCCGACCGACGCCGCCTCACGCGCGAGCGGCAGTCCGACGTACCCGAGCCCGATCACCGCGAGTTCCACGCGATCGGGCGGTTCTGCTTCCCCGGGTGATTCGCTCTCTTCCCCGAGCGGTCCGGTCTGTTCGACCTGCATTGGGCTCACCCCGCATCAAGGCTGCCGAGGACGCGGTACGCCTCACGGGTTGTGGCGGCGACACGCTTCCAGGTGCGGTCACGCGCGACCATCGCGCGGGCGGCTGCTCCCCACTCAGTGCGCCGGTTTCGACTGTAAAGGACTATTTCCAGCTCATCAGCCCAGGAATGTACTGATTCGGGCTTGATTAGCCATCCGTTCACCTCCGGTTCGACCAATTCCCTGAGTGCGGCGACATCGCTCGCGACCACCGGAACACCGCTCGCCATCGCCTCGACCGGCTTGAGCGGAGTCACCAGATGGCAGACGCGCTCGTCGGTGCGCGGCACCGCGAACACGTCCAACACGGCGTGAAAATCCCGGACTTGAGCGTGCGGCACCCGGCCGGTGAACAGAACCGTCCCGTCGTCCAGCCCCAGCCGAGCCGCCGATCGCTCCAGCGAGGGACGCTCCGGACCGTCCCCGACGATCAGCAATCGCAGCGGCACACCACGCCGTCGTAGCTCATCACCCGCATGGAGCAATATGTCGATCCCCTCGTGCGGGGTGAGCGTGCCGACCGTGCCGACGACGAACTCGTCCGGCGCGATGCCGAGGCGGGCGCGCACGGGCGCTCCGTCCGGCAGCGGCGCGAGGAAGTCGTCGGCCACGGCGTTGGGTGCGATCAGGACGCGCTCCTCGGGCACGCCCCGGCCGACGATCTCGGCCTTCATCGCCTCACCCAGCGTCAGCACCAGATCGGCCTCGCGCATGCAGTACGTCTCCAGCGCCCGCCGCGCCCGGTACGTCTCGTCGCCCCGGGTGCGCCCCGGCGCCTGCGTCAGCCAGGTCTCCTCCAGAAAGCCCCGCACCTCGTAGACCACCGGCAGTCCGAAGGTCTCCCGCAGGGCGAGCGCCACCCGTCCGTTGCCGTGGTCGCTCGCGGCATGCAGTACGGCGGGACGCAGCCGTTCCACCAGCCGCGCCGCCAGCTCGGCGTTGCGTGCCAGCCCCGCGGCCTGTCCGTACGGCAGCCATGACGGCAGCAGCCGGTGCTGGGGCACCCCGCCCACCAGCTGCTTCGGGCGGGCGTCCAGTACGCCCGCCGTCACCGGGAAGCCGATCCGCGTCACGACGTGCGGGTCCAGCCCGGCCGCCAGCTGGGCCTCGGCGAGCTTCTGGGTGCGCACGGTGTAGCCGGCGTGCCGGAACGGCAGCCCGTTGCTGACCAGATGGAGCACCCGGCCCGGTACGGGACAGAACGGCCGGCCGGAGGGCGCGGGCACCCGTGCGGCGGACGGTGTCGCGGCCGGCCCGGCGGCACGGGCACGCCGGGCCAGCCGCCGTTCCAGCGCCTGCAACCCGCGCCGGGCTGGGCCCGGCAGCAGCCGTATCGCGAGCATCGCCGCCCGCAAGGGGTCCTGACGCAACTCGCCAACTGCAACAGACGCAGCCAAACTAAAGGCGAGCGGGACATTACGTGACATATCGCCAAGGTAGATCCAACGCCGGGTAACGGCCCACCAACAGTCACTGTCCCCAGGACACCGGCCGCGAGGGAGCCGAAGGGCGCGCCGGTGTCGAGACGGCGAACGCGCGGAGGCCCGAAGGGTCGAGCACGATCGCCGTCTCGACACCGGCTGAAAGCGCCCGTAGGCGACCGAGCCATCAAACACGGAGGCACGATGAACGGCTGCGTACTCCATGTCGTCGGCACCCGGCCGAACTTCGTCAAGGCCGCGCCGGTCGTCGCCGCTCTCGGCGCGGCGGGCTGTGACCAGGTGCTCGTCCACACCGGGCAGCACTACGACGAACGGATGTCGGACATCTTCTTCCGGCAGCTCGGCCTGCCCGAACCCGACACCGACCTCGGCGTCGGCTCCGGCAGCCACGCCCGGCAGACCGCCGACCTCCTGGTGGCCCTGGAGAGCGAACTTGCCGCCCGCGCACCCGCCCTGGTCACGGTGTACGGCGATGTGAACTCGACGCTCGCCGCCGCCCTGGTCGCCGCCAAGCTGGGCGTACCGGTCGCCCACGTCGAGGCGGGACTGCGCAGCTTCGACATGACGATGCCGGAAGAGGTCAACCGGCGGCTGGTCGACCAATTGGCGGAGCTGCTGTTCGCCACGAGCCCCGAGGCCGTCGGCCACCTCGCCCGGGAGGGCGTCGCCGCCGAGCGGGTGCACCTCGTCGGGAACCCGATGATCGACACTCTGCTCACCCACATGGAGCAGTTCGACTCGGTGAGCGTCCGCGGGGCCCGCGGGCTGCCCGAGCGCTACGGCGTCGTCACCCTGCACCGGCCGGCCAACGTGGACGACCCGGAGGCCGCCAAGGCGGCCGCCCGTGTCCTGGCCGAGGCCGCCCGTCATCTCGACCTTGTCGTACCGCTGCACCCGCGTGGCCGCGAGGCGCTGCGCGCGGCGGGTCTCGCGGACGCGCCGGGCATCCATCTCCTCGACCCGCTCGGCTACGTCGAGTTCATGAGCCTGGTGCGTGGAGCGGCCGCGGTGATCACCGACTCGGGCGGCGTCCAGGAGGAGACGACCGTCCTCGGCGTCCCGTGTCTGACCCTGCGCACCACGACCGAACGCCCGGTCACCGTCACCCACGGCACCAACCGGCTGGTGCGGCACGGGGAGCTGGTGCCCGCGCTGCGCAAGCTGCTGGACGGCGGGGGAGTGGCGCAGGCGGAGGGGCCGCCGCTGTGGGACGGCCGGGCCGGGGCGCGGATCGCCCGTGTGATCACCGGATGGCTGGAGCGCCATGGCTGACGACACCCTCACCCACGACGGCACGCTCACCTGTCCCAGCACCGCCGCGCGGCGGTACTGGGAGGCCCGGCACGCCGACCACGACGAGCTCGTCTCGGGCGGGCACATCGGCCTCGACCGCCCCGGCAACGAGATCTTCTACGCCCAGCGGCTGGGCACCCTGCTCGATCTCGTAGGCGACCTGTCCAGCACCGCCGCCCCCTTGTTCGTGCTCGACGCCGGCTGCGGCAAGGGGTACTTCGCCCGCGCCCTGGCCCGCTGCGGCCACCGGGTCGACGCCTTCGACGCCAGTGCGACCGCCGTCGGCCACGCCCGCGCCGAGGGCGGCGGCCCGCGCTACGCCGTCGGCACGCTCGACGAGTGGCGCAGTCCCTGGCCGTACGACATCGTCGTCTGCGTGGACGTCCTGTTCCATGTCCCGGCCGACGAGGAGTGGGCGGCCGGTCTGCGCAACCTCGCGTCGCTCGTCCGCGTCGGCGGCCGGCTGATCGTCACCGACGAGGACACCGCCCACCGCACCCCCCGCGGCGCCTACATCGTGCACCGCCCGACCGCCGCCTACCGCGCCGAACTCGAGCCGCTCGGCCTGCGGCACACCCTCTCCAGGCCGTACGGCTTCCGGGAGAACCGGGTCGGCTTCCACGTCTTCACAAGGACCCGCTGATGCGCCTGACCGATCTGCTCCATCCGCACCTGGACGCCGTCACCACGGTGGTGGACGCGACCGGCGGCGGCCTCCGCCTGGAGCCCTATCTGCATCTGCCCCCGGGCGTCAGCCTGCGCGACGACGACCAACGGCCCATCGCCGAAACCGAGTTGGCCCTTCTCTCCTACGGCCCCGACGCCGGGCTGCACGGCAGCGAGGACGCATGCCGCGCCGTACTGGCACGGATGCGGCCCGGCGCGCGCGGACTGATCGTGTTCGGGCACCGCGGCTCCGAGCTGCCGTACCACCGCCTCCTGGACCATCTGGTGGCCCACCGCTGCCAGGTCCTGCGCGCGGCGCCTCTCGACTACGTCCATCTGCACGCGGGCGCGGTCATCGCCCGCACCGACGAACTCCTGCCGCCGCACGACTTCTTCGGCCGGCCCGTCCCGTCCGACGGTTACGCCACGGCGCTGCGGATCGCCGACGAGTACGTCTTCGCCGACCTCGCCTCCCGCTCGATGCGCGCCCGGCTGCTGGACCTCGAAACGGCCGCCGAGGAGGCGGAACGCATCCGGGAGGCCTCCGGGCAGGACGGACTCGCCGACCGGCTCGCCGCCGCCGTGCGGGAGAAGGAGCAGCTCGCCGCCGCGCTGCGGGGCGCCCGGGACCGGGTCGACCTGCTGCAGGCACGCGTGGCCATGCTGGAGGGCTCGACCTCGCTGCGGGTCGGCAAGGCCCTGGTGACGGCGGCGCGGTCGCCGAAGCGTGGCGCCGCCCGGCTGCCCGGGGAGCTGTACGGACTGTGGCGCGGCCGGCGGCGTTCCGCCGGCCGGGTGGCCGACGGCGGGCCGAAGACACAGGCCGAGCCGGAGGCGCCCGTCGACGACCGGTTCCACCTCGCCCATCGCGCCCTGACCGCGGCGCCCCGCGACCGCCTGGTCGTCGCCGGTGTGCTGACCCCCGCCACGGCGGAGGACTTCGCGACGGACGTGGCGGTCAACCGTCTGCTGCCGCACGACGGGCTGCTGCTCGTGCGACGCACCGACCCGGACGTGCTGGTCGTGCAGCTGAGCGCCTGCACCGGCGAGGGACCGTGGTGGCTCACCGGCACCGGACTCGCCCCCGACCTCGACCGCACCCTCGCCGAACTGCTCGCGGAGACAAGGGCGTTGGGACGCTCGGCCGTGCTGTGGCGGGACGGTCCCGCCTCCGCCGCGCCGGGGCTCGCCCGGTTCGCCTGGGACGCCGTCGTCGACGCCGACACCGGAGTGCGGCTCGGTCGCCTCGACCCGGCCGCACAGGGCAGGGAACGGCTGCGCGAACTCTTCCGGGCGGACAGCACACGGGTACGGCTGTCGCGGCTCGCGCGGCTGACCGGCGCTGCGGATCCGCTGGACGAGCGGCGCGTCGCCGTGCTGGCCGCGCCCCGGGACCGTACCGACATCGCCCGGCTCGTCGGCCAGGTGCTCGGCCAGCTGCACCGCCCGGCCGAGGTCGTCGTGCCCGATCCGGCAGGCCTCGACGAACTCACCGCCGCCGGAGTGACCGTACGCCGGGGGCAGCCGCTGGCGCCCTGGGTCGCCGACTGGACGGACCTCACCGAGGACCGGCCGGACACCCTGCTGCTCGATCTGCTGTGCGCGCAGGAGTACTCCGGCGCCGACGCGGTGGGCCACACGCCGACCGCGGACGACTATGTCTTCGTACCGTCGCTGCGGCCGCTGCTGGTGCGTCGGTCGCTGCATCTGTCCGGTACGGATCCCGGCAGTTGGGCGGGGCAAGGGCATCGACTGTTCGCCGTGCGCGGGAAGGAACCGTCATGAGCCGTACGCTGCGGGCGCTCGTCTACGGCGACGTCGACCTCAATCTCATCGACGGCTCCGCCGTGTGGGCGCAGTCCACGGTGCAGGCGCTGTCCCGGGCGGGCTGCCAGGCCCGGCTCGTCCTCAAGTCCCCCGTCCGCACCGGCCGGTTGACCGATCCGCTGGCCGAGCTGCCCGGGGTCACCCTGGTGCGGCCGCACGAGGAGCGGCTGCTGCCGGGGCTCGCCGACCGGCCCATGTCGCCGGTGCAGGCCTCGCAGGTGCTCGCCCGGCTCGACGAGGAGGACCCCTGCGACCTGCTGGTGCTGCGGGGCCGCCGGCTGGTCACCCGGATCGTGGCCGACGGCATGTTCGACGGGCGGATCTGGGCCTACCTCACCGACATCCCGCAGTCCGCCGCCGAGATGACCGAGGCGGCCCGCGCGGACCTGGTGCGGATCGCCGAGGCCGCGGACCGGCTGCTGTGCCAGACCGAGGAGTTGCGCTGCTTCCTGGAGACCTGGGTGCCCGAGGCCTGCGGCAAGTGCGTGCTCAGCCCGCCCGCCGTGCCCGAGCCGGGCTTCGAGGTGCCGGAGCGGGACGGACCGCACGATCCGCTGCGGCTCGTCTACACCGGCAAGTTCGCGCCCCGCTGGAACACCCTGCCCATGACGCGGCTGCCGCAGCTGCTGGCCGAGCGGGGTGTCCGCGCCGAACTGCACACCGTCGGCGACAAGATCCACGACGACCCGGGCCACCCCGACTTCCAGGCGGACATGGCGCGGGCGCTGGCCGCCACCCCCGGCGTCCTCCACCACGGCGGACAGCCCCGCGAGGAGGCCATGCGCATCGCCGCGGACTGTGACGTGGGCCTGGGCTGGCGGGACCCGGTGCTCGACGCCAGCCTCGAACTGTCCACCAAGGTCCTGGAGTTCGGCGCCCTCGGCCTGCCCGTGGTCCTCAACCGCACTCCGGCGCACGAGACGCTGCTCGGCACCGACTATCCGCTGTTCGTGCCCGGACACGCCGGCCTCGACGACGCCGCCGATACCGTCGCGCGGGCCGTGCGGGAGCCGGAGGTCAGGCGTCTCGCGGCCGACCGCTGCCGCGCCGCCGCCCGGCAGTACACGCTGGACGGAGCGGCCACTCGCTGGCGCGCCCATCTCGACCGGGCGTTCCCCGCCGCGCCCTCCGGGGTGACGGCCCGTCAGCGGCCGCTGCGCGTGGGTGTCGCCGGGCACGACCTGAAGTTCCTCACCCGGCTGCTCGACCACTTCCGCTCACTGCCCGGCCTGGAGGTGCGGGTCGACGCCTGGCCCGCGCTGTCCCGGCACGACCCGGACGCCAGCCGTGAACTCGCGGACTGGGCGGACGTGGTGGTCGTGGAGTGGTGCGGCCCGGCCGCCGTCTGGTACAGCCGCCACAAGCGGCGCGGAAGCCGGCTGATCGTACGGCTGCACCGCTTCGAGCTGGGCGCCCCGTGGCCCCGCCAGGTCGACATCGACGCCGTCGACCGGGTGGTGTGCGTCAGCCCGTACTACGCGCGGCGCACCCGTGAGCACACCGGCTGGCCCGAGTCGAAGGTCGTGGTCGTGCCGAACTGGGTCGACACCGACCAGCTCGACCGCCCGAAGGCACCCGGCGCCCACCACCGCCTCGGCATGATCGGCATCGCGCCCAGCCGCAAACGCCTCGACCTCGGCCTCGACGTACTGGAGGCGCTGCGCGCCCACGACCGGCGCTGGCATCTGTCGGTCAAGTCGAAGCCGCCCTGGGAGTACTGGTGGATCTGGAACAAGCCCGAGGAGCGCGCCCACTACGAGGCCGTGCTGCGCCGGATGCAGACCTCGCCGCTGCTCGAAGGGGCCGTCGTCTTCGACACGTTCGGGCCGGACGTGGCGGGCTGGCTGCGGCGGGTCGGCCATGTGCTGTCGACCAGCGACGACGAGAGCTTCCACCTCGCGCCCGCCGAGGGCATGGCCTCCGGCGCCGTACCGTCACTGCTGCCGTGGCCCGGCGCGGACGAGATCTACGACCGGCGATGGATCCACGACCATCCCGAGGCGATGGCCGAGGCGATCGCCTCGCTGGGTGAGGACGACTGGCGCTCCGCCGCCGAACTGGCCCGCACCCAGGTACGGGAGGGCTTCTCCCTGGACCGGGTCGCCGAGACCTGGACGGAGCTGCTGTGCGCTCCGCAGGCGACGCCGTGATCAGTCCGCGGGCCGATGGGGGTTGATCACGCCGGTTGATCGCGCCCACGCGGCGGTAGCCGCATAGTGAACACACTCCGCGCCCGAGTCCCCGGAGCCGTCAAGGCGTCCGGGGACCAGGCGGGTCGCGAGAGTCAGGCCGCGACCTTCGCCGGCTGCGGGACCTGCCCGGCCGCCCGCTCGCCGAGTCGCTCCGTCGGGACCTTGGCGGTCTCGCGGGCGGACAGCGCGGCCACGACCGGCGGCACGCACAGCGCGGCCGTGAACAGGGCCACCGAGAACCAGTCGTCGCCGTCCGGGCCCGCGATCTGCGCGGCGAAGGTGACCGCGAAACCGGCGACCGCGAAGCCGATCTGGGTGCCGATCGCCATGCCGGACAGCCGGACCCGGGTGGAGAACATCTCGCCGTAGAAGGAGGGCCACACGCCGTTCGCGGCGCTGTAGACCACACCGAAGGCGACGATGCCCAGCAGCAGGATCAGCGGATAGGAGCCGGTGGAGATCGCCCACAGGTAGAGGAACATCGTCACCGCGCTGCCGACCGCGCCGATCAGATACACCGGGCGGCGGCCGATACGGTCCGACAGAGTGGCCCACAGCGGGATCGCGCCGAGCGCGACCAGGTTGGCCAGGGCGCCCACCCACAGCATGGCGGACCTGTCCATCCCGACCGAGTCGCTCGTGGCGTACGACAGCGCCCAGACCGTGAAGATCGTGCTGACCGAGGCGACCAGCGCACCCGCGATCACCCGCAGTACGTCAGCCCAGTGCTCCCGCATCAGCACCGCGAGCGGCAGCTTGACGACGCCCTCGGTGGCGGCCTGCTGCTCGAAGGCCGGCGTCTCGTCCAGCTTGCGGCGGATGACATAGCCGACGACGGCGACCGCGACGCTCATCCAGAACGGCACCCGCCAGCCCCACGACATCAGCTGCTCCTCCGGCAGCGCGGCGATCGGGATGAAGACCAGGGTGGCCAGCAGCTGCCCGCCCTGTGTGCCGCTCAGCGTGAAGCTGGTGAAGAAGCCGCGCCGGTGCGGTGGCGCGTGTTCCAGCGTCATCGAGTTGGCGCTGGCCTGCTCGCCCGCCGCCGAGATGCCCTGGAGCACCCGGCACAGCACCAGCAGGACGGGCGCGAGGGTGCCGACCTGGTCACGGGTGGGCAGACAGCCGATGAGGAAAGTCGACACGCCCATCAGGATCAGGGTGAAGACCATGATCTTCTTACGGCCCACCCGGTCCCCGAAGTGACCGAGGAACAGCGCGCCGACCGGGCGGGCGGCGTACGCGACACCGAACGTGGCCAGCGACAGCAGGGTGGCCGTCGCGGGGTCGGACTCGTCGAAGAAGACCTCGGGGAAGATCAGCGCGGCCGCGCTGCCGTAGATGAAGAAGTCGTAGTACTCCAGCGCGCTGCCGATCCAGGCGGCCATGGCCGCCTTCCGTGGCTGGCCGGGCGCGGCGTCGGGGACGTGGTCGGACACGGCGTGCTCCTTCGAGGGGACTCCAACGTAGGCGGAGTGAGCGGGAACGAGGAAAGCCAGAAGGGGGAGGTGCCGGATCCCGGCTAATTAACCCACTGGGTAGTTAGTAGCGGTGGCTACGGATGTTGCGCCCACGTTTCCCGGGTGTCAAGGGGTGATGCCGCGCGACTTCAGTCCGCCGTGCGCTCCGCCGTCAGGTACGCGATCACCATGTCGCCGAGCATCGTGCGGTAGTGCTCGCGCCGGGCCGGATCCACCAGGTCGCGGCCGAACAGGGCGCCGAACGTATGCCGGTTGGAGACCCGGAAGAAGCAGTAGGAGCTGATCATCGCGTGCAGGTCGACGGCGTCGACGTCGGCCGTGAACAGGCCCGACTGCCGGCCCGACGCCAGGATCCGGCGGATCACGTCCAGGGCCGGTGAGCCGATCTTGCCCAGCTTCTCGGAGGCGGCGATGTGCTCGGCCCCGTGGATGTTCTCGATGCTGACCAGACGGATGAAGTCGGGGTGCTGCTCATGGTGGTCGAAGGTCAGCTCGGCCAGCCGGCGGATGGCCGCCACCGGGTCCAGGTGCTCGACGTCGAGCTGCTGCTCGGTCTCCCTGATCACGCCGTACGCCCGCTCGAGGACGGCCGTGAACAGCTGCTCCTTGCCGCCGAAGTAGTAGTAGATCATCCGTTTCGTGGTGCGGGTGCGGGCGGCGATCTCGTCGACGCGGGCGCCGTCGTAACCGGCGCGGGCGAACTCCTGCGTCGCCACGTCGAGGATCTCGGCCCTGGTGCGGGCGGCGTCACGGATCCGCCCGTTCGCGCGTGCCGGCTCTTCGACGCTGGTCATCGGTTTCCTTCGGCGAGGGACGGGCGCGCCCCTGCTGGCCCACCCGTGCCGGTGATTGTAGAAGCCCCCTCGCCCCGTGTGCCGGGACAGGTCTTCCCAAGTTCGGGTGCGGCCTGCTATGACTAACTCACCAGTTCGTACATTAGTGAGCCGCCTCAGGAGGTCCCCCGGTGGCCAAGGACGCCAAGGACTCGTATCTCGTCGGGCTCATCGGCTCCGGCATCGGCCCCTCGCTCAGCCCGGCGCTGCACGAGCGAGAGGCCGGCCGGCAGGGCCTGCGCTATCTGTACCGGCTCATCGACATCGACACGCTCGGCGTGCCGCCCGAGGCGGTGGGCGAGCTGGTGCGGGCCGCCCGTGACCTGGGCTTCGACGGGCTCAACATCACCCACCCCTGCAAGCAGCTCGTCATCGGGCACCTGGACGCGCTCGCCCCGCAGGCCGAGGCGCTGGGCGCGGTCAACACCGTCGTCTTCGAGGACGGCCGGGCCGTCGGCCACAACACCGACGTCACCGGCTTCGCCGCCTCCTTCGCGCGCGGACTGCCCGATGTGCCGCTGGAGCGGGTCGTACAGCTGGGCGCCGGGGGCGCGGGCGCGGCAGTGGCGCACGCCATGCTGACCCTCGGCGCCGAGCGGGTCACCGTGGTCGACGCGCTCACCGACCGCGCCGCCGATCTCGCCGCCGCCCTGAACGGGCACTTCGGCGCCGGCCGCGCGGTCGCCGCCACCCCCGACGCGCTCCCCGCCCTGCTCGGCCGGGCCGACGGCCTCGTGCACGCCACCCCCACCGGCATGGCCGCCCATCCCGGACTGCCCCTCGCGGCCGAGCTGCTCCACCCCGCGCTGTGGGTCGCCGAGGTCGTCTACCGCCCGCTGGAGACCGAGCTGCTGCGTACCGCCCGGGCGATCGGCTGTGCCGTCCTGGACGGGGGAGGGATGGCCGTCTTCCAGGCCGCGGACGCGTTCCGTCTCTTCACGGGGCGAGAACCGGACAGCGCGCGCATGCTCGCGGACATCGCCGAGCTGGCCGGAGCCGTAGGAACCCCGAGGTAGGAAGAGGTCCAGGCATGCGTACTTCCATCGCCACCGTCTCCCTCAGCGGATCCCTCACCGAGAAGCTCACGGCCGCCTCCCGGGCCGGCTTCGACGGTGTGGAGATCTTCGAGAACGACCTGTTGGCCAGCCCGCTGACCCCGGAGGAGATCCGTGCGCGCTGTGCGGACCTGGGGCTGAGCATCGACCTCTACCAGCCGATGCGGGACATCGAGGCGGTGCCCGCCGACGAGTTCGCCCGCAATCTGCGCCGCGCCCGGCACAAGTTCGAGCTGATGCGCAGGCTCGGCGCGGACACCGTCCTCGCCTGCTCCAGCGTCCATCCGCTCGCCGCGGACGACGACGCGCTCGCCGCGTACCATCTGCGCCGACTCGCCGATCTGGCCCAGGAGTTCGGCATCCGGGTGGCGTACGAGGCGCTCGCCTGGGGACGGCACGTCAACACGTACGCCCACGCCTGGCGCATCGTCGAGGCCGCCGACCATCCGGCGCTCGGCACCTGCCTGGACAGCTTCCACATCCTCTCGCGCGGATCCGACCCCAAGGGCATCGCGGAGATCCCCGGCGAGAAGATCTTCTTCCTCCAACTCGCCGACGCCCCGCTGCTCGCGATGGACGTCCTGCAGTGGAGCCGCCACTACCGCTGCTTCCCCGGCCAGGGCGGCTTCGACATCGCCGGGCTGGTACGTCACGTCCTGCGCACCGGATACGACGGCCCGCTCTCCCTGGAGGTCTTCAACGACGTCTTCCGCCAGGCCGACGCCGGCCCGACGGCCGTGGACGCCCACCGCTCCCTGCTGGTCCTGCAGGAGACGGTCGGCGTCACCACCCCGCCCGAACCCGTCGTCCCCACCGGCGTCGCCTTCGCCGAACTGGTGACACCCGACGCCGAACCGGTCTCCGCCGTACTCGGCGCCCTGGGCTTCACCCGCACCGCACGCCACCGCAGCAAACCGGTCGACCTCTGGCAGCAGGGCGAGGCCCGCCTCCTGGTCAACACCTCGGGCGCCGCCCGCCGAAACGGCACCGGCCTCGCCGCGATCGGCCTGGAGTCACCGCACCCGACGGCCGCCGCCCGCCGCGCCGAGGCCATGCTGGCCCCGGTCCTGCCCCGCCGCCGTGCCGCCGAGGACGCCCCGCTCGACGCGGTCGCCGCACCCGACGGCACGGAACTGTTCTTCTGCGCCACGGACCGCCCCGAACTGCCCAACTGGCGCGCCGACTTCGCGGACGTCGAGCACGAGCCCGCGACCGCGGGCGTCCACCGCATCGACCATCTCGCCCTCACCCAGCCCTGGCACCACTACGACGAGGCCACCCTCTTCCACCGCAGCGTCCTCGGCCTGCACGCCCAGGAGAGCGTCGACGTCGCCGACCCGTACGGCCTGATGCGCAGCCGCGCCGTCACCAACGCCGACGGCAGCGTCCGGATCGCCCTGGGCGTCGGCGCGGCGCCCACCGACAACACCGTGCACGCCCAGCACATCGCACTGGCCACGGACGACGTGGTCGCCGCCGCTCGCCGGTTCCGCAAGGCGGGCGGGCGCCTGCTGCCCATCCCCGCCAACTACTACGACGACCTGGCCGCACGGCACGAGTTCGCGGACGGCGAGCTGGAGACGTATCGCGAACTCGGCATCCTCTACGACCGGGACGCGCACGGCGAGTTCCGGCACTGCTACACCATGACCGTCGGCCGGGTCTTCTTCGAGCTCGTGCAGCGGGACGGCTACCGGGGGTACGGCGCCCAGAACGCGCCGGTGCGGCTGGCCGCGCAGCACACCGCGCGGGCGGTCATTGGCGGCTGACGGCGCGGGTCACACCGGCGACTACCGTGGTGGCCAGGATCCAGCCGATCAGGACGAGGGCGTAGGTCAGGGCCTGTTGCCCGCCCTCCGGGGCGAACGCCGGTTCCTGGCCGAAGGAGATCACCGGCAGCAGCAGGTCGAGGGTGTAGAAGACCGGGTTGAACTGCGGTGCCTCGTCCACCTTCAGCGGTGGCGGGTGGTGCAGCGCGAACGCGACCGAGCCGACGGCGAGCAGGGACAGCAGCCAGCCGAGCGCACGCATCGGCCGGAAGCCGTAGCCCACCGTCGCGTCCTGGACATGGCCCCACAGCCGGCCGTACCAGGGCAGCGTGGTGCGGTGCCGGCGCTGCTTGGCGAGCTGGACGAGCCGGGCGGCATGGTCGTCGCCGGTGCGGCGGTAGGCGGCGGTCAACTGCTCGTACCCGTGCGGGTCGAACGTGTCCTCGTCCCGCTCCAGCATCGGCAGCCGCAGCTCCGGCGGCACATGCGGGGTGAGGGACGTGTAGGTGAGGTCGAGGAGGCGGACCTGGTCCGGGAGCATTTCCGGGTCCAGGTTGAGGTGTTCGATCTGTGAACGGCGCAGATTGAGCATGCCCTCGATCCGCGGGCCCCTGCGCAGCCACACCTCGCCGATGACACAGCTGCTCGCCCGCATCGCGGTGCCGCCGGGGTTGGACAGCCGGCTGGACAGCAGGTCGAGCCGGCCGGGTATGCGGGCGCCGCGCATGTCGATGCGACCGTGCGCGCTCAGTCGTCTGCCGAGGACGTTGGCGCCCACGTCCAGGCTCTCCGCGTCGATGACGTTGCCGCCGGGGTTGTGCAGTTCGGCGTCCTCGAGATCGATCGAACCCGCGACGCCGGCGCCGTCCAGCCGGATCCTGCCCCGGGTGCGCAGACGGCGGGCGCAGAGGTCGTCGTCGATGGTGACCTGGTTGAGCTGGAGCACGGGCTCTTCCGTATCGGCGGCGGTGATTTCCGCCTCGTCCAGGAACAGCGCACCGGAGATCTGCGCTCCGCCGAGCCGCACCGGCCCACCGATCCGGCAGCGGGTCAGTCGCACGCTGCCGTCGATCCTGCTCCGCGCGGCCGCCAGACCGGGCAGCACGGAGTCGCGCAGGCTGAGATAGTTCAACTGGGCACCCGCCAGGCGAGGGGCCGCGTCGAAGGTGCAGTAGCCGAGTCGCACCACGCTGTCGACGGCCGCGAAACGCAGGTCCAGTACGCCGGTGATCCGCGCCCCCAGCACCTTCAGCGCCGCCACTTCCCCCGCCTCCCGGGGGCCGTTGAGGAGCAGCGTCCGCAACACGGCCGCCCGGACCGTCCGTTCGGGTCCGTCCGCCTCCCCCTCAGCGCGGAGGTCCACGGTCGCTCCCGTGGGGAAGGCCCGCCAGACGCGCTGCTCGGCCGGTGTCAGATCGTTGATCTCCATCGGCCACGACTCTGGCGGGCCCGCGTTCACGGTGTCAACCGGCTATGCCCGTACGTTCCATTCGGCGATCACGGGTCGGCCGTGCTCCGTCGACAGCCGGCTCACCGTGCCCGTCGCCAGCTGGAACAGCCGGCCGTCCGCCGGGGCCAGGCCCAGCCGACGGGCCGTCACCACGCGCAGGAAGTGGCCGTGGGCGACGAGGACGACATCGCCGTCGGCGAGCGCCGCCTCGACGCGGGACAACACCCGGTCGGCGCGGGCCCCCACCTCGGCCGGTGACTCGCCGGGATGGTCGGCCGGGCCGGGCGCCACGCCGTCGGTCCACAGGTACCAGTCGGGACGGGTGCGGTGGATCTCGACGGTGGTGACGCCCTCGTAGCCGCCGTAGTCCCACTCGTGCAGATCGGGGTCGGGTACGGCCCCCGTCACGCCCGCCAGTTCGGCGGTACGGACCGCGCGACGCAGGGGGCTGGTGAGGGCGAGCGAGAAGGTCCGGTCGGACAGGAGAGGGGCGAGGGACTTGGCCTGTTCCTCGCCGTCCTGGGTGAGGGGCAGGTCGGTCCAGCTGGTGTGCTGTCCCGACCTGCTCCACTCCGTCTCACCGTGGCGGACCAGCAGGAGATCCCCCACGGCTCGCTACTCCTTCGACTCGACGGCGTGGCCGCCGAACTGGTTGCGCAGCGCCGCGATCATCTTCATCTGCGGGGAGTCGTCCTGGCGGGAGGCGAACCGGGCGAACAGCGATGCCGTGATGGCCGGCAGCGGCACCGCGTTGTCGATGGCCGCCTCGACGGTCCACCGCCCCTCGCCGGAGTCCTCCGCGTAGCCGCGCAGTTTGCCCAGGTGCTCGTCCTCGTCGAGGGCGTTCACCGCGAGGTCCAGCAGCCAGGAGCGGATGACCGTGCCCTGCTGCCAGGAGCGGAACACCTCACGGACGTTGTCCACCGAGTTGACCTTCTCCAGCAGCTCCCAGCCCTCGGCGTAGGCCTGCATCATGGCGTACTCGATGCCGTTGTGGACCATCTTCGAGAAGTGCCCGGCGCCGACCCGGCCGGCGTGGACATAGCCGTACGGGCCTTCCGGCTTGAGCGCCTCGAAGATCGGTTCCAGGCGCCGCACGTGCTCCTTGTCGCCGCCGACCATCAGCGCGTAGCCGTTCTGCAGGCCCCACACGCCGCCGGAGACCCCCGCGTCCACGAAGCCGATGCCCTTGATGCCGAGTTCGGCGGCGTGCTTCTCGTCGTCCGTCCAGCGGGAGTTGCCGCCGTCGACGACCGTGTCACCCGGCTCCAGCAGGTCCTTGAGCTCGTCGATGACGGTCTGGGTGGCGGTGCCGGCCGGGACCATCACCCAGATCGTGCGCGGTGCGTCGAGCCGCTGGACCAGCTCTTCGAGGCTCTTGACGTCGGAGACCTCGGGGTTGCGGTCGTAGCCGATGACGGTGTGGCCGGCGCGGCGGATCCGCTCGCGCATGTTGCCGCCCATTTTGCCGAGACCGATGAGGCCCAACTTCATGGCTGTCATGTCAGATCCACTTCCTTGAGTTCACGGTAGGCGGCCACGAGGGCGGCGGTGGAGGCGTCGAGGCCGGGGACGTCCGCGCCCTCGGTGAGGGCGGGCTCGACCCGCTTGGCGAGGACCTTGCCCAGCTCCACGCCCCACTGGTCGAAGGAGTCGATGTTCCAGACGGCGCCCTGGACGAACACCTTGTGCTCGTACAGGGCGACCAGCTGGCCGAGGACCGACGGGGTCAGCTCGGGGGCGAGGATCGTGGTGGTCGGGCGGTTGCCGAGGAAGGTGCGGTGCGGGACCTGCTCCTCGGGCACGCCCTCCGCGCGCACCTCGTCCGCCGTCTTGCCGAAGGCGAGCGCCTGGCCCTGGGCGAAGAGGTTCGCCATCAACAGGTCGTGCTGCGCCTTGAGTTCGTCGCTCAGCTCGGCGACCGGACGGGCGAAGCCGATCAGGTCGGCGGGGATCAGCCGGGTGCCCTGGTGGATCAGCTGGTAGTAGGCGTGCTGCCCGTTGGTGCCGGGCGTGCCCCACACCACCGGGCCGGTCTCCCAGCCCACGGTGTGCCCGTCACGGTCCACCGACTTGCCGTTGGACTCCATGTCCAGCTGCTGCAGATACGCCGTGAACTTCGACAGGTAGTGGGAGTACGGCAGCACCGCATGGGACTCGGCGTCGAAGAAGTTGCCGTACCAGATGCCCAACAGGCCCAGGATCAGCGGGGCGTTGGTCTCGGCGGGCGCGTTCCTGAAGTGTTCGTCGACGAGGTGGAAGCCGTCGAGCATCTCCCGGAACCGCCCGGGGCCGATGGCGATCATCAGGGACAGGCCGATCGCCGAGTCGTAGGAGTACCGCCCGCCGACCCAGTCCCAGAACTCGAACATGTTGTCCGGGTCGATGCCGAAGCCGGTCACCTTCTCGGCGTTGGTCGACAGCGCGACGAAGTGCCTGGCGACCGCCTTGTCGTCGCCGCCGAGCCCGGCCAGCAGCCAGGAGCGTGCCGAGGTGGCGTTGGTGATCGTCTCGATCGTGGTGAACGTCTTGGACGCGACGATGAACAGCGTCTCCGCCGGGTCCAGGTCGCGGACCGCCTCGTGCAGGTCGGCGCCGTCGACGTTGGAGACGAAGCGGAACGTCAACTCCCGTGCCGTGAAGGGGCGCAGCGCCTCGTACGCCATCGCGGGACCGAGGTCGGAGCCGCCGATGCCGATGTTGACGACGTTGCGGATACGGCGGCCGGTGTGGCCGGTCCACTCGCCGGAGCGGACGCGGTCGGCGAAGTCGCCCATCTTGTCGAGCACGGCGTGCACCTTGGGCACCACGTTCTCGCCGTCCACCTCGATCACCGCGTCCCGCGGCGCCCGCAGCGCGGTGTGCAGCACCGCCCGGTCCTCGGTGACGTTGATCTTCTCGCCGCGGAACATCGCGTCGCGCAGCCCGGACACATCGGTGGCGACGGCGAGTTCGCGCAGCATGGCGAGGGTCTCGTCGTTGATCAGGTGCTTGGAGTAGTCGATGCGCAGATCGCCGACGCGTACGACGTACCGCTCGGCGCGGGAGGGGTCGGCCGCGAACAGCTCACGCAGGCGCGGGCGCTGCAGGGTGTCCGCGCGGTGGTCCTCCAGGGCGACCCACTCGGGGCGCCGGTTGAGCCTGGGGGTCTCAGACATGAGAGGAGGTCTCCTTGGTGGCCTCGCCCCGCAGGGCGACGGCGTACATCTCGTCCGCGTCGAGGCGCCTGAGCTCCTCGGCGATGAGTTCGGAGGTGGTGCGGACCTTCAGCGCGAGGGTGCGCGGCGGTTGCCCCGGCAGGGACAGCGTGGCCAGCGGGCCCTCGGGACGGTCGATGACGATCTCGCCGTTCTCGGTGCCCAGGCGCACGCCCGTCACGACCGGACCGGCGGTGACCACCCGCTCGGCGGTGACATGGAGGCGGGCCTCCAGCCAGCGGGCCAGCAGCTCGGCGGCCGGGTTGTCGGCCTCGGCCTCCACCACCGCCGCGACGATCGGCACCCGGGCCTGGTCCAGGGCCGCGGCGAGCATGGAGCGCCAGGGGGTGAGCCGGGTCCAGGCGAGGTCGGTGTCGCCGGGCGCGTAGTTGCGGGCGCGGACCTCCAGGTCCGACAGCGGTGTCTCGGTGGTGTACAGATCGGTGATCCGGCGCTGGGCGAGCGCGCCCAGCGGGTCCTTGGAGGGGTTCTCCGGCGCGTCCACCGGCCACCACACGACGACCGGCGCGTCCGGCAGCAGCAGCGGCAGCACCACCGAGTCGGCGTGCTCGGACACCTCGCCGTACAGCCGCAGCACGACCGTCTCGCCGGTGCCCGCGTCGGCGCCCACCCGGACCTCGGCGTCGAGGTGGGAGCGGGTCCGGTCGCGCGGGGTGCGGGCGTGCCGCCTGATCACGACCAGGGTGCGCGAGGGGTGCTCGTGCGAGGCCTCCTCGGCCGCCTTGATCGAGTCGTAGGCGTTCTCCTCGTCCGTGACGATGACCATCGTCAGGACCATGCCCACGGCCGGCGTGCCGATCGCGCGGCGGCCCTGCACCAACGCCTTGTTGATCTTGCTTGCCGTGGTGTCGCTCAGGTCGATCTTCATGGCCTGCGCCAGCTCCGTCCGTCTCGTGCGAGCATCTCGTCCGCTTCCTCGGGTCCCCAGCTCCCGGACGCGTACCGCGCCGGCCTGCCGTGCGTGTCCCAGTACTCCTCGATCGGGTCGAGGATCTTCCAGGACTCTTCCACTTCCTGGTGACGGGGGAACAAATTGGCGTCCCCGAGGAGGACATCCAGGATGAGCCGCTCGTACGCCTCCGGGCTGGACTCCGTGAACGACTCGCCGTAGGCGAAGTCCATCGTCACGTCCCGGATCTCCATCGACGTGCCCGGCACCTTGGAGCCGAACCGGACCGTCATGCCCTCGTCCGGCTGGACGCGGATGACGATCGCGTTCTGGCCGAGCTCCTCGGTGGCGGTGGAGTCGAAGGGGGAGTGCGGCGCCCGCTGGAACACGACGGCGATCTCCGTCACCCGCCGCCCGAGCCGCTTGCCGGTACGCAGGTAGAACGGCACACCGGCCCAGCGCCGGTTGTCCACGTTCAGCCTGATGGCGGCGTAGGTGTCGGTCTTCGACCCCGGGTCGATGCCGTCCTCGTCGAGGTACCCGAGCACCTTCTCGCCGCCCTGCCAGGCGGCCGCGTACTGCCCGCGCACGGTGTGCTTGCCGAGCTCCTCCGGCAACTTCACCGCCCTCAGCACCTTCAGCTTCTCGGTGAGCAGCGAGGCGGCGTCGAAGGCGGCCGGCTCCTCCATGGCGGTCAGCGCCATCAGCTGGAGCAGATGGTTCTGGATGACGTCACGGGCCGACCCGATGCCGTCGTAGTAGCCCGCACGGCCGCCGATGCCGATGTCCTCGGCCATCGTGATCTGCACATGGTCGACGTACGACCGGTTCCAGATCGGCTCGAACATCTGGTTGGCGAACCGCAGCGCCAGGATGTTCTGGACGGTCTCCTTGCCCAGGTAGTGGTCGATCCGGAAGACCTGCTCCGGGTCGAACACGTCGTGCACGAGCGCGTTCAGCTCCCGGGCGCTCGCGAGATCGCGCCCGAACGGCTTCTCGATGACCGCCCGCCGCCAGGATCCCTCGGGGGCGTCCGCCAGGCCGTGCTTCTTCAGCTGCCGCACGACCTTGGGGAAGAACTTCGGCGGTACGGAGAGATAGAAGGCGTAGTTGCCGCTCGTACCGCGCGCCTTGTCCAGCTCCTCGACGGTCTGGAGCAGTTGCTCGAACGCCGTGTCGTCGTCGAAGTCGCCGGGGATGAAGCGCATGCCCTCGGAGAGCTGCTGCCAGACCTCCTCACGGAACTCCGTACGGGCGTGCTCGCGCACCGAGTCGTGCACGATCTGCGCGAAGTCCTCGTCCTCCCAGTCCCGGCGGGCGAAGCCGACCAGTGAGAAGCCCGGCGGCAGCATGCCGCGGTTGGCGAGGTCGTACACGGCCGGCATCAGCTTCTTGCGGGACAGGTCGCCCGTGACCCCGAAGATGACGAGCCCGGACGGGCCGGCGATCCGGGGGAGCCGGCGATCCCGTGTGTCGCGCAGGGGGTTGTCCCAGTCGGAGGTCATTCCGCGTCAGCTCCCTTGCTGCCGAGCGACTTCTTGACGGCGTCCAACAGGTCCTGCCACGCCACCTCGAACTTGGCGACGCCCTCGTCCTCCAACCGGGTGACGACGTCGGCGTAGGAGATCCCGAGCGCCTCCACCGCGGCCAGGTCGGCGCCGGCCTGCGCGTAGCCGCCGGTCACCGTGTCGCCGGTGATCTCGCCGTGGTCGGCGGTGGCGTTCAGCGTGGCCTCGGGCATCGTGTTGACGGTGCCGGGCGCGACCAGCTGGTCGACGTACAGAGTGTCCTTGTACGCGGGGTCCTTAACCCCCGTCGACGCCCACAGCGGGCGCTGCTTGTTGGGCCTGGCGCCGGTCAGGGCCGTCCAGCGCTCACCCTCGAAGACCTCCTCGTACGCCGCGTAGGCGAGGCGTGCGTTCGCCAGTGCCGCACGGCCCTTGAGCGCGAGCGCCTCGTCCGTGCCGATCGCGGTCAGCCGCTTGTCGATGTCGGCGTCGACGCGGGAGACGAAGAAGGAGGCCACGGAGTGGATGACGGAGAGGTCCAGGCCCTTGGCGGCGGCCTTCTCCAGACCGGCCAGGTAGGCGGCCATGACCTCGCGGTAGCGCTCAAGGGAGAAGATCAGCGTGACGTTGACGCTGATGCCCTGGGCGATGACCTCGGTGATGGCGGGCAGTCCTGCCGCGGTCGCCGGGATCTTGATCATCACATTGGGCCGGTCGACCAGCCAGGCCAGCTGCCTGGCCTCGGCGACGGTGGCCGTCGTGTCGTGGGCGAGGCGCGGGTCGACCTCGATGGAGACCCGGCCGTCCCGGCCGTCGGTGGCGTCGTACACCGGCCGCAGGAGGTCGGCGGCGGCGCGGACGTCGGCGGTGGTCATCATGCGCACGGCCTCGTCGACGGTGACGCCCCGCACCGCCAGGTCGGCGAGCTGCTCCTCGTAGCCCTCTCCGGAGCCGATGGCGGCCTGGAAGATGGACGGGTTGGTGGTGACGCCCACGACGTTCCTGTTCGCGATCAGCTCGGCGAGGTTGCCGGACTCGATCCGCTCGCGCGAGAGGTCGTCCAGCCAGATCGAGACGCCTTCGTCGGAGAGGCGCTTCAGGTTCTCCGCGGTCGCGGCTGCTTCGGTGCTCACAGTGATCAACTTCTTTCTGGCGGTCGGATCAACCACGCGTGGCGGCAAGGGATTCCCGGGCCGTGGCGGCGACGTTCTCGGGGGTGAAGCCGTACTCGGCGAACAGGGTCCTGGCATCGGCGGAGGCACCGAAGTGCTCCAGCGAGACGATGCGTCCGGCGTCGCCCACGAACCGGTACCAGGTCAGTCCGATACCGGCCTCGACGGCGACCCGAGCCTTCACGGCCGGCGGCAGCACGCTCTCCCGGTACTCGCGCGACTGCTGCTCGAACCACTCCACGGACGGCATCGAGACAACCCGTGTGCCGATCCCCTCGGCCTCCAGCACCTCGCGTGCGGCGACGGCGAGCTGGACCTCGGAGCCGGTGGCGATGAGGACGACCTCGGGGGTGTCGCCGGACGAGTCCTGCAGGACGTAACCGCCCTTCGCCGCCTCGGGGTTGGGCGCGTAGGTCGGCACACCCTGGCGGGTGAGCGCCAGGCCGTGCGGCGCCGGGTCGGTGGAGTGGCGACGCAGGATCTCGGCCCAGACGATCGCCGTCTCGTTGGCGTCGGCGGGGCGGACGATGTTCAGGCCCGGGATGGCGCGCAGCGAGGCCAGATGCTCGACCGGCTGGTGGGTCGGGCCGTCCTCACCGAGGCCGATGGAGTCGTGCGTCCACACGTACGTCACCGGCAGCTGCATCAGGGCGGACATGCGTACGGCGTTGCGCATGTAGTCGGAGAAGACCAGGAACGTACCGCCGTAGATACGGGTGTTGCCGTGCAGGGCGATGCCGTTCATCTCCGCGGCCATCGAGAACTCGCGGATGCCGAAGTGGACGGTACGGCCGTAGGGGTCGGCCTCGGGCAGCGGGTTGCCCTTCGGGAGGAACGAACTCGCCTTGTCGATGGTCGTGTTGTTCGACCCGGCGAGGTCGGCGGAGCCGCCCCACAGCTCGGGCAGGACGGGACCCAGCGCCTGGAGCACCTTGCCGGACGCGGCGCGGGTGGCGACCGACTTGCCCTCCTCGAAGACCGGGAGGGCGGACTCCCAGCCCTCCGGCAGCTGACCGGCGACGATCCGGTCGAACAGCTGGGCGCGCTCGGAGTTGGCGGCGCGCCATGTGCCGAGCTGCTTGTCCCAGGCCGCGTGTGCCTCGGCGCCCCGGTCCAGGGCCCGGCGGGTGTGGGCGAGGACCTCGTCGGTGACCTCGAAGGACCGCTCGGGGTCGAAGCCGAGGATGCGCTTGGTGGCGGCGATCTCGTCCGCGCCGAGCGCCGAGCCGTGGGAGGCCTCGGTGTTCTGGGCGCTCGGGGCGGGCCAGGCGATGATGGTGCGCATCGCGATGATCGAGGGGCGCTCGGTCTCCGCCTGCGCCGCCTTGAGCGCCGCGTACAGCGCGTGCACGTCGATGTCGCCGCCGAGCTCCGGCTCGATCCGCTGCACATGCCAGCCGTACGCCTCGTACCGCTTCAGCACGTCCTCGGAGAAGGCCGTCGCCGTGTCGCCCTCGATGGAGATGTGGTTGTCGTCGTAGAGGAAGACGAGGTTGCCGAGCTTCTGGTGGCCGGCGAGGGAGGAGGCCTCGGCGGAGACGCCCTCCTCCAGGTCGCCGTCGGAGACGATCGCCCAGATGGTGTGGTCGAACGGGGACTCGCCCTCGGGAGCCTCCGGGTCGAACAGGCCGCGCTCGTAGCGGGCCGCCATCGCCATGCCGACGGCGTTGGCGACACCCTGGCCGAGCGGACCGGTGGTGGTCTCGACGCCGGCGGTGTGGCCGTACTCGGGGTGACCCGGCGTCTTCGAACCATGGGTCCGGAAGGCCTTGAGGTCGTCGAGCTCCAGCTCGTACCCGGCGAGGAACAGCTGGGTGTAGAGGGTCAGCGAGGTGTGGCCGGGGGAGAGAACGAAACGATCCCGTCCGGTCCACTCAGGGTCGGCGGGATCGTGACGCATCACCTTCTGAAAGATCGTGTACGCGGCCGGGGCGAGGCTCATGGCGGTGCCCGGGTGGCCGTTGCCGACCTTCTGTACGGCATCGGCCGCCAGGAGACGGGCCGTGTCGACGGCACGCCGGTCGAGTTCGGTCCATTCGAAGCTGTCCGGTGTCTGCGTGCTCATCTTCAAAAAGTCCTCGATCGGAGGGAAGCGGCTGGTCCAACGCGTTCAAAAGTAAAAGTCTGACTTTTGAGAGGGAAGGTCGGCGTGTGTCAGGCTGTGGTGAAAGTGGGACACGGCTGGGCACGCGGCGCACGGCTGAGCGCGGGGCGCGCACGACTGAGACGGCATGAGACGGACATGGTGGACACAAGGGCCCAAGGCGGCCAGGCGATACGCACGTTTCCGTTCCCGGTCGATCTGAGCGTCCTCGGCGTCGGCATGCAGGTCGGCCCGATGGGCTCCGGTCGCACCTGGCACGCGGCCGACGCGCCGCTGGAGCGCGTCCACCGCATCGACTTCCACGTGGTGATGCTCTTCGGCGAGGGCCCCGTACGACACATGATCGACTTCGCCGAGTACGAGGCGAGGGCCGGCGACCTGCTGTGGATCCGCCCGGGGCAGGTCCACCGATTCTCCGGGACCGGCGACTACCGGGGCACCGTCCTGACCATGCAGCCGGGCTTCCTGCCCCGCGCCACGGTCGAGGCCACCGGCCTCTACCGCTACGACCTCCCGCCCCTGCTCCACCCCGACGGTGCCCAACTCACCGCTCTGCGCTCGGCCCTCGCCCAGCTCCAGCGCGAGTACGAGGACACGACGACCCTCCCCCTGAGCCTGCACACCGCGGTCCTGCGTCATTCACTGACCGCGTTCCTGCTGCGCCTGGCCCATCTCGCCGCGAGCTCGGCGGAGGCCGCGCGCCACCAGGGCGACACGACCTTCACCCTCTTCCGGGACGCGGTCGAGAGCGGCTTCGCCACCAACCACAGCGTCAGCGCCTACGCCGACCAACTCGGCTACTCCCGCCGAACCCTGGTGCGCGCCGTTCGCGCCGCGACCGGCGAGACCCCCAAGGGCTTCATCGACAAGCGCGTGATCCTGGAGGCCAAGCGGCTCCTCGCCCACACGGACATGCCGATCGGCCGGGTCGGAGCGGCGATCGGCTTCCCGGACGCCGCGAACTTCTCCAAGTTCTTCCACCAGCACACGGAGATGACGCCGGCGGCGTTCCGGGCGGAGCTGCGTTAGGGCCCGCGAACGGATGCCCCGCGAGGCCGGTCCAGGCCTCACGGGGCATCGTCAAGGTCAATTCATCTGTCAGCGGCCGAAGTTGAACCAGTTCACATTCACGAAGTCCGACGGCTGTCCGCTGGTGAAGGTGAGGTAGACATCGTGCGTGCCGGTCACCCCGCTGATGTTCGCCGGGACGGTCCGCCACGACTGCCAACCGCCCGTGTTGCCCACCGCGAAACTGCCGACAGGCGCGTTGCCACGGCTGTCCAGGCGCACCTCCACCAGACCGCTCACGCCCCCCGCCGCACCGCTCGCGACCCGGCCGACGAACTGAGTGGCCGCCGTGGAACCGAAGTTGACGCCCTTGTACAGCGCCCAGTCCCCGTTGGCCAGGGAGCCGATGTTCTGGCCGCCGCCCGAGTCCGAGGTGGACTCGGTGATCGCGCCGCTCTGGCTGTCGTACGACTCGGCCTGGATCGCGCTGTAGGCGTCACGGTTGCCCGTCGGCGGGGGAGTGGTACCGCTCCCACTGGACAGCACCTGGACGTAGTCGACGACCATGGAGTGGCCGGGCACGGTCGCGCCGTCCGGGCCGCCGCCGAACGCGTCGACGAAACCGCCGCCCATCGCCACGTTCAGAATGACGTAGAAGCCGTGGTTGGTGGCGTTGCTCCAGGTCGTCGCATCCACCTGATCGGCCCGGACGGTGTGGTAGTTGATGTCGTCGACGTAGAAGCGGATCTGCTCCGGGCTGGTCGAGCGGTCCCATTCCACCGCGTACGTGTGGAAGCCCGCCTGGCAGGTGGTGCCGGGGCAGGCCCGGGAACCGCCGATGCCCGTCGTCTCGTTGCACGGCCCGCCGGGGCTCGTACCGCAGTGCATCGTCGCCCACACGGTGTTGAGGCCCTGGACGTTCTCCATGATGTCCAGCTCGCCGACGCTCGGCCAGTTCCAGTAGTTGCCGCGGTAGGGCGCGCCCAGCATCCAGAACGCCGGCCAGTAGCCGCGGGCGGCCGCGCCGGTGACGTTCGGCATCTGGATACGGGACTGCACCCGCAGCTTGCCGCCCGACGGCGGCTGGAAGTCGGAGCGGTTGGTCTCGATACGGCCGGACGTCCAGTTGCCGGAGGCGTCGCGGCGCGGGGTGATACGCAGGTTGCCGCTGCCGTCCAGGGCCACGTTGTTCGTGCTGGACGTCATGGTCTCGACCTCGCCGGTGCCCCAGTTGGCGGGGCCGCCGGGGTAGCCGTGGCCGGTCGCGTACTGCCAGTTCGCGGTGTTGACGCCGGTGCCCGCGGCGCCGGTGAAGTCGTCCACGAAGACCTGTGTCCAGCCCGACGGAGGCGCGGGCGCGTCGGCGTTCGCGGACGGGATGGCGACCGTGGCGGCGGCCGCCGCCAGACCCAGGGTGCTCAGGGCGGCGACGAGGGTGCGCCGCAGCGGGCGCGGTCGTCTGTGGGGTGTGCCGGAGGTTTCACTCATGGGAGGTGCTGCCTCTCGGGTACGGGGTGTGGGGTGCGCGGGTGCTCGCGAAGGCGAACCTGAGAGCGCTCTCAAAGTGTCGTCAATGTGCCCCCCGGCACACCGGTCGTCAAGAGGTGAAGCAGAGAAATACCTTGCGTCACAGGTAAGTTCACCCTATGAATGTGTTCGCCTTCACCGGCCCGGTGATCGAATGGCGCGGGCCGGCGCCGTACTACTTTGTCCGGGTGCCGGACGAGGAGGCCGCCGACATCCGGGAGGTGGCCGCGATGGCCACCTACGGCTGGGGTGTCGTCCCGGTCGGGGCACGTATCGGCGAAGTCGACTTCGAGACCTCGCTCTTCCCCAAGGACGGCGGCTATCTGCTGCCGCTCAAGAACGCCGTACGCAAGCCGCAGGGGCTCGCTGCCGGCGACGAGGTGGCCGTGGAGATGACCGTCCGCCTCCAGGGCACGCCAGGGCACCGGCACGGGTGAGGTGCCGGTGCCGAGGAGGCGTCAGGCCTTCGTCGTGACGGACGGCGCGGGCGTGGGTGACTGCTCGCGCGGGCCGTACCGTTCGTGCGCCCGCCGCAGGGGCTTCGGCGCCCACCACGCACGCCGGCCGAGCAGCGCCATCGTGGCCGGGACCAGCAGCATCCGTACGACCGTCGCGTCGATCAGCACCGCGAGGGTGAGCCCCAGGCCGATCTGCAGGATCGGGGCGAAGCCGCCCGTCATGAAGGCGCCGAAGACCACCGCGAGGAGCAGCGCCGCGCAGGTGACCACCCGGCCGGAGCGGCGCAGACCGGCGACCACGGCCTCCCGGTCGTCCCCGGTCCGCTGCCTCGCCTCGCGCATCCGGGCCAGGATGAACAGCTCGTAGTCCATGGCGAGTCCGAAGGCGATCACCACGATCAGGGGCGGTGCCGTCAGGCTCAGCGCGTCGAGTCCCTCGCCGCCCAGCAGCCCGGCCAGGTGGCCGTCCTGGAAGACCCACACCACCACACCGAGCGCGGCACCCAGACTGAGCAGGGTGGTCAGGATGGTGCGCAGCGGGATCAGCAGCGAGCCCGTGAAGGCGAAGAGCAGGGCGAAGATGCCGACGAGGACGGTGACCGCGGCCCAGGGCGCCCGCTCGGCGAGCATCTCCCGGAAATCCACCAGGCGGGCGGCCGGTCCGGTGACCTCGACCGGCTCGTCGCCGCGGACGTCCCGTATCCGCTGGACCAGGTCGGTGGCCTCCTTGCCGTCGACGCTGCCGGGCGGCTGGACGCGGACGACGGTGGCGCCGCCGGGCAGTTCGTGCGACTCGGCCGACGGGGCCAGCGCCCGGATGCGGTCGGCGGTCGCGGCGTCCGTGCCCGGCTTCACCACGACGGTGATCGGGGAGACGCCGGTGCCGGGCGGGAAGTGCGCGTCGACGGTGTCGTACAACTGCCGTGCCTCGGTGCTCGCCGGCAGTTGCTTGGCGTCGCCGAGGTTGATCGTCATGCCGGTGACGGGCAGTGCCAGGGCCAGCAGGACCGGGACGACGGTGGCCACGACGGCGACGCGGCGGCGGGCCGAGAAGCGGGCCAGACGGGCGAAGACGCGGGCCTCCTCGCCCTCCGGCCGAACCTTCGCGGGGGCGATCCTCCCGCCGAACCTGGCGAGCAGCGCGGGCAGCAGCGTGAGCGCCGCCAGCATGTCGACGACCACGACGGCGGCCACGGCCAGGCCCATGCTGCGCAGGAAGACACTCGGGAACACCAACAGGCCGGTCAGGCTGACCGCGACCGTGATCCCGGAGAAGAGGACCGTACGGCCGGCCGCCGCGACCGTGCGATGCACCGCCTCGGCCACGTCCTCGGTGTTCCGGCGTTCCTCGCGGAAGCGGACCACCATCAACAGGGCGTAGTCCACGGCGAGTCCGAGCCCCAGCATCGTGGTCACCTGGATCGCGTACACCGAGATGTCGGTGACCTCGCTGAACAGGAACAGCGCGAGGAACGCCCCCGCGATCCCGCTGACCGCGATCACCAGCGGCAGCGCCGCCGCACGCAGCCCGCCGAACACCACCAGCAGCAGGGCGAGAACGACCGGCAGCGAGATCAACTCCGCGTTGCGCACGTCCTCCTGGGCCCGCTCGGCGATCTGCGTACCGAGCAACGGACCGCCGCTGACATGGACTTCGGGCGCGTCGATCTGCCGGATCCGCTCGGCCGCCGCGTCCACGGCCGCGTCCTCGGCGTCGTCGTCGAGTCCGCCTTCGAGGGTGACGGGGATGATCAGGGCCCGCCCGTCCCCGGCGGCCAGGCCACGGGTGGCGTACGGGTCCGGTACGGCGGCCACTCCGGCGAGCGAGCGCACGTCGGCGACGGCCCGCTCGACCTGCGCGCGCAGGCCGGGGTCGGAGACGGCGGCGCCCTCGACGACGCCGGTGATCGACTCGCCGGCGGGGTCGGCGCGGTCGAGGTACCGCGCGGCGGCCTCGGACTCGGTGCCGGGGATGTCGGCCACGTTGTCCGAGAGCCGGCTGAAGACGCCCGTCCCGAGCCCGAAGCCGAGCAGCAGGAAGAGCACCCAGAGGGCGATGACGGTGAGCGGGCGGCGGGTCGCCGCCCGGGCGAGCGTGGAGAGCACGGTCCCTCCCGGCAGGACGGTCGGTTGCCATCGCCCCCAGACTCGTGCCGCGGGGGTGGTCACCGGATCGCCGGAAAGAGCGGTTTGCGGGCCTCCGTCGCACGGGGGAGAGAGGCCGGAGCATCCCTCGCTAGGGGGATCCGGGGGTGACGAGCCCCGTCTCATAGGCGCAGATCACGGCCTGCACCCGGTCCCTGAGACCCAGCTTGCCCAGCACATTGCTCACATGGGTCTTCACGGTGTGCTCGCTGACGAACAGGGTCGTCGCGATCTCCGCGTTGGACAGCCCCCGGGCCAGCATCCGCAGCGTCTCCACCTCGCGTGCCGTCAGGACGTCCAGCCGCTGCGGGGTGGCCTCCGCGGCCGTCTCCGCACGTTTGCGCCGCACGATGTCCGCGACCAGCCGCCGGGTCACCGTGGGCGCGAGCAGGGAGTCCCCGGCCGCGACGACCCGCACGGCGTGCACGAGGTCGTCGCGCCGAACGTCCTTCAGCAGGAAGCCGCTGGCCCCGGCGCACAGCGCCTCGTACACGTACTCGTCCAGGTCGAACGTGGTCAGCATGACCACCTTGCAGCTCGACTGCCCGCACACCCGCCGGGCCGCGTCCAGGCCGTCCATGACCGGCATACGGATGTCGAGCAGCAGTACGTCGGGCGTGTGCCGCTCGACCGCGGCGACCGCCTCGGCGCCGTCCCCGGCCTCGGCGACCACCTCGATGTCCGGCTGCGCCTGAAGGATCATGCCGAAACCGGCGCGGACCAGTTCCTGGTCGTCGGCGACGACCACCCGGATGCTCATCCCAGAGCCGCCTCCCGATCGACGGCCGCGGGCAGCCGTACGACCACCCGGAAGCCGCCCTCCGGCCCGCGCCCGGCCCGTGCGCTGCCCCCGCAGGCGGCGGCCCGCTCCCGGATGCCGATCAGACCGTGTCCACCGGGGCCGGCCACCGGCCCGCGTCCGTGGTCCGTCACCGTCAGGGTCAACTCGCTCTCCGTCCAGTCGAGTTCGACGGTAGCGGAGTCGGCGTGCGCGTGCTTGACGGTGTTGGTGAGGGCCTCCTGGACCACGCGGAAGGCGGCGACCTCGGTGTCCGGGGGAAGCGGGCGGGGCGAGCCCGAGGTGCGCAGCTCCACGCGCAGACCGGCGGACTCGCCGACCTGGCGGACCAGACCGGGCAGCTCGGCCACGCCCGGCTGCGGCAACCGCCACGAACCGCCGTCCGCCCGCTGCTCCTTGAGCACGCCGAGGATCCGGCGCAGCTGTGCCATCGCGTCCCGCCCCGCCGCCGCGATCGCGTCGAACGCGGCCTCCGCACGCGCCGGATCGCTGCGCATCACCACCGGCCCGGCCTCGGCCTGCACCACCATCAGACTCACCGCGTGGGCGAGGACGTCGTGCATGTCCCGGGCGATCCGGGAGCGCTCCTGCGCGATGGCCCGCGCCGTGTCGGCGGCACGCTCCCGCTCCAGGCGCCGGGCCCGGTCCTCCAGCTCGGCGGTGTACGCCCGCTGCACCCGGGCGAGCACGCCGAAGCCGTACGCGCACACCACGCTGAGCAGATGGAAGGCGTACTCGAACGGCCGGGGGTCCTCCTTGTGCAGCATGGTGAGCGAGACCCCGATCAGCCAGCCCACCAGCATCACCCGCCGCTGCCAGGGCTTGCCCAGGGCGGCCATCGTGTACAGGACGACCATGCCGCCGTACATCACGTCCGGCGGCGGCGCGTGGTAGACGGCCTGCGCCGGGGTGGCGACCGAGACGGCCCACGCGGTCGCGAACGGTGCCCTGCGCCGCCACACCAGCGGCACGGCGGTCGCGGCGCCGATCAGCCAGCCCTGCCAGGTCAGCCGGTCGTCACCCTCGTCGGGGAAGATCCACTGGAGCGAGACGGCGAACAGCACCAGGGCGGCGAGCGCCGAGTCGACGGCGTAGGGATTGGCCGTGCGCAGGCGTGCGGCCACGGGGGCGATCCAGGAACGAGCGGACACGGGCGGCTCCTCGGGGCAAGGGCCCTTTCAGTATCGCGAGGGACCGCACGCCTCGTCCTCACCGGCGAGAGGGATATCGGCCGTCTGCCGAGGCGATCCCTACGCACCCTTCGGCGGCTGCCACCCCAGCCCCCGAGAGATCCCCCGCGCCGCCAGCCGCACCGCCGGCACCAGCACCGGCACCTGAGCGTCGGCCTGGGGCACGACGACCGACACGGCGGCGACGACCGCACCGCCCGGCCCGCGTACCGGCGCGGCGACCGACAGCGCGTCATCGGTGACCTGGCGGCTGCTCACCGCCACGCCCGTGCGGCGCACCTCGGCCAGCATGCGGCGCAGCAGGTCCGGATCGGTCACGGTGTACGGCGTGAAGGAGGCGAGCGGCCCGGCGCAGTAGCGCGCCTGGAAGTCCGGCTCGCCGTGTGCGAGCAGCGCGAGCCCTACCCCCGTGGCGTGCAGCGGCCAGCGCGCACCGACACGGATGTGCACCCCGACCGCCGACCGGCCCGACAGCCATTCGATGTAGACGACCTCCGGCCCGTCCTGGACGGCCAACTGCACGTTCTCGTGTGTCGCTTCGTACAGGTCCTCCAGATACGGCAGGGCGACCTGCCGCAGCGCGAGCCCGCGGGGCGCGAGTGCCGCGAGCTCCCACAGCCGCAACCCGACGTGGTACAGCCCCGAGTCGTCCCGTTCCAGCGCGCCCCACTCGGTGAGCGCGGCCACGAGCCGGTGCGCGGTGCTGAGGCTCAGCCCGGCGCGCCGGCCGATGTCCGTCAGGCACAGCGCCGGATGCTCCAGGTCGAAGGCCCCGAGCACCGACAGCAGCCGGTCGGGCGCGGAACGCGTCCCCCTGGCCGACGGGGACGGTACGGCCTCGGCGGTCATCGGCGTCACCTCACCCCAGTCCGGACTCGGCGACCCTCTGCAGCAATGTGTGCAACTGCTCGCGCTCGGTGGCGTCGAGCGGCTGGACCAGCTCGTTGGTGACGCGCTGCCCGGCCTCGTCGGTGTCCCGCAGGAAGGCCCGGCCGCCCTCGGTCAGGACGATGATCCGGCTGCGGCGGTCGTCGGGGGAAGGGCGCCGCTCGGCGAAGCCCAGCTTCTCCAGGTCGTCGACCAGTCCGACGATCGCGCTCGGGTCGTAGCCGAGCGAGGCGCTCAGCTCGCGCTGGAGCGCGCCGGGGGTGGTGGTGAGGAAGCGGAGCACCGCGTAGTGGCGCAGCCGCAGCCCCGACTCCTGGAGGAACGTGTTGAACAGCTGACCGGAGCGCAGGCCGAGGCGGTACAGCAGATAGCCGGTGTCCGCGTGCAGTCCGCGCATCCACGGCTCGTTCGCGTCGATCGGTGCAGGGCCTGCGGTGTGCTGGGTGGTCTGCCGGCTGGCGATGGCGGGCTCCCTGGTCGAGGCCCCTGGTGCGGGGCGTGCTGACGGACGTATCGCACTCAGCATGACGCAAGGACGGGTCGACAACAACTATTGACGTCAACAACTATTGTTCTTACCTTCGATCTCGACACCGGACCGTCACTCGAAGGGACCCGCCCGTGCCCAGCATCGATCTCACCGGCAAGGCCGCCGTCGTCACCGGCAGCGGCCGGGGCCTCGGCCTCGCCTACGCCCACGCCCTGGCCGCCCACGGCGCCTCCGTGGTCGTCAACGACGTCGACGAGGCCGTGGCCGAGGCGGCCGTGAAGTCCATCACCGAGGCGGGCGGCACCGCCGTCGCCGAGGTCGTCCCGGTCGGCACGACCGAGGCCGCGGACCGGCTGGTCGGCCGCGCGGTCGAGGAGTTCGGCCGGCTCGACGTCCTGGTGACCAACGCGGGCATCCTGCGCGACAAGGTCCTGTGGAAGATGACCGACGAGGACTTCGACGCGGTGATCACCACCCACCTCAAGGGCACCTTCACCTGCGCCCGCGCCGCCGCCGTCCGCATGCGCGAGCAGGGCGAGGGCGGCACCCTGATCCTGGTCGGCTCCCCGGCCGGGCAGCGCGGCAACTTCGGGCAGACGAACTACGCCGCCGCCAAGGCCGGCATCGCCGCCTTCGCCCGGACCTGGTCGATGGAGCTGGGCCGCGCGAACATCACCGTCAACGCGATCGTGCCGGTCGCCGCGACCGCGATGACCGAGACGATCCCCGCCTTCGCCCCGTACGTCGAGGCGATGAAGAACGGCGAGCCGCTGCCGGAGTTCCTGCGCAAGGGCGAGGGCTTCGGCACCCCCGAGGACTGCGCCGCCCTCGTGCCCTTCCTCGCCTCCGCGGCGGCCCGCGGTGTGACCGGCCAGTGCATCGGCATCGGCGGCGACAAGGTGGCACTCTGGTCGCATCCGCAGGAGATCGCGGCGGCGTTCGCCGACGGCGGCTGGACCCCCGACACCCTGGCCGACGTCTGGCCCACCTCGGTGGGCGCCGAGCTCCAGTCGGTCGGCATTCCGGCGCCGAAGTTCCCGGAGGCGTGATGACCCTCTCGCTCAACGTGGACGAGCTGGTCGCGATCGACGTCCACACCCACGCGGAGGTCTCCTCCAAGGGCCACTCCTCCCTGGACGACGACCTGCACGACGCCTCCTCCGCCTACTTCAAGGTGGAGGGCAAGCGAAAGCCGACCATCGAGGAGACGGCCGCCCACTACCGCGAACGGAAGATGGCCGCCGTGATCTTCACGGTCGACGCCGAGTCCGCGACAGGCACACCGCCGGTCCCCAACGAGGAGGTCGCCGAGGCGGCCGCCGCCAACGCCGACGTCCTCATCCCCTTCGCGTCCATCGACCCCTTCCGGGGAAAGGCGGGCGTGCGGCAGGCCCGCCGTCTGGTGGAGGAGTACGGGGTGAAGGGCTTCAAGTTCCACCCCAGCATCCAGGGCTTCTTCCCCAACGACCGCTCGGTGGCCTACGACCTCTACGAGGTGATCGAGGAGACCGGCACGATCGCCCTGTTCCACACGGGCCAGACGGGGATCGGCGCCGGGGTCCCCGGCGGGGGCGGCATCCGCCTCAAGTACTCCAACCCCCTCCACGTGGACGACGTGGCGGCCGACTTCCCCCACTTGAAGATCATCCTGGCGCATCCGTCCTTCCCCTGGCAGGACGAGGCCCTCGCTGTGGCGACCCACAAGCCGGGCGTCCACATCGACCTCTCCGGCTGGTCGCCGAAGTACTTCCCGCCCCAACTGGTGCAGTACGCGAACACACTGCTCAAGGACAAGGTCCTCTTCGGCTCCGACTTCCCCGTCCTCACCCCCGACCGCTGGCTCGCCGACTTCGCCAAGCTGTCGATCAAGGACGAGGTCCGGCCGAAGATCCTCAAGGAGAACGCCGCCCGACTGCTCGGGCTGACGAAACCGTAAGGGGCGTGACATGCGCAACGAGGGACTGGGGTCGTGGCCCGCACGCCGGGCCCGCAAGACCCCGCACCGCACGGCCCTGATCTTCGGTGACACCACATACACCTATGCGCGCCTGTACGACCGCACGACCCGCCTCGCCCACGCCCTGCGCGACCGGGGCGTCCGGCGCGGCGACCGCATCGCCTACCTCGGCCCGAACCACCCCTCCTATCTGGAGACCCTGTTCGCGGCCGGCACGCTCGGCGCCGTCTTCGTCCCGCTCAACACCCGCCTGGCCGGCCCCGAGATCGCCTACCAGCTCGCCGACTCCGGAGCCAAGGCCCTGGTCTACGGCCCGTCACACGCCGGACTGGTCGCGGGCCTCCCGGGCAGCACCGATGTCCGTACCTACGTCGAAGTGGGTCCCGAATACGAGGAGTCGCTCGTCTCGGCCTCCCCGGAACCCATCGACACACCGGTCACCCCCGACGACACCTGCATCATCATGTACACCTCGGGGACGACCGGCCGCCCCAAGGGCGCGATGCTCACCCACGGCAACATCGTCTGGAACGCGCTCAACGTCCTCGTCGACACCGACCTGATCGCCGACGAACGCGCCCTGGTATCCGCCCCGTTGTTCCACACCGCGGGCCTGAACATGCTGACGCTCCCGGTCCTGCTCAAGGGCGGCACCTGCGTCCTGGTCGAGGCGTTCGACCCGGACACCACCTTCGACCTGATCACACGGCACCGCATCACCTTCATGTTCGGCGTACCGACCATGTTCGACCAGGTGGCCCGCCACCCCCGCTGGCCGGACGCGGACCTGTCGTCCCTGCGCATCCTGACGTGCGGCGGCTCCCCGGTCCCGACGCCGCTGATCGTCGCGTACCAGGAGCGGGGCCTGACCTTCCTTCAGGGCTACGGCATGACGGAGGCGGCACCCGGGACCCTGTTCCTGGACGCCGAACACGCGGTCACCAAGGCCGGTTCGGCGGGCGTACCGCACTTCTTCAGCGACGTACGGGTGGTGCGGCCGGACCTCACCCCCGTCGACGTCGACGAGACCGGCGAGGTCGTGGTCAGCGGCCCCCATGTCATGCCCGGCTACTGGGGCCTGCCGGACGAGACCGCCGCTTCCTTCGCCGAGGGCTGGTTCCGCAGCGGGGACGCGGCCCGGATCGACGAGGACGGCTATGTCTTCATCGTCGACCGCATCAAGGACATGATCATCTCCGGCGGCGAGAACATCTACCCCGCCGAGATCGAGGACCTCCTCCTCGCCCACCCCGACATCGTCGAGTGCGCGGTCATCGGCGTCCCCGACGACAAGTGGGGCGAGGTCCCGCGCGCGGTCGTGGTGCCGCGCGAGGGTGCCACCGTCGACCCCGACGAAGTGCTGGCCTCCCTGTCCGGCCGCCTCGCCAAGTACAAGATCCCCAAGTCGGTGGTCCTCGCGGACGAACTCCCGCGCACCGCCTCCGGAAAACTCCTCAAGTCCCGGGTCCGCACCCGGTACGGCAACCAGTAAGGAACCGCATGACCATCACCGTGAACGGCCTCGACGAACTGAAGAAGCTGGCCGGCAGCGCCCTCGGCACGAGTGAGTGGATCGAGATCACCCAGGACCGCGTCAACACGTTCGCCGACGCCACGGGCGACCACCAGTGGATCCACGTGGACCCGGAGAAGGCGGCACAGGGACCGTTCGGCGCGCCCATCGCCCACGGGTATCTGACCCTCTCCCTCTTCATCCCTTTGTTCACCGAGCTGTTGGACGTCCAAGGGGTGACCACGAAGGTCAACTACGGCCTCAACAAGGTGCGTTTCCCGGCTCCGGTGAAGGTCGGGTCGCGAATCCGGCTCGTCGGTACACTGGCGGAGGTGGAGGAGGTGCCGGGCGGCGTGCAGATCGCCGTGCAAGGCACCATCGAGATCGAGGGCGGGGCGAAGCCGGCGGCGGTGCTGACGAGTCTGTCGCGGTTCTACAGCTGAGGTGTTTCGTTACCCCGAAACGGTACCTATGTCCCCCGGACGGAGGCATAGTTTGGTCATCAGTGGGTACTGACGACCCCGCAGCTGTACCGTGCTGTCAGAGTGTCCAGTCACTCACCATCACCCTACCCTCCTGATCAGGGAATACCGTGACCGTTCGAACCAGAGCCACTGCCGGCACCGAGGTGCGGCCGTCGGCCGCCGAAGCTCACACCACCGCGCCGCGTCTCGACGCTCCGCAGGACCCGAAGAGCGTCCGAGGCGTGCGTCGCGCCCGCTCGTCCACGCAGACGCGCAAGGGGGCAGGGGTAACCTTCCAGTCGTCCATCTGAGGACAACCGCATACTCCGTCATGACCGGTCCGACCGTCCCGCTGCGGCAGCTCGTGCTGAAAGTGCACAGCAGATGCGATCTCGCCTGCCGGCACTGCTACATCTACGAGCACGCCGATCAGAGCTGGAGCTCGCGACCCAGGGTGATCTCACAGGAAACGATCTCCTGGACCGCCCTCCGGCTGGCGGAGCATGCCAAGAAACACCAGCTCGCCTCCGTACAGGTCATTCTGCACGGAGGCGAGCCGCTGCTCGCCGGTCCGGGGCGCTTACGGGCCGTCTGTGAGGCGCTGACCACCGCACTGCACGGCGTCTGCGACCTCGATCTGCGCATCCACACCAACGCCGTTCAGCTCGGCGAGCGCCACCTCGACCTCTTCGCCGAGTACGGCGTCCGGGTCGGGATCTCCCTCGACGGGGACCAGGCCGCCAACGACCGCCACCGGCTCTTCGCGAGCGGCCGCAGCAGCTACGACAAGGTCCTGCGGGCCATCGCCCTGCTCGACCAGGACCGCTACCGCCATCTCTACGCCGGCATCCTGTGCACCATCGACGTGCGCAACGACCCCGTCGCCGTCTACGACGCCCTCGCCGCCCTGCGTCCCCCGCGCATCGACTTCCTCCTGCCCCACGCCACCTGGGACGAGCCGCCGCTGCGACCCGACGGCGCCGGCACCCCGTACGCCGACTGGCTCCTCGCCATCCATCGCCGCTGGAGCGAGCGGGGGCGCCCGATGCCGGTGCGGCTGTTCGACTCGGTCGTCAGCACCCTCGGCGGCGGCCCCAGCCTCACCGAGGCGATGGGGCTGGAAGCCGCCGACGTCGTCGTGGTCGAGACCGACGGCACCTATGAACAGGCGGACTCGCTGAAGACCGCCTACGACGGGGCACCGGTCACCGGCCAGGACGTCTTCCAGCACACCCTCGACCAGGTGGCCCACCATCCCGGCATCGCCGCCCGGCAGCACGGCCTGAAGGACCTGTGCGCCGAGTGCCGCGCCTGCCCCGTGGTGCGGTCCTGCGGTGGCGGACTGTTCGCCCATCGCTACCGGTCCGACGGCACCGGATTCGACAACCCATCGGTCTTCTGCGCCGACCTCAAGGAACTGATCCAGTCCATCGACGCCCGGACCGGCGCGAGCGCGACTCGTCCGATCGAAGGCTTCGACGCCCTCGCCGACGGCAGCGACGAGGGCGCCGGCGTACGGCAGTTGGCGCGGGTCCGACAGGACATCACCCGGGGGCTGCTGACCGCCGTGCACGAGGAGATCGGGCCGCGCGCGGGCGGGCAGTGGGAGCGATCGTGGCAGCTCGCGCTCGACCTGGGGCGACGCGACGGTGCCCTGCTGGAGCCGATTCTGTCCCACCCGTACACCCGCACCTGGGCCGTGCGCTGCCTTGACGGCGCCGCCTCGCCCGGTCATCTGGCCTCTCTCGTGGCCGCCTCGGCCCTGTCGGCGGGGGCCGTGGAAAAGGCCTCGGTGCCGGTGCGTGACGGCGTCGCGTATCTGCCGGGCCTGGGTAGCCTGCGGATGCGACTTCCTTTGCCCGCGGTCGAATTGGCGGAACATCACCTCGCCGGTCCGGACTGGGAGCCGTTGCGCCGGGTCCGCGCCCACGGGCTGGACATCGCCCTGGACGACGCGGACCCTCATCGCGACTGCTTCGGCACTCCGGTCGGCGGACGGCTGACGGACGCGGATACCGAGCTCTGGCGCCATGTGCTGCCGCAGGCCTGGGCGTTGATCCGCAAGGCCCTGCCGGCCGTCGCCACCGGAATGGCGCAGGGCGTGCGCGTGATCACTCCGCTCGCCGCCTCGCCGGATCGCCAACACTTCGTACCCGGTGGAGGATTCGGCGCGCTGGGCATCCCTCTCCACCCCGCCCCGGAACGCGTTGCCGAGGACCTGCTCCGTGGCTTCCGGCTCGGCGTGCTCGACGCCCTGCTCGATGCGTGCGACCTGTACGACGAGTCGGACGCCCGCACCGGAGCGCTGCTCGGCGACACCTACGCGCGCGCAGCGACCGACGCCCTGCGGCACGACACCGAGGCGGCCCACCGCACGCGTGCCCAGTGGGCGGAGCTGTCGGAGGCCGGCTCGCTGACCGCGCTCGGCCGACGGTTCGTCGACGGCATCGGGCGGAGCCTGTGACCGCCGCCCCCTCGCTGGCCGAGGACTTCGTGGCACTGGGTCTGCGACCCGGAGCCACCGTACTGGCCCACGCCTCCCTGGGGCGGGTCGGAGTCGGCGCGGACGCCACCCTGGCCGCGCTGCGCGCCGTCCTCGGACCCGGGGGCACGCTCGTCGTTCCGACGTTCACCGCGGGCAACTCCGACACCTCACCGGCGTACCGGGACCGCACCCGGAACATGACGGCCGATCAAATCAGGGCACTGCAACTCCAGATGCCGCCCTTCGATCCGGACGAGACACCCTCCGAGGGGATGGGGCGGCTGGCCGAGGCCGTCCGGCGTGCCGAAGGACGGGTGCGCAGCTCGCATCCGCAGACCTCGTTCGCCGCCGTGGGAGACCGGGCCGCGGAACTGCTGGCCGTGCACGACGAGAACTGTCACCTGGGAGAGCGCTCTCCGCTGAACCGGCTGTACGGCGCCGGGGCCCAGGTGCTGCTCCTGGGTGTCGGCTTCGAGGTGTGCAGCGCCTTCCACCTCGCCGAGTACCGGGTCCCTGACCCGCCCCGGCGGACGTATCGCTGCGTGGTCCTGCGCGACGGGGTGCGCCGCTGGATGTCGTACGAGGACATCGACCTGGACGACACCGACTTCGGTGTGCTGGGCGCCGACTTCGAGAAGCGCGACGCCGCCCGGCCCGACCCGGTGGTGCGCGGCGGGCGCGTCGGGGACACGTACGCCCGGCTCTTCCCGCTCGGCGCGGCCGTGGACTTCGCCACCGCCTGGCTGTCCGGAAATCGACCCCGCCGCCTTTTCACGGACCCGTCACAAATCGCTGCGGGGTTCCTACACTGAGTGTCCACCCCCGCGGGGCCGGGCAACGGGGGGCGGGGGACGGGATCGGGGGATCGCGTGGAGCCGACGGAACCATGGGGGAACGCCACTGCCCCCTATTTCTTTCTCAGTTACGCCCGAATGCCACAGGACGGATCCGGTGCGACGAACCCGGATCTGTGGGTCCATCGCCTCTTCGACCAACTCTGCGAACACATCAAGAACATGACCGCCCATCCGGGCGCGCCGGGATTCATGGACGGATCCATGCGCGTCGGGCAGATCTGGAGCAGTGAGCTCGGCGACTCGCTGGCCCGCTGCCGGGTGTTCGTGCCGTTGTACTCGCCGCGGTACTTCATCAGCTCCTGGTGCGGCAGGGAGTGGGCCGCCTTCGGCACCCGCGCGGCGCGCCACCGCGAGGCGGGCCAACCAGGCGTCGCCAGCGCGGTGGTACCCGCACTGTGGGCGCCGGTGCCCGATCACCGACTTCCCCCATCCGTCAGGGAGGTGCAGTACACGCACCCCGAACTCGGCCAGCGCTACCGCACGTTCGGGCTGTACGGGCTGGCCAAGCTGAAGGCGTTCCGCAGCGACTACGAGAAGGCCGTTCTGCACCTGGCCCGGCGCATCGTCGACGTGGGCGACAACGTCGTCGTCGATCACGCCGACCCTGTCCAGCTGGAGGCGGCCCCCGACGCCTTCGCGGCCGCCCCCGCGACGACCTCGACCACCGGCCGCACTCTGCGGATCAGCGTCGCGGCCCCTTCGACGAGCCGACTGCCCGAGGGACGCAGCCCCGACTACTACGGCCCCTCGGCCGCCGACTGGAACCCGTACCAGCCCACATCCAGCCGCCCCCTCGCCCAAGTCGCCGCCGACATCGCCGAAGGCCTGGCCTTCCGCCCCGACGTACGCGAGTTCGACCACACGGCGGGCCCCGCCGACGGGCCGGAGGTCGTACTCCTCGACCGCTGGGTGCTGCGCGACCCCGAACGCCGCGCCGCGCTCGGCGAGTTCGACGAGAGCGATCTGCCGCCCACCGGCCTGGTGGTGCCGTGGAACGAGCACGATCCCGACAGCGACGAGGCCGAGTTCGAACTCGCCGCGCAGGCCGAGGCCACCTTGCCGCGCCGCATTCGGATGGGCCGGCAGGCGTGCAGACCCGCGGTCCGGGGCGTACCGGACCGCCAGGCCTTCGACAAGGTCCTCCCCGAAGTCGTGCACTGGGCGGAGGGCGAGTACCGCAAACGGGCCCAGCCCAGGCCGCCGGCCGGGAAGGGCACCGAGCGATTCCGGCTGTGCGGGAAGGACGACCAGGACAGCCGACCCCAGGGACACCGCCGGAACGCCGAGGAGGAAGACCGCGATGAGCAGCCTTGACGAACAGGACGGCCGGGCCGGCCGCATCGTCACGTTCTACTCGTACAAGGGCGGTACCGGCCGGACGATGGCCCTCGCCAACGTGGCGTGGATCCTGGCCGCCAACGGCAAGCGCGTCCTCGCCGTGGACTGGGACCTCGAGGCACCGGGACTGCACCGGTTCTTCCACCCGTTCCTCGACCCGGCCACGGTCGGCGCCACCACCGGTGTCATCGACATGCTCAAGGACTACGCCTGGGCGGCCACCGGCGACGGAGACCTCGGCGACACCGGCGAGCGGCCGCCGGACTGGCATCTGGACTACGCCCGCATCCAGCGCCACGCGGTCTCCCTTGACTGGCAGTACTTTCCCGAGCCCGGCACTCTCGATCTGGTGTCCGCCGGGCGGCAGGACCGCGACTACTCGGGGCTCGTGAGCACCTTCGACTGGGACCACTTCTACGACGACCTCGGCGGCGGACTCTTCTTCGACGCGCTGCGCGACGACATGCGGCAGAACTACGACTACGTCCTCATCGACAGCCGCACCGGCCTGTCCGACATAGCCGACATATGCACCGCCCACCTGCCCGACGTCCTGGTCGACTGCTTCACCCTCAGCGACCAGAGCATCGACGGTGCCGCGGCCGTCGCGTACGACATCCGCGACCGGTTCCGCAGTCGCCGTATCCGTATCCTGCCCGTCCCCATGCGCATCGACGAGGGCGAGAAGGAGAAGGCGGACGCCGGGCGCGCGTTGGCGCGCGCCAAGTTCGACGGGTTCCCCTCCGGGATGACCGAGGACGAACTCACCCACTACTGGGGGTCGGTGGAAGTCCCTTACCGGCCTTACTACGCCTACGAGGAGACGCTGGCCACGTTCGGCGACGACGCCGGCAACGCCACGTCCCTGCTGTCCGCCTTCGAGCGGCTCACCGGCATGATCACCGAACAGGCCGTCATCTCCCTGCCGCGCATGCCCAAGGAACTGCGCGAGAACGTCACGGCGAAGTTCACCCGCCCCCGTCTCACGCTCCCCGTCGACCTGCACCTCAGCTATGTGTCCGAGGACCGCATGTGGGCCGACTGGATCGCCGTCCAGCTGTCCCGCGCGGGATTCAAGGTGTCGCGAAGGTACGTCGGCTGCGAGGGGGACGGCGCGGAGAAGCCCGCCGACCGCACCGTCTTCGTCCTCTCACCGGCCTTCCAGCGCTCGGCACGGGCCCGTCAGGTGTGGGACGCGGCCACCGGCGGTGACCTCTCGGGCCGCCGCCAGGTGGTGCCCGTCCGGGTCGGCGACCTGCGCCCGTCGCCCACGTTCGGTGAGCGGCCCTCGGTCGACCTGGTGCGCACCGGCGAGAAGATCGCCACGTCGGCGCTGCTGCGGGCCCTCGGGAAGCCGACGCTGCCCGCCGAGCTGACGGAGGAGACGGCGCTCAGGGAGGCCCGCTTCCCGGACACGGTGCCCAAGTTCTGGAACGTCTCGCCGCGCAACTCCTCCTTCACCGGCCGCAGCGCACTGCTGGAGACACTCCGCGACGGACTCGGCAGCAGCAATTCGGCCGGCTCCTCGGCGCCGTGCGCCCTGTACGGGCTGGGCGGTGTCGGCAAGACGCAGATCGCGTTGGAGTACGTGCACCGTTTCGCCGCGGACTACGACCTGGTGTGGTGGATTCCGTCCGAGCAGAACGAGCTGGTGGTCTCCGCCCTCACCGATCTCGCCCGCAGGCTGGGCCTGCGGGTCGGCGACGACGCCGCCCAGGCCGCGCAGGAGGTCTGCGACCATCTGCGGCAGTCGTCCTCGACGCTGCGCTGGCTGCTGGTGTTCGACAACGCCGACGAGCCGCAGGAGGTCAGCAAGCACTTCCCCGGCGGCACCGGCCATGTGCTGGTCACCTCCCGCAACCAGACGTGGCTGCATTTCGGCGAGGCCCTGGAGATCGACCCGTTCCTGCGCGAGGAGAGCATCGAGCACCTGTTGCGGCGGGCCGCCGACCTCACCACGGAGGACGCCGACCGGGTCGCCGCCGCCGTGGGTGACCTGCCCCTCGCCCTCGACCAGGCCGGCGCCTGGCTGGCCGAGACCGCCACGCCCGTTGACACCTATCTCGCCGAGCTGGAGCAGCAGGCGGCGCGGGTACTGTCGCTCAGCCAGCCCGCGAACTACCCCGAGCCGGTCGGCGCCACCTGGAACGTGTCCATCGAGCGGCTGACGGAACGCTCCCCGGCCGCCGTTCGCCTGCTCCAGCTGTGCGCCTTCTTCGCCGCCGAACCCATCTCCATGGAGCTGCTGTACGGCGACGAGATGACGAGCGTGCTGTCCGAGCTGGATCCCTCGCTCCAGGAGAAGATGGTGCTCGGCCGGGTGATCCGGGAGATCGGCCGGTTCGCCCTCGCCAAGGTGGACCGGGCCACCGAGTCGATCCAGGTGCACCGGCTGGTGCAGGCGGTGATCCGTTCCCAGCTCACCCCTCGGGAGCAGGAGGACGCCCAGCACGTCGTGCACCGCATCCTGGCCGGCGCACGTCCGTCGGGCGAGGAGCCCATCGACGACCCGAAGAACCAGCCCATCTTCGCCGCGATCTGGCCGCACCTGGAGGCCTCCGAGGCAAGTACCTGCGACGAGCCGAAGACCCGGCAGCTGCTCATAGACCGCGTCCGCTACCTGTGGAAGCGCGGCGACCTGAGCGCCGCGCTCGCCTTCGGCGTCGGCCTGCGGAAGCTGTGGGAGGAGCAGCTGACCGCCAGCCGGAACCGGATCGACGAGCTCGAGGCACCCTTGCCCGGCGAGCAGGAGCAGGCGCCCGCGCCGGCCGGCGCCGTCGATCCGCGGGCCCCACGCACCCTCGACGAGGAGCGCCGGTACGCGACGGAACTCCAGACCCAGCTGCTGCATCTGCGGTTCCACATCGCCAACGTGCTGCGCTCGCTCGGCAAGTACGTGGAGGCGGAGGAGCTCGGCTCCGACACCCTCACCCAGCAGCGGGCCCTGCTGCAGCTCGGCCATCCGCACATCATGATGACGGCCAGCGGCCTCGCCACCGACCTGGGCAGCATCGGCCGGTTCGAGGACGCCCTGGAGCTGGCGACCGAGGCGTACAACGGTTTCAGGGAGTACTTCGGCGAGGATCACTCGCGCACCCTCAGCGCCAACAACAACCGCGCCGTGTGCCTGCGGCTCCTCGGTCGCTACACGGAGGCCCGGGACGTCGACCAGGAGATCTACGACCTGCGGCGCAACGACCTGGGCGCCGCCCATCCGCACACCCTGATCAGCATCACCAACCTGGGCCGCGACCTGCGCGAGACCGGCGAGTACGAGGCGTCCATCTCGCTGCTGAGCAGCAGCTACGAGTCGTACAAGCGGCTGTTCGGCGAGGCCAACCCGGACACCCTGCGGAGCGCGAAGAGCCTCGCCGTCTCGCTGCGCAAGGCGGGGCGGGTGGGCGAGGCCCGGACGCTCACCCAGCAGACCCGGGAGCACTACCGGCTGCGCGACACGCCCGCGTCCACCCCGGACGTGCTGGACTGCACCCTGAACTACGCCACCGACCTGTACGCCACCGGCGCGCGCGAGGAGGCCCTGACGCTGGCTCAGGACATTGTGCGGCAATACCGCACGGCGCCCGGCGAGCGGCATCCGGCGACGCTTGCCGCCGTCAACAACCTCGGGATCTTCCTGCGTGGTTCCGGCGAGGTGAGCAGGGCGCGGGCGCTGCTGGAGAAGAACTTCGACATCCTGCGGGAGGCGCTCGGCGAAGGTCATCCCTACACGCTCGCCTGTGCCGTCAACCTCGCCAATGTGCTGGCGGAGCTGAACGAGCTGCGCCAGGCGGAGGGCCTGGAGCGGACGGCGGTGGCCGGCTTCCAGGAGACCCTCGGCCACGAGCACCCGGACACCATCGTCTCGCGTGCCAACCTGGGCGTGACCCTGCGGGCTCTGGAGCGTATCCCCGAGGCCGATCAGCTCAAGAAGAGCAGCCATGACGAGTTCGTCCGACTGCTCGGGGAGAACCATCCGCACACGGTGAGCGTCCGCGAGGGCAAACGCATCCACCGGGACCTGGAGCCGCCGGCCGTGTGACCGGTGCGGGACTCAGGCGGGGTCGGCCATCAGGCGCGAGCGTCCTCCCAACAGCCAGGTGAAGACGTCCGGCAGCACCCGCAGCGACGCGAAGTGCGCCTCCTCGGGGTGCAGCACGGCCCGGCCGCCCGGAATGCGCTCGGCCAGCCACCTGGTGTGGCTGGCAGGCGAGAACCCGTCCCGTTCGCCGTGCCACAGCAGGACGGGTACGGAGATGTCGGCCGGTGAGAAGCCCCACGGGCCGCAGAAGGACAGGGCGTCGTCCACCCACCCGTCGGCGGAGACGCTCAGTGCCTCCCGGTAGTTGCGCAGCAGCATCGCGCGGATTGCCGCGTCGGCGACCACCCGCAGATCGGACTCGGTCAGCTCCCAGCGCAGTTGCGCCAGCAGCTTGCCGGGATCGGACCGAATGTCGACTGAACGTTTTCGCAGACTGTCCGCGAGCTGATCGGGTCCGTCCAGGGCCTTGGTGTACTCGTTGACGTTGGAGGCCGTCATCCCCGCGAACCAGTCCAGCCCGTCCGCGTCCCGCGGGGCGAGGCTGACCAGGACGGCGGCCCGGGTCACCCGGTGCGGCAGCAGTGCGGCGCAGGCGAGGGCGTGCGGGCCGCCGCCGGAGCGGCCGACCACGGCGAAGCGCTCGACGCCGAGGGCGTCCGCGATGGCGGCGACATCGGCGGAGACATGGGCAACCTGACGCCCCGGGAGACGGTCGGAGGGGCCGTAGCCGGGGCGGTCGTAGGTGATGAGCCGGATCTGTTGGTGATAGAGGAGCATCGGCCGGGGTGCTGGCCCGAGCCGGCTGCCGGGCGTGCCGTGCAGCAGGAACACCGGTGAGCCGCCGGGATCTCCGCTGATCTCGACGGCTAATCGGCGCCCGTCCCCCGTGTACACGTCTTTGAGCATGCGCGGCCCCCTTCCGAAGCCCCCGTCCGCTGCGGCATGCCGTGTGGTCGTCACGGCCATTCCCCATCGTGCCCCAGATCATCCCGATGTGCGGTTGTTTCCGGCTTCTGGCAACCCAATGGCCGCGAGGTGGCGAGGACTTGTCGATTCGGTACGACGGGCGGTGGCCGTGGCGACCACTCACGGGTCGTCACGGCCACCGGCGCTGCCCGTGGATCAGCCCGCGACCTGCCGATACGAATACACAGCCGTAGCGACCGCGCACACCCCGGGCGGAATCATCTCCGCCCGCAGCGTGCCGCTGTTCATGTCGTAGTCCACGCCCTCCGACTCGAACGTGCCCGTGCACACGCTGCGTTGGGGCAACGCGAACAGGCTCTTCACCGCGCCGGTGATCGGCCGGCCGTCCACCTTGCGGGGCAGGTCGACCTGGAGGAGCGGGCGGGTCTCGGGGAAGAGGGTGCCCGAGGCGTCGTTCGAGGCGCACAGCAGGCGGGTGTCCGTGACGAAGTCGCAGCCCTGGATGTCGCGTACGGGCTTGTCGAGGGTGATCTGCCAGGCCTCCTCGAGGTCCCCGCCCGTCGGAGGCGTGGCGGGGTTCAGCAGGGGAGCGGGGAAGACCTGGAGTCTTCGCTGTTCGCCCCACTCGCCCGACACCAACCACTGGCCGTCCGGCGAGATCGTGGCGAAGGAGTTGTTCAGTTTCTCGCCCGGGTTGAGCCGGTGGACGTACTCGTAGCGCTTCCCGGACGGGGTCGTCACCGCGAACATCTTGGACGTGGCCGTGTCCGGTCCCTGGTAGGCGTCGAAGGTGTGACCGCGGGCGATGTCGGGGTCGCCGACGTGGTTCCAGCCCTTGATCCGCAGGCCCAGCGGGATGTCGGCCATGCCCCGGTACAGCATTGAGCCGTCCGCCCGGGCGGCGAGCCCCTGCCCGCCGCCCAGGGTGTCGGTGTACGCCGTGCCGGTCTCCACCCAGTCCGGGTCACCGGCGGCCGACGCCGTGCCCGCGGCGGCCAGGGTGAAGGCGCCGAATAAGGCGGCCACGGCGGTCAGTTGACGCTTCATCAGGCTCAGGCTCCTGCCACGTCGACGAATACGGGGTTCGAATAGAACCACGTATCCGTCCACGGGTCACCGTTCCCGGGCGCGTGCGGGATCGGCCCGTGCGGGTCGACCGAGGCGCCGAGGTAGCCCGTGCCGTTGCGGTTGCCGTCGCTGCCGCGCAGGCGGACGTAGAAGGACTCGCTCCCGACGGTCAGCGGGATCCGCAGGGTGTACGTCCCCTCGCGGCCGGACACGTCCTTCGTCGCCACGACCCTGGTGTCGGGCGCCTGCCAGGAGTCCCGGTCCACCACCGGGCGGCGCACCGTACCCCGGATGACGTCGATGTGCGCCAACTCCGGGAGGATTCCCTGGGCGTTGGGGCGGGAGGCTGTCGTCACCGTGACGTACAGGGTGATCCGCTCTCCCTCGCGTACGCGCAGCCGGCCGCCCAGCGTGACGCCCCTGCCCTGGTCGCAGTCCCGCTTGACGCGTACGTCGAGGCCGTCCAGCAGATGGCCGTGGTCCAGCCAGACCCGGCCGGCGCGCAGGCCCGCCATCACCGCGCGGTAGCCGTAGCGGGTCACACCGACGTGGGTGCGGCTGAACTGACCGGGCCAGAAGTCGCTGCCGGGCTGCGGGGTGTCGGTGTTCACCGGGTCGGGCAGCTTGCCGGTGTTGTCGAAGTTCTGGCCGGCCGGCCAGTCGCCGTTCTTCCAGGTGTCGAAGACGACGCGGTGGGCGTCGGAGTTGGTGGTGATCGAGAACAGCCTGCCCTCGGCCAGCATCGAGTCCCACAGACCGCCGACCGTCGCGGTCGCCCAGTCGAAGCCGCCGTACGTCAGATACCCCTCCGCCGGGTAGCCCGGCCAGGACTGCGCCGACGGCTTGTTCTCGTACTCGCCGCGCATCGAGGTCGCACCGCGCCAGCCCGGGATGGCCGCGCCCTGGGCGCCGGGCGCGCCCTCCATGCCGATCATGATCTCGGGGGCCGCGTCCCGCCAGTTGCGCATCTCGTGCGGGGAGTCGATGCCCAGGCGCAGCGGGTGGTTGGCGAGGACGAGGACGTCGTCGACGTAGCCCGCACGGCGCTGCTCGGCCAGCCACTTGATGGCCTTGACCGCGTGGGCCTCGTTGCGGGCCGTGTCCGCGGCCCCCGGGGCTCCTTCGGTGTAGCGGAGCAGCTTGCCGTCGTAGGCGCTCTCGAACCGGGTGAGCAGGTCCACCTCGTGGCGGCCGGGCGCCGCGAAGACCGTGCAGTGCTCGGCGGCCGGGATGTACCACTCCAGGCCCTGGAAGATGAGCTGGCGCGGGTTCTCGGCGCGGGCCCTGAGGATCTCCTGGTGCTCCAGCGAGGCACCGTACTCGGCGTGCCCGAAGTTGGAGTGCTCGGTGAACACCATCCAGTCCAGGCCGTACTTGGCGCCCGCGGCGGCGAGTTGGGAGAACGTGTACTTGGCGTCGTGGCTGTAGACGGTGTGGATGTGGTGGTCGCCGACGAGGTAGGCGAGGCGGGGGTCGTCGCCGCCCGGACGCCGCTCGGCGGCGGAGGCCGCCGTGGGCACGGCCGCGCCGCCGAGCGCGAAGGCGGCGCCGAACAGGCCCGCGCGGCGCAGGAGTCCGCGTCTGGAGACGCCCTGCGGGTCCAGGTCGGCGGGGGAGACGGACGGATCGGCCCAGGTGGGCAGCTGCTGCTCGGTCATGGTCATCCTCGGCAGGGGTCAGTGAGTCATGAAGGACGTGACGGGCAGCGCCCGTTCGACGACACGGACGTCGCCGAGGCGGCCGTACAGGATCTGGTCGATCCGGCCGCCGTACTCGTAACCGCCGAGCAGCCACGGCAGGCCGACCGAAGTGAGGCCGATCGCGGTGGCGTGCGGGTTGCGGGCCACCGGGCAGCCCTGGACGTACATCGTGGTGTGCCGGCCGTCGTTGACGACGGCGATGTGCCACCAGGTCTCCCGCGCGGTCTCGTCGCCCCAGTTGGTGGCGATCCCCTGCTGGTTGAGCGGCCGGACCGCCCACTGCGGACCGGGACCGTCGGAGAGGGACAGCGTGGCGAGCGGCTCGTCGGGGTCGCCCTCGGTCTTGCCGGCGGCGCCGCCCGTGCCCGTACGGCTGACCAGACCGGCCCAGGCGTTGTGCGAGGCGTCCCAGTCGGCGGGGAGCCGGTAGAAGGCCTCGATGGTGTAGCCGTCCCTGAAGGTGGCCGCGTTGAGCGGAGCGCCGTCGACCGTGCGCAGATACGCGCCCCGCAGCGGGGACTTGAAGCCCTGGAACTCCAGGCTGCCGTGTCCGGGCTGGTCGGGGTGGTGGTCGTCGGACCAGCCGAGCTTGCCGCCCCCCACGGAGACCACGGTGAGGTCGTTGCCGCGGCCGGACAGGTCGCGGACGGTGCCGGAGACGGGGGAGTCGAAGCGCCAGTAGGCGGCCGTGCCCCGGATCAGCATGTTCGACGCGGGGCGCGCGGGGCGGGGCGGCACCGGGGCGAAGCCGGAGAAGCGGTCCGCGAAGTCGATGTCGACCGAGAACCGGTCGGCGTCGCCGCTGAGCTCGATCTCCTCCCGCTCCAGCTCGTTCAGGCCCTTCGCGGCGCGGCCCAGGATCCACGGGGAGACCGTCTCGACGTCGATGACGTCACGGTCGAGGTCGAAGTGGTAGAGGCGGATCATCGCCGCGCCGCCGAAGTAGCGGTTCTGGTAGTTCGTCAGGTGCAGATGGACATCGTTGCCCGCCGCGTTCTGGCGGACGGCGCGGCCCGCGGGCCAGTAGTGGCCGTTGAGGGTGAGGAAGATCTGGTCGTGGTCCTTGATCAGCTGATCCCACAGCTGCTGACCGTAGGACGACAACGTGTCGTCGTCGACGACGAGTTCGTGCGTGGTGAGGATGACGGGAGTCTTCGGGTGCTGGGCGAGGACGTCCTTCGCCCAGGCGTAGCCCTTCGCCGACAGCCGCCAGTCCAGCGCGAGCACCATCCACTCACGGCCGGCCGCCCTGAACAGGTGGTAGGTGTTGTAGCCGTCCGAAGAGGCACCGCCGAAGGTGGACTTGCCCTGGAAGCGCCGCGGTCCGAACGTGTCCAGATACGGCGTCGAGCCGCGCTGGTCGTCGGTGGACGACTTCACGTCGTGGTTGCCGGCCAGGACGCTGTAGCCGACGCCGCGCCGGTCGAGCAGCTCGAACGCCTTGCCGATGGCGGCGCATTCCTCCTTCGCGCCGTTCTCGGTGAGGTCGCCGAGGTGGGAGAGAAAGACGATGTTCTCGTCCCGGCCGTGCTCCAGCAGGTAGCGCAGGGACGCCTCGATGGGCGCGGGGTTGATGCTCGGCCCGTCGAAGAGGTACTGGGTATCGGGCATCACGGCCAGCGTGAAGCGGCGGCTTTCGGCATCGGGACGCCAGCCGGCCGTCGCCGTGGACGCCTCGGCCACACTCGGCAGGGCGACCCCCGCGGTGGCCACGGCGCCGAGCAGCGCCGTGGCGCGCAGGAATCCGCGTCTTCCGGCACCGGCCTGCGCGGCCTCGCCCTGTTCCTGGTCATGCGAAATACACACGTGTGCTCCGTAAGGAAGATCCGTGAGAAAAGGTGACGCTGAAGGGCGTGGGGGGTTCAGAGAACGCGCAGGGTCCAGCTCCAGCGATGGATGCCCGGTGCGACGAGATAGGAGGGTGAGGTGTCGGGCCCGCAGGAGGCGGTGCCCAGGCCTCGGTGCGCGGCGTCGATGTGCACCACGCAGCCGGGCCGCGGGACCAGCTCGTCGTGGTGGTCGGTGGCGGCGAGGTCCTCTGCCCGGTAACGGGTCACCGAGACCTGACGGGGCTCGTCCAGGGCGACGGAGAGCCCGGTGGCGTCCGGCGCAGACAGTGTGAACCGCCGTACGCCGTGCCGGCCGCCGCTCTCCTGCGGCCGTAGATAAGGGGTGTACAACTCGTCGACGGGAACGGAGTGTTGGCCGACGGGCGCGCCCGCGCTGCGGTCGGGATACGACTCCCACGGCCCCTGCCCGAACCAGTCCAGCAGGTCCAGCCCCGCGACCGTCTCGAAGACCGTGCCGACCCGCGCCACGTCGTCGAACGCCGCCGGCAGCTCGGCCTCTTCGTCGACCCGGATCCCGCCCTCGACGGCGGTGAGCACCTGCCGGTGCCGGACGACACCGGTCGTGCCCGCGTACTCGGCCTCCAGCGTCACCTGCCCGGAGTCCTGCCGTACCGACACGACCTTGCGCACCAGCGCGTCGAGCCCCCAGCTCCGCCAGCGCCGCGCCATGCCGCCGAGTTCGTCGTTGTCGGTGGGCGCCCGCCACAGCGAGAGCGTGGGGGCGGCCGTCAGCAGCGGGTGGACGAGGAGACCCTCGCCGTCCACCTCGACCTGCCGGTCCACCGGAGCGTCCTGAACGGGGGCGGGCCCGCGCAGCCTGATCTGCGGCACGCACACCTCGGTGCCGCGCGGCGCCCACGGCTGGTCCTCGGCCACCGTCACCCGCAGCGTCAGCCAGGCCTCGCCGCCGTCCTGCGGCACCGCGAAGGGCAGCGGTACGGCGGCCGTCTCGCCGGGGCACAGGCTCGGCAGCTCGGCCGGCCCGGTCAGTGTCGTGCCGTCGGCGAGGTCCAGTCGCCACTCGCCGGTCAGCCAGTCCAGGCCGCGGAAGTGCTGGTGGTTGCCGAGCACGATGCCCTCGTGCCGGTAGCACTCGATGCGCACGGGCGCCGCGATCTCCCGGTGCTCGTACATCGCGGGCTTGGGCGTACGGTCCGGAAACACCACGCCGTCCGCGATGAACGCGCCGTCGTGGAGGGCCTCGCCGAAATCACCGCCGTACGCCCAGCGGTACCCGGGCGCGGCGACACCGTTGTCGAAGAGGCCGGCGCCCGCGCGCCCGGCAGGTCTGCCATCGCTCACGCGTTGCAGGATTCCGTGGTCCCAGAACTCCCAGATGAAGCCGCCCTGAAGACCCGGGGTGGACTCGATGGCAGCCCAGTGGTCGGCCAGCGTGCCGTTGCTGTTGCCCATGGCGTGCGAGTACTCGCACTGGATGAGCGGCCTGGTCTGCTCGCCGGAGAGCGCGTGGGCGACGCAGTCCTCGATGGGCGCGTACATGGGGCAGGCGATGTCGGAGGCGTCGTCCGTCGCCGCCCAGTCGAGCTTGGCCGCCCCCTCGTACTGGATCGGCCGCGTCGGGTCGTGCCGGCGCACCCAGCCGGCCGCCGCGTCGTGGTTGGCGCCGTAGTCGGACTCGTTGCCCAGCGACCAGATGATGACCGACGGATGGTTCTTGTCGCGCAGCACCATGCGCGAGACGCGGTCCACGAAGGCGTTCAGGTAGCGGGGGTCGTCGGCGATCTCATGGGCGTGGTCGTGGGACTCGATGTCCGCCTCGTCGACGACGTAGAAGCCGAGCTCGTCGGCGAGGTCGTACAGCGCCGGGTCGCCGGGGTAGTGGGAGGTGCGGATCGCGTTGAAGCCGAAGCGCTTGAGCAGGACGAGATCGGCGCGCATGTCGTCGTACGACACCGTCCGGCCGGTCAGCGGGTGGAAGTCATGCCGGTTGACGCCCCGGATGAACACCCGCTCCCCGTTGACGAGCAGGTCCCGGCCGACGATCTCGACATCCCGGAAGCCGATCCGGTGGCGGGAGGTGTCGGCGACCGTGCCGTCGGCGCGGTGCAGGTGGACCGCCAGGTCGTAGAGCTCGGGCGTCTCGGCGTTCCAGGTGCGCACCTCGGGGACGGTGGCCAGCAGCCGGGCCTCGCCGAGGAAGTCGGAGACGCGCTCGTCCTCGGCGTTGGCACGGTCGAACTCCGCGTCCTGCGCGAGCGGCTGACCGTCCAGCTCGCCGGTGAGGTACCACCCCTCGGCCAGCGCACCGCCCGCGTCCCGCACCCGGCAGTCGACCCGCAGCGCACCGCTGTACCGGGCCCGCACGCTCACGTCCGCGAGATGCAGCGGATCCGTCGCGTACAGCAGCACCGAGCGGGTGATCCCGCCGTGCCACCACTGGTCCTGGTCCTCGATGTGCGAGGCGTCGGACCACTTCACCACGCTCAGCCGTACGGTGGCCCGCCCGCCCGGGCGTACCAGTCCCGTCAGGTCGAACTCGGCGGCCAGGTGGGAGTCCTTGGAGATGCCCACCGGCCGCCCGTCCACATGCACCAGCAGCACGCTCTCCGCGGCCCCGATCTGGAGCACGATCCGGCGTCCGGCCCACTCGGCGGGGACGTCCACCTCACGCTCGTACACCCCCGTCGGGTCGGCGGCGGGGGAGTGCGGCGGGAACTCGGGGAACGGCATCCGGACGTTGGTGTACTGCGGCAGGTCGTCCGTGCCCTGCATGGTCCAGACGCCGGGGACCCGCGACGACGACCAGGCACCGCCGACCGGCGCGTCCGGAACCGGCAGCAACTGGAAGCGCCAGTCGCCGTCGAGGGGGAGTGCTCCGGCGCGCCGGTCGACGGCGTTCATGGGCAGTCGCCCCCAGGAGGTCACCTCGGGTGCCTCCCAGGGGCGCAGGGCGATCAGGGGATTGAGGGATGCGTCGGTCATGACCATTCCGAAGTCGGTGCGGTGGGCCGGGGCAGGGCGCGGCCTTGCAGGCCCCAGGCAGGGTCGACGGGGATGCCGAGACGGTCCAGCACGGTGGGGGCGATGTCGATGAGGCGAGGCGTGTCGAGCCGGGTGCCGTCGGGCACGCCGGGCTCGGCAAGGATGACGAAGACCTCCCGCTCGGCAGGCGTGTCGCCGCCGTGGCCGCCGGTGTCGAGGTGACCGTGGTCCGTGGTGACCAGCACGGTCCAGTGCTCGTCGGCGCGCCCGGGGTCCGAACGCCGGGCGTCGATCGCCTCCAGCAGCCGCCCGAGGTGGGTGTCCTGGGCACGCAGAGCGTCGTCGTAGGCGGGGCTGAGGGGGCCCGTGGCATGGCCGGCCTCGTCGGTGGCACCGAAGTACACGAACACGATGTCCGGGTCGCCCTTGGTGAGCCAGCGTGCGGCGGTGCGGGCGACGCGGCGGTCCGCGGTCTCGTAGCCGCAGGACTCGCCGTTGTAGCGCACACGCCGGCCGATGGCGCGGCCGAGGGTGCCGCGGCGGACCAGTGCCGGCCAGGACACCGCGGCCGCGGTGCGCAGGCCGGGCCGGGCGGCGCGGGCTCGGCTGAGGAAGTCGGGATAGCGGGTGTAGTCGGCGCCGGTGAAGTCGTTGCCGGTCACCCCGTGCCGGTCGGGCCACACCCCGGTCAGCACGCTCGACCAGCCGGGTCCGGAGTCGGTGTAGGCCATGCTGGTGGACGGCCCGTCGTCGGCCTGGCCGTCCACCTCGCCGTAGGGCAGCAGGCTGGTGCCGTGGGCGCCCGCGGCCATCAGGCCGTGCAGTACGGGTGCCGTGGACGGCGAGCCGATCAGCCGGTCGAAGCGCAGCCCGTCCATCCCCACCACGAGCACCTTGCCGCGCCCTGGCCGTCCACCGCCGGCTGCGTCCACCCCTGTGAACCTCTCTCTCGACACCGGTTCAGCTGCCCTGTACGGCACCTTCGGTGGCGCCCGCGATGAACCCGCGCGCGAAGATCGTGAAGACCACGACCAGCGGGAGGGCCGCCATGAGCACACCGGCCATGACCATGCTGTAGTCGGTGTTGTGGCCGACGTTGAGCTGGGCGAGCTCCACCTGGAGCGTGACGTGGTCGGGGTTGGTGAGCACGATGAGCGGCCAGACGTAGTCGTTCCAGGCGCCGACGAAGGCGTAGATGGCGAGGAAGGACAACGCGGGCCTGATCATCGGCAGCGCGATGTTCCAGTACTGACGGAAGAACCCGGCGCCGTCGATGCGCGCCGCGTCGAGCAGTTCGTCGGGCACGCCGTTCTCGATGTACTGGCGCAGCCAGAAGATGCCGAAGGCGTTGGAGAGGGCGGGCCAGATCAGCGCCTTGAGCATGCCGACCCAGCCGATCTCGGACATCAGGATGAACTGCGGCAGCACGGCCAGCTGGAGCGGCAGCATCATGAACACCAGCAGCGTGCCGAAGAGCACCTTGCGCCCGGGGAAGTCGAACTTGGCGAAGGCGAAGGCCGCCAGGGAGTCGATGAACAGCACCAGAACCGTGGTGACGGACGCGACGACGACCGTGTTGAGCATCGACCCGAAGAAGTCGATGGTGTCCAGCACATGCCGGATGTTCTCCAGCAGATGCGAGCCGAAGGTCAGCTTCGGCGGGCTCTTGTAGATGTCACGGGTGGTGTTGGTCGCCATCACGATCGTCCACACGAACGGGAAGACCGAGATCAGGACGGCCAGGGCGAGCAGGATGTGCGCGGTCAGGCCCTTGGGGCGGCGCGGCCGCCTCGTGCCCGTGGGCGGCCGTGTCGTGGCGGCTGTCGTCATGACTTCCTCCCTCGTTGCACGATGCGCCAGTTGATGACGACGAGCACGATGATCAGTACGAAGAAGGCCCACACGATGGCCGCGCCGTAGCCGTAGTCGTTGTTGAGGAAGGCCGACTGGTAGAAGTACAGCAGCGTGGTCAGGCCCGCCTGGCCCGGGCCGCCGAGGTTCTGGTTGGCGGCGTTGCTGGCGAAGAGCACCTGGGGTTCGCTGAAGCTCTGCAGACCGTTGATGGTCGAGATGACGACGGTGAACAGGATGATCGGCCGCATGATCGGGACGGTGATCTGGAAGAAGGTGCGGACGGGGCCGGCGCCGTCCATCTTGGCCGCCTCGTAGATCGAGTTGGGGATGGCCTGGAGGCCGGCCAGATAGATGATCATGTTGTAGCCGGTCCACATCCAGGTCATCAACGCCGCGATGACCACTTTGATCAGCCACGGATTGCTCAGCCACGGGACGGGCGAGATGCCGACCGTGCCCAGGATCGCGTTGACGAGACCGAAGTTGTTGCTGAACACCGCGCCGAAGAAGATCGCCACGGCGACGATCGAGGTGACGTTCGGTACGTACAGGGCGATGCGGTAGAAGCCCTTGAAGCGGCGCACCGAGTGCAGCAGCGTCGCCAGCACCAGGGCGCCGAACAGCGTGGGAACGGTGGACAGGACCCAGATCACCAGGGTGTTGCGGATGGACAGCCAGAAGACCGGGTCGCTCCAGAGGAACTCGAACTGCTGCAGGCCCACGAACTGCTTGGTGCCCAGGCCGTCATAGCGCTGGAAGGCCAGATACAGCGAATAGAAGACGGGGACGAAGGAGAAGGCGGCGAAGATCAGGTAGAAGGGCGAGATCGCCAGGTACTGCCGCCAGTACGACAGCACCCCGCGACGCCTGGGCCGAACGGTGCCCGCGGGCGGGGTGCGCCGCGGGCGGAACCGGGCCGGGCCCGGCCCGCCGCGGTGCCCCGGCACCGCGGCGGAGCGGGTGACCGGAGGTGACGACACTCAGCTCACCCCCTGCCGCCGGGCGATCTGCTTGGCCTGGCTGACCGCGTCCTTCCAGGCGTCGTCGGACTTCTTGCCCTTGGCCTCGATGTTGGTCAACTCGGTGAAGTAGGGGGCCATGACCGCGGCGTCGGCGGGTGCCTCGTAGGCCGCCGGGATGACCTCGGCGGCCGGACCGAAGACCTCGATGATCTTCTGTCCGCCGAAGAAGGCGTCGGGGCCCGTCATGGCCGGCGTGGAGTACGCGGCCGGGGAGGCGGGGAAGATGGCGGCGTCGGTGAAGCCGCGGGCGTTGTTGGTCGGGCTGAGGATCCAGCTGATGATCTTGAACGCCTCTTCGGGGTTCCGGCACTGCTGGGGCAGGGCCAGATAGGAGCCGCCCTGGTTGGCCGGTCCGCTGGGTGTCGCGCAGACCCGCCACTTGCCCTTGGTGCCCGGGGCCGCCGACTCGATGTCCAACGCGTGCCAGGCGGCGCCGAGTTCGGTGGTCAGGTTCTTGCCGATGGCGGCGTTCCAGGTCTGGTCGTTGATCCTCGCGTCGAGGCCGAGCGTGTACGGGCGGATCGCCGTGGTCCACGCTGCGCGTATGTGGTCCTGGTCGCCGATGAAGTGGTTGTCCTTGTCGATGAACCGCTGGGTGCCCTGGCCGACCGCGATGTTGAACACCGAGCCGATGTTGTTGACCAGGAAGGTGCCGGGCTGCGCCTTCTTCAGCTCGGAGCCGAGCGCGAAGTAGTCGTCCCAGGTCTTGGCCTCGGCTGCGACCTTGGCGGGGTCGGTGGGCAGCCCGGCCTTGTCGAACAGGTCCGCGCGGTAGAAGAGCGCGGTGGGACCGATGTCGATCGGGAACCCGATCTGCTTGCCGTCCTCGGTCTGGGCGAGCTTGGTCTTCCACCCCAGGTACTGGGAGGAGATCTTCTTGAAGCCCAGGTCGTTCAGGTCGAGGAAGCGGTCGGCGTTGGGCAGGAAGGAGGCGATGTCCTCGCCCTTGATGCCGGTGATGTCGGGCACGGAGGAGCCGCCCGCGGCTAGGGTGGTGGTGAGCTTCTGCTTGAAGTCGCCGCCGATGGAGGCGGTGGTCAGCTTGATCCCGCTGCTGAAGTGGCTCTTGGCTTCGGCGACCACCTTGTCGCTGAGGGCGCCACCCCAGTACCACAGCGTGAGGTTCTTGCCGTTCTTGGTGGCGCCGGATCCCGAGCCGCCGCCGCAGGCGACGGTCAGGCCGGAGGCGGCCGCGGTGAGCGCGGCGGCCTGGAGGAAGCCTCTACGAGAAAGGTCCACGGGTCACTCCTGTTGTTCCTGTTCGACGTGCCGAGGGGATTTCAGGGGCAGTGCAGCCGTTCGCAGGCGCTTGGGCCCACGGGCGTGGGACTGGCCGGCGGGGTGACGGGGGCGTGGTGTACGGGCGGGCCGACGTCGGCGGGGATGCGGTGCGCGAGGAATCCGTACGCGCGCCGCAGTTCGGGATCCTCCACCGACCGCCACCAGCGGTCGACGCCGTACCAGCCGGGGGCGGCGAGGGCTCCGCCGTGGTGCCGGACCGACAGCCCGGCGGCCAGTACGGCGAACCTCAGCCGTTCCTCCAGTGGCCAGCCGTCGAGCGAGGCCGCGACGAAGCTCGCCCCGAAGACGTCCCCGGCGCCCGTCGCGTCGAGGACGTCGACGTCCAGGGCGGGCACGTCCGCGTACTCGCCGGTCGTCTGGTCGACGGCGACAGCGCCGTCGCCGCCGCGTGTGACCACGGCCACCGGCACCAGCTCGCTGAGCGTGCCGAGGGCCGCGACCGCGCTGTCGGTGCGGGTGTAGGCCATGGCCTCGGTCTCGTTGGGGAGGAAGGCATGGCACAGGGCGAGCTGGTCGAGCAGGTCCGTCGACCACTGCTGGGTGGGGTCCCAGCCGACGTCGGCGTAGATGTGGGTGCCGTTCGCGGCGGCCTTGGCCAGCCACTCGCGGGGTTCGGCCTCGATGTGTACGAGGGCGGTGCGCGCCTCGGGCGGGTCGCCCATCAGCGCGTCCTGCGAGTACGGGGGTTCCTGGCCGTGGGTGACGAGCGCCCGGTCGTGGCCGTAGGCGAGGGAGACGGTGACGGGGGTGGGCCAGCCGTCCGCGGTGCGGGAGAGCGAGAGGTCGATGTCCTCCTGGTCGCACAGGATGTCCCGGCAGCACTCGCCGTAGAGGTCGTCGCCGAACACCGTGGCCAGCGAGGTCTTCAGACCGAAGCGGGCGGCGGCCACCGCCAGGTTGGCGATGCCGCCGGGGCCGCAGCCCATGCCGCCGGTCCAGATCTCCTCGCCCGGTGTCGGCGGCTTTCCGAGCCCCGTGAGAACGAGGTCGTAGAAGAGCAGCCCGGTCAGCAGCACATCGGGCCGGTCGTCGTCCACGGAAGCGTCCTCTCGTTCGGGACCCGCTCGGAGAGCTCGTCAAAACTCTTCATTTCGTGACCGGAATCGTGCGCCGCTCCGGGAGATTGGTCAATACCCGAGCAGAAATAAGCATGGCGATGATTGAAGATGACGAGTAGTGTTCACGCCGTGCTGGCAGAACGACGACATCAACTCATCCTGCGGGCCCTTCGCGCCGGTGGCCCCGCGGCCGTGACCGATCTCTCCGAGCAGCTGGGTGTGAGCCCGGCCACGATCAGGCGTGACCTGCTCAAACTCGAGGACGACGGCCTGCTCACGCGGGTGCACGGCGGCGCGGTCGTGGAGGAGGGCGACCAGCCCTTCGCCGAGGTCGCCGAGGTGCGCGTGGCCGAGAAGGACGCCATAGCCGCGCACGCCGCCGCGATGATCGAAGATGGTCAGTCGGTGCTGCTCGACATCGGCACCACCGCCTTCCGGCTGGCCCGCCAGCTGCACGGCCGCCGGCTCACCGTGATCACCAGCAACCTGGTGGTCTACGAGGAACTCGCCGACGACGAGGGCATCGAGCTGGTGCTGCTCGGCGGCATGGTCCGCCGTGAGTACCGCTCACTGGTCGGCTTCCTCACCGAGGACAATCTGCGCCAGCTGCACGCCGACTGGCTGTTCCTGGGCACCAGCGGGGTCCGCCCCGGCGGGCATGTGATGGACACGACGGTCGTCGAGGTGCCGGTCAAGCGAGCCATGATCAAGGCGAGCGGCAAGGTCGTCCTGCTCGCCGACGCGGCGAAGTTCCCCGGGCACGGGATGGCGAAGGTGTGCGGTCCCGAGGACCTGGACGTGGTGGTGACGAACGCGCCGGTCGACACGGCGACGCGGACCTCCTTGCAGGAGGCGGGCGTCGAGGTCGTCGTGGCGGGAAGGGTGCAGACGTGAGGCTGACGATTCTGGGCGGCGGAGGATTCCGTGTGCCGCTCGTGTACGGGGCGCTCCTGGCCGACCGCGCCGAGGGCCGGGTCACCCACGTCGTGCTGCACGACCTGGACGCCGGCCGTCTGAACGCCGTGACCCGTGTGCTCGCCGAGCAGGCGGCCGGCGTGCCCGACGCACCCGAGGTGACCGCCACCACCGACCTCGACGAGGCACTGCGGGGCGCCGACTTCGTCTTCTCGGCGATCCGCGTCGGCGGCCTCGAAGGCCGGGCGAACGACGAGCGGGTCGCGCTCGCCGAGGGCGTCCTCGGCCAGGAGACGGTCGGCGCGGGCGGCATCGCCTACGGCCTGCGCACGGTCCCGGTCGCCGTCGACATCGCCCGGCGGGTGGCCCGCCTCGCGCCGGACGCCTGGGTCATCAACTTCACCAACCCCGCCGGACTGGTCACCGAGGCCATGTCCCGCCACCTCGGCGACCGCGTGATCGGCATCTGCGACTCACCGGTCGGCCTCGGCCGCCGTATCGCCCGCGTGCTCGGCGTCAAGAACCCCGGTGAGGCGTGGATCGACTACGTCGGCCTCAACCACCTCGGCTGGGTGCGCGGCCTGCGCGTCGCCGGCCGGGACGAACTCCCGCGCCTGCTCGCCGACCCCGACCTCCTCGGCTCCTTCGAGGAGGGCAAGCTCTTCGGCGTCGACTGGCTGCAGTCGCTCGGCGCCATCCCCAACGAGTATCTGCACTACTACTACTTCAACCGCGAGGCCGTCCGCGCCTACCAGGAGGCCGACAAGACCCGCGGCGCCTTCCTGCGCGACCAGCAGGCCGGTTTCTACGAGCGGGTGCGCGACCCGGAGGCATCCGCCCTGGAGATCTGGGACCGCACCCGCGCCGAGCGCGAGGCCACCTACATGTCCGAGAACCGGGAGACCGCCGGTGCCGGTGAGCGCGACGCGGACGACCTCTCGGGCGGCTACGAGAAGGTGGCGCTCGCGCTGATGCGGGCCATCGCCCGTGACGAGCGCACGACCCTGATCCTGAACGTGCGCAACCAGAACACCCTCTCCGTGCTCGACTCCGAGGCCGTCATCGAGGTGCCCTGCCTGGTCGACGCCAACGGCGCCCACCCGGTCGCCGTCGCCCCGCTGCCCGACCACGCCACCGGCCTCGTCTGCTCGGTGAAGGCGGTCGAACGGGAGGTGCTGGCGGCCGCCGAGTCCGGTGCGCGCATGACGGCGGTGAAGGCATTCGCGCTGCACCCGCTGGTCGACTCGGTGGGCGTCGCCCGCAGGCTGGTCGAGGGCTACACCGGGGTGCATCCCGGCCTCGCGTACCTTAAGTAGCGCCCGCCTCGGAAAGCGCTTCCAACGCTTCCGTCCCCCCGATGTCCCCTCGCTTCCCATCTCCGTTCTCTCCCTCCCTGGAGATCCTGATGCACGACGAACGCCGCCGGATCGAGGAACGCGTCCAGCGCGTCCACAACCAGCGCATCAAGCCCGCGATCTACTCGGCCACCGTCCCCTTCGAGGTAGAGGCGTGGCAGGCGCCGGGTGAGCCGGTCTCCTTCGAGGAGGCCGCGGCCGCCCGGTACGAGCCCTTCGCGATGGACACCCCGTGGGGCCCGCCCTGGGGCACCACCTGGTTCCGGATGCGCGGCCGGGTGCCCGCCGAGTGGGCCGGACGACGGGTCGAGGCGGTCATCGACCTCGGCTTCGTGGGGGACTGGCCCGGCAACCAGGCCGAGGCCCTGGTGCATCTGCCCGACGGCCGCCCCTTGAAGGCCGTCAACCCGCTCAACCAGTACGTGCCGATCGGCAACCCGGTCTCCGGCGGCGAGGAGATCGACTACCTCGTCGAGGCCGCCTCCAACCCCGACATCCTGGCGAACGACTTCGCGGCCCCGACCCCGCTCGGCGACGTCCTGACGGCCGGCGACAAGCCCCTCTACACCTTCCAGCGCGCCGACATCGCCGTCCTGGACGAGGAGGTCTGGCACCTCGACCTGGACCTGCAGGTGCTGAGCGAGCTCATGGTCCACCTCGGCGAGCACGAGCCCCGCCGGCACGAGATCATGCACGCCCTCGACCGGGCCATGGACGTCCTCGACCTGGACGACATCTCCGGCAGCGCGACGGCCGTACGAGAGGTGCTCGCGCCCGTCCTCGCCCGCCCCGCGCACGCCAGCGCGCACACCATCTCCGGAGTCGGCCATGCCCACATCGACTCCGCCTGGCTGTGGCCCATCCGCGAGACCAAGCGCAAGACGTCCCGGACCTTCTCCAACGTCACGTCGCTGGCCGACGAGTACGACGACTTCATCTTCGCCTGCTCACAGGCCCAGCAGTACGAGTGGGTGCGCGACAACTACCCGCATGTGTGGGCCCGGATCCAGGAGTCGGTGAAGAAGGGCCAGTGGGCGCCGGTAGGCGGCATGTGGGTCGAGGCCGACGGCAACCTGCCCGGCGGCGAGGCCATCGCCCGCCAGCTGATCCACGGCAAGCGGTTCTTCATCGAGCACTTCGGCGTCGAGACCAAGGGCGTCTGGCTGCCGGACTCCTTCGGCTACACGGCCGCCTATCCGCAGCTCGCCAAGCTCGCCGGCAACGAGTGGTTCCTGACCCAGAAGATCTCCTGGAACCAGACCAACAAGTTCCCCCACCACACCTTCTGGTGGGAAGGCATCGACGGCACCCGCATCTTCACCCACTTCCCGCCGGTCGACACCTACAACGCCCGCTTCAGCGGCGAGGAGATGGACCGCGCGGTCCGCAACTACCAGGAGAAGGGCGCCGGTACGCGCTCCCTCGCGCCCTTCGGCTGGGGCGACGGCGGTGGCGGCCCCACCCGCGAGATCATGGAGCGGGCGCGCCGGCTCGCCGACCTGGAGGGCTCGCCCAAGGTCGTGGTGGAGCACCCGGACGAGTTCTTCGCCAAGGCCCGCGCGGAGTACGAGGACGCCCCGGTCTGGAACGGCGAGCTCTACCTGGAGCTGCACCGCGCCACCTACACCTCGCAGGCCCGCACCAAGCAGGGCAACCGCCGCAGCGAACACAAGCTGCGCGAGGCCGAGTTGTGGGCGACGACCGCCGCGCTGCACGCGCCGGGCTACGGCTACCCGTACGAGAAGCTGGACCGGCTCTGGAAGACGGTCCTGCTGCACCAGTTCCACGACATCCTGCCGGGCTCCTCGATCGCCTGGGTGCACCGCGAGGCGGAGGCCGAATACGCGCGCGTGGCCGAGGAGTTGGAGGCGCTGACGGCCGAGGCGGTCGCGGCGCTGGGCGGGGGAGAGGCCCGGGTCTTCAACACGAGCCCGTACGAGCGCACCGAGGTGATCCGCACGGCCGAGGGCGCACCGGCCTACGTCACGGTGCCCGCGAGCGGCAGCGCGCCCCTCGCTCCCGCCGTGCCCGAGCAGCCGGTGTCCGTCTCCGGCCGTGTCCTCGACAACGGGCTGGTCCGCGTCGAGGTCGCCGAGGACGGCACCCTGTCCTCCGTGTTCGACCTCCGGGCGAACCGCGAAGTCCTCGCCGAGCAGGGCAATCTGCTGCGCCTGCACACCGACCTGCCCAACTACTGGGACGCCTGGGACATCGACAAGCACTACAAGAACCGCTACAAGGACCTGCTGGAGACGGAGTCGGTGACCGTCGTCGAGGAGGACCCGCTCATCGGCGCGATCCGGGTCTCCCGCGTCTTCGGCAAGGGATCGAGGCTCACCCAGACGATCACCCTGCGCGCCGGCAGCCCCCGGATCGACTTCGAGACCGAGATCGACTGGCACGAGGCCGAGAAGATCCTCAAGGCTGGCTTCCCGGTGGACGTCCGCGCGGCGCACTCCTCCGCCGAGATCCAGTTCGGCCACATCCAGCGCCCCACCCACACCAACACCACCTGGGAAGCGGCCCGTTTCGAGGTCCCAGGACACCGCTGGGTGCACATCGCCGAGCCCGGCTACGGCGTCGCCGTCATCAACGACTCGACGTACGGCCACGACGTGACCCGCACGGTCCGCGAGGACGGCGGTACGACGACCAGGGTCAGCCTCAGCCTGGTCCGCGCCCCGCGCGTCCCGGACCCCGAGGCCGACCAGGGCATGCACCGCTTCACCTACTCCCTGCTGCCCGGCGCGAGCATCGAGGACGCCGTCGCCGAGGGGTACTCCCTCAACCTCCCGCTGCGGGTGGCCGACGCGGCGGGCGCGCCCGAGCCGGTCGTCTCCGTCGACGGCGACGGCGTGACCGTCGAAGCCGTCAAGCTGGCCGACGACCAGTCCGGCGACGTCGTGGTACGGCTCTACGAGTCGCGGGGCGGCCGCGCCCAGGGCGTGCTGCGCATCGGGTTCCCGCTGGCCGGCGCGCAGATCACCGACCTGCTGGAGCGCCCGCTGGAGGAGGCCACGATCGACGGCGGGGTCGCGGTCTCGCTGCGCCCCTTCCAGGTACTGACCCTGCGCCTGCGGCGTGCCGAGGTGAACTGATGGCCATGCAGCCCTGGTTCACCGACGCCAAGCTCGGGATCTTCGTCCACTGGGGCATCTACGCCGTCGACGGCGTCCAGGAGTCCTGGTCGTTCTACGACGACATCGTCCCGTACGACCGGTACATGTCCCAGTTCGACCGCTTCACGGCCTCCCGCTACGACCCGCGCGACTGGGCGAAGCTCTTCGCGCGGGCCGGCGCCAGGTACGCCGTCCTGACCAGCCGCCATCACGACGGCGTCGCCCTGTGGGACACCGCGTACGGCGACCTGAACGTGGGCCGTGACCCGATAGCGGGTTACGCCGACGCCCTGCGCGAGCAGGGGCTCAAGGTCGGTCTCTACTACTCGCACTCGGACTGGAGCCACCCCGACTACGCCTCCACCCGCAAGCCCGGCCGCCCCCCGGAGCTGGAGGACAACCGTTACTCGGAGGTCGCTGCCGAGTTCGAGGACCTGGCGGCCTGGGACCGCTTCCTCGCCTACCGGGACGGCCAGATCCGTGAACTCACCTCCCGCTACAAGCCGGACCTGATGTGGTTCGACGGCGAGTGGGACCGAAGCGAGGAGCAGTGGCGGATCCCCGAGCTGGCCGCGCTGATCCGCTCCGAGGTGCCGGACGTCGTCTTCAACGCCAGGATGCTCAGCGAGGGCGACTACGCCACTCCGGAACAGGGCGCCCCGGTCGTCCCGCCCGAGGGCCCCTGGGAGCTGTGCCTGACCATCAACGACTCCTGGGGTCACCAGCACCACGACCACAACCACAAGTCGGTCGACCAGCTGATCCGCTACTTCACGGAGACGATCGGCGGCGGAGGCAACCTGCTGCTGAGCGTCGGGCCACGCGAGGACGGCACGATCCCGGCCGAACAGACCGAGCGCCTGGAGGGGCTGGGCGACTGGATCGCCAAGCACGCGGAGGCGGTGTACGGCACCGTGCGCGGCCTCCCGGCCGGCCACCACTACGGCCCGAGCACCCTCTCCAAGGACCGCCGCACCCTCTACCTGGTCCTCTTCGACGCCCCGCGCGCCGAGATCAACGTACGTGGACTGCTCGGCTCGGTACGCCGGGTCACCGTACTCGGCAGCGGCACCGAACTGGCCCACCGGATCACCGGTGGCCTGCACGAGACACCCGGGGTGCTCTGGATCGAACCCCCCACCGGGGCGGACCTCGACCCGCACGCCACCGTGCTCGCGGTCGAGTTGGACGGGGAGCTGGAGCTGTACCGAGGAGCGGGCCGCTTCTGTCCCCGCGACGCGCCTCGGGCCGGTCGGCCGCCGCCCCCGTGACAGCTGCCGACCGGCCCGAATCCCCCGTGATTCCCCCGTGGTGGCGCGTTCCCCCGTGGTTCCCCCGTGGTGGCGCGTTCCCCCGTGGTTCCCCCGTTGCCTTTCACTCTTATGAGCACGCTGTCCGCGCCCTGATACACCCCTCCGGAGAAGAGTTCTGCCTCAGCCGGTGAACCCGGCCGTGATGGAGGTGAACTGCCAGTTGTTCTGGCTGATCCCGGAGCAGTTGCTCGTCACGCCGCCCCCGGGGCACGGCCGGTCACGGTTGACCGACCAGAAGGCGAGGCGGGCGATGTGGTGGGAGTTCGCCCAGTCGCGGATCTGGGTCCAGATCGCGGGCGAGGTGAGCTCCTGCTGGTCGGACAGGCCGTTCATGCCGGAGATGCCGATGTGGGCATAGGCGGTGGCGTCGTCCCAGCCGAAGGTGGACTTCAGCTTGGTCTTCAGTCCTTCCGTCGCGTTCACGGTGTTGCCGTACATGTCGGCGCCGCCGCCGAAGTCGAACGGCATGATCGTGAAGACGTCGATGCCGGCGTTCAGCGCCCTGGCCTGCTCGATGAGCCGGTTGCCCCAGTACGTCGGCCCGGTCGTCGAGGTCCCGAAGGTGAGGATGGTCCGCAGCCCCGGGTTGTTCGCCTTGACGATCTTCAGGGCGTTCAGGATGCGGTCCTGCACGGTCGCGTTCTCGAATTCGTCGGTGTTCTCGATGTCGACGTCGATCGCCTTCAGCCCGTAGGCGTCGATCACCCTCTGATACGCACCCGCCAGCGCCTCCGGCGACGAGCAGTTCGGCCCGAGCTTGTTGCCGCTCCAGCCGCCGATCGACGGCACGATGTCACCGCCCGCGGAGCGGATGGAGTTGATGACGCTCTGGTCGTTGCCGCCGGTCAGCGGACGCTGTCCGTCCCAGGCCGGGTTGCAGCCGCCGGAGGACAGGATGAACGCCATCGTGTACCACTTGACGCCGGTCGCGCTCATCACCGAGGTCGCGCTGGGCGGATCGCCCCAGCCGAGGTACAGGTAGGGTGCGGCCTGCTTGAAGCCGGTACCGCCACCGCCGCCTGTGTCCGTGGTGACGGCGACGGCGTTGGAGGCCGGCGAGGTGTTCCCGGCCCCGTCCCGTGCCTTCACCGTGAAGGTGTACGAGGTGCTCGCCGCCAGCCCGCTCACCGTGGCGCTCGTACCGGAGACGCTCAGCACCTGGTTCGATCCGCTGTAGATGTCGTACGCGGTGACCCCGACGTTGTCCGTCGAGGCGTTCCACGCGAGCGACACGCTGGACGAGGTCTTGCCGGTGGAGCGCAGGCTGCCCGGAGCGGTGGGCGCCTGGCTGTCCGAGCCGCCGCCACCGGGACCGTCGAGACTGATGTCGTCGGCGTAGTAGGTGCCCTGGGCGTACCAGCCGTGCACATAGACGGTCGCGCTGGTCTGGGCGGCACCGGTCGTGAAGGACAGGGACAGTTGGCTGTACGCCGATGGCGACGACGTCCATGTGGAGGCACCGCCGTCCACCCCGAGGTAGACGTAGGACCCGCGCACCCAGCCGCTCAGGGTGTACGCGGTGTTGGGCCGCACGGAGACGGTCTGGCCGCACTTGGCGTTGTCACTTGAACCCACCGCCCCCGCAAGGGCCTTGGACCCTGTATGCACGGGCGAGGAGACGACCGAGCCGAGGTTGCCGGTGCAGGACCACGGGGACAGGCCGCCTGACTCGAAGCCGGGGTTGGTCAGGACGTTGGCCGCGTGGGCCGTACCGGGAAGGGCGACGGCTGCGGTCACGGCGAGAGCGGCGGAGCCGAGCAGGGCGAGGAGTCGACGTCTGAGACGTCTGAGAGGTTGGTTGCGCACGTGATCTCCCTGGGAAAAGTGGGGTGTTCGGGAGTGCACAGGTGCTGAGAGGTGCGCAGACCAAGTTGGTATGGACCAATCCCGCTGTCAAGCTCTGACGCCGAGATTGGTCCAGACCGGAAGTCGTCGGCATGATCCAAACGACAGGTTCTAGAGCGGCAGGGCCTGAGCCGCCCCGCTTCCTACCGAGTCGACCGAGACCGGTGCGGGCAGCGCCGGCAGCAACGGCTCCGTCTCCTCCGCCCGCTGCTGCGGAATGGACACGGGCCGCAGCGGCCGGGGTCCCGAAACGACCGTGTAGTCCTGCCCCAGGAACGGCGGAACCACCTCGCCCGGGTCCTCCCCGAGCGCCAACTGCACAGCCAACCAAGGCACGTTGACCCCGCACAGCGACAGCTGGTGCAAGCCGCCGGCCGGCCGGGTGTTGACGTCCATCAGCACCGGCGTCTCCCCGAACATCCGGAACTGGATGTTGGACAGGTAGTGCAGCCCGAACCCCTCCGCGATCAGCCGCGCAGGCTCCAGCCACTGCTCCTGCAGAGTGAACCCGCGACGCCGGCCGTTCTTGATCCGACCGATCGCCAGCCGCACCCGGTTGTCCGGACCGGTGAGGCAGTCCACCGAGACCTCCGGCTGCTCCAGCCGCGGCATGACCAGCCAGTCCACCGGCTCGTCGGTCCGCCGCAACGCGTCCAGCACCAGATCCAGCTGTACATACGGCGTCGGGAAGCCGCTGAGGTGCAGAAGCGAGAAGGGGGCGCGGGTGATGACCCGGAAGCCCACTCCGCCCGCACCGGACGCCGGCTTGAAGCAGGCCTTGTGACCCGCCGCCTCCAACTCCTCGACGGCGGCGAGGAGTTCGTCGGCGTTGCGCACCCGCCACCACGGCGGCACCGGCACCCCGACCGCCTGCACGGCCTCGTAGGCGATCACCTTGTCGTGGAAGACCGCCACGGCCTCCGGCGGCGGCGCCAGCAGCGCCGTACCCACCGCCTCGAAGTCCGCGCGGTGCGCCACGATCGCCGACTGGTGCAGCCGGGGCACGAACACATCGATGCCGCGGCGCCGGCACTGGGCGAGGGCGTACTCCACATACCCGGCCGGGGACAGGCCCTCCGGCTCCAGCTCGGCGGTGTCGGCGGCGGCCAGCACGGGCGAGTCGGCGTCCCCGTGCGTCGCATGGATCTCCACGGCCCGATCGCTGGGATTTCGTCGCAGCTGATCCATGAAGAACACATTCTCCGCGTACGTGCGGTTGAGCCAGACGCGTACGCGAGAGACCATGCAGGGCCGTCCTTTCGGGTTCGCGGGCAGGGCGAAGCAGGCCCGTGCCCGGGCAGGGTGAATGGAGGGACACCAAATCGCCCCTTGCGAAGGGACGTTCCAAGCGGTGGTGTTGGGGCGATCATACGGGTCTCGAGGGGTGCCGCGTGCAACGTACGTGTTACGGAATTGCGGATCCTTCCTGACCGTCTCTGATCCCCTCGAAACTCCCCGCCCGGCGACGACGTGATCCGGCCTTGTACCAGTGGAACACTGTGTGTTCTCGTGGTCTCATTCGTGTGATCGTCTGGGTGTGAGTCCGTGCGAGTACGCGCGAGTCCGTATGAGTGGAAGGGGCGAAGGGTGACGTCGAGGGTCGGCGGTGCCGGACAGCTGCTGGCCATCAGCGACCTGCACATCGGCTACGAGGAGAACCGCGCCCTCGTCGAGAGGATGCGGCCCGGCTCCGACGACGACTGGCTGCTGGTCGCCGGTGACGTGGCGGAGACCGTCGCCGACATCGGCTGGGCGCTGAAGACACTCGCCGGCCGCTTCCGCAAGGTCGTCTGGGCACCCGGCAACCACGAGCTGTGGACGCACCCGAGGGACTCCGTCACGCTGCGCGGCGTCGCCCGCTACGAGCACCTGGTCGAGATGTGCCGGGAACTCGGCGTGACGACACCGGAGGACCCCTACCCCGTCTGGGACGGCCCCGGCGGCCCGGTGGCGGTCGCGCCGCTGTTCCTGCTGTACGACTACTCCTTCCTGCCCTCCGGCTGCACCACCAAGGAAGAGGGGCTGAAGTACGCCCACGGGACCGGGATCGTGTGCAACGACGAGTACCTGCTGCACCCCGACCCCTACCCGTCCCGCGAGGCCTGGTGCGAGGCCCGGGTCGCCGAGACCGAGCGCCGGCTCGCCGCGCTCCCCGAGGACCTGCCCACCGTCCTCGTCAACCACTACCCGCTGGACCGGCACCCGACGGACGTACTCTGGCATCCCGAGTTCGCCATGTGGTGCGGCACCCGGCTGACCGCGGACTGGCACCGCAGGTTCCGCGTCCAGACCATGGTCTACGGCCACCTCCACATCCCGCGGACCACCTGGCACGAGGGCGTCCGCTTCGAGGAGGTCTCGGTGGGATACCCCCGCGAGTGGCGCAAGCGACCGGGCCCGCCGGGACGGCTGCGCCGGATTCTGCCCAAGGAGGACGGGGCGCGTTGATCGAGGAACTGCTGCCGGACCAGGTGGTCACCGTCGAGGCGTACGGCAACGACGAGCCCGCGGTCGGGGTGCTGTACCCCGAGGAGGAGGCGGTCGTCGCCCTGGCGGTCGAAAAGCGCCGCCGGGAGTTCGCCGTCGTACGCTTCTGCGCCCGCAGCGCCATGGAGAAGCTCGGCGTGCCACCGCAGCCGATCCTGCCCGGTGAACGGGGCGCCCCCGGCTGGCCGGCCGGGCTCGTCGGCAGCATGACCCACTGCGACGGCTACAGCGCCGCCGCGCTGGTCCGCGCCGCCGATCTGGTGTCCCTCGGCATCGACGCCGAACCTCACCAGACGCTCCCGGAGGGCGTGCTGCCCTCCATAGCGCTGCCCGCCGAGACGGACCGGCTGCGCCGGCTGGCCGGCGATCACCCGGGCATCCACTGGGACCGGCTGCTGTTCAGTGCCAAGGAGTCCGTCTACAAGGCGTGGTTCCCGCTCACCGGCCAGTGGCTGGGCTTCACCGAGGCCGACATCGACGTCTTCGCCGACCCCGGTGAGCGGCACAGCGGTGGGTTCCGTGCCCGGCTTCTGGTGCCGGGTCCCTGGGTGGGCGAGCGCCGGCTCGACCACTTCGAGGGCCGCTGGACGGTCCAGCGGGGGCTGGTGGCGACAGCGGTGAGCGTGCCGCACCCCTGAGCCCCCGGGCCGGCCCTGAGGTCTGCGCTACGGCTCCGCCGGGCACCAGCTCGTCAGCAGCCGGAAGAACGCCTCCTCGTTGCCCGTCAGACCCGCGTCCGCCAGCGCCTGTTCCGCCTCGGCGAGGACGGTGGGCGGCACCACGGGTGGCCGGCCCTTTCCGGGGGGACCGTCGAACGCGGCTCGTACGGTGTGCAACAGCCGCAGATAGGCCTGGACGGCGGTGCGCTCGCGATCGGTCAGTACGGCAGTGGGCATCGGTCGGCTCTCCCCAAGTCGGCGTCGTCGCGTCACGCCCCGCACATGAGGGCGCACCACCAGCTTGCCGTCCACCACTGACAATCGGGTTCCTCCGCCGCTCCCGGCGTCGCCCGAGCGGGGGTACCGGACGTGCCGGCCGCCCGCTCCCGGCGACGGTGCGTCAGCCCTGTGGCCCGAGGTAACCCAGGGACGCCTCGATCCGCCCCGCCAGATGATCCCGCTGCCCGCGCACCGACGGGTCCGCCAGCCAGGTACGGCACTTGCTGGCCAGCAGCAGGCCGAAGCTCTCGGCCTCCTTCTCCTCCGCCTCGTCGAAGCGGCTGCGGGCGGCGACCTTCAGCACAGTCGAGCGCAGATCGGCGTCGTCGCACAGGAGCCGGGCCGCGACGCTCGCGCCCTCGATGCTGTGGGTGCAGTGGCCGGCCTTCATGTGCCACAGCTCATGGCCGAGGATCACCAACTGGTGGTCCGGCGCCGTGCGTTCCTCGATCACCACGAGGTCCTGGTCGGCCATGTCGAGCCACAGCCCGCTGGCCGTGCCGGGCGGGAAGGCGGCCGTACGGAAGTGGACGGGACGGCCGCGGCGTCTGCCCATCGCGTCGCACAGCGCGCCGTACAGCTTCCCGGGCGCCGCGGGCGCGGGGAGTGTCAGCTCCGCGACCAACTCGCCGCACAGGCGGCGCATTTCCCTACCGATGCCCACAGATCTCCGTTCTCCCCGGATCACGACTCGGGTCGCTTGACGCTCTCCAGGAGCATGTCCAGCCACTCCGCGACCTTGTCGCGGTGCTGGTCGGTGGGCAGTTGCGCGGCCCGCCAGGCGATGCCGCGCACGCCGTGGTCCTGCAGCAGTCTCTCCAGCGGGTCCTCGGCGGCCTGGGCGGCCTCGCGCTCCGCGAGCTTCTGGAGCAGGTCCTGCTCGGTGCGCTGGAGGGCGCCCGCGAGCGCCTCGGGATCCTCGGCCGTGAGGAATCCGGCGTGTACGCGGAAGAAGCGCTGGAGGGCGTCGCAGTGCTCCATGGTGGGGCGCCGGTCGCCGTTGATCAGGGCGCCCGCCTGCTGGCGTGACATGCCCGCGCCGTCGGCGATCTCCTGCTGGGTGCACTTGCGGCCGTTGGGCTTGAGGCGGGTGCGGCGCAGGAGGTCGAGCCGCTGCAGGAAGCGGGCCTGTACGTCGGGCTCGCCGGCGGGGCGGCCGCTCAGCAGCGCCTTGACCACGGACTCGGGGACGCCGCAGGCTACGGACAGGCGGCCGGTGTCGAAGACCTCCGTGTGCGGCACGCCGAGCCGGTCGGCGAGCGCGGTGACGCGGGCGACGACGGCGGGCAGCGCTGCCGTCGGCGTGGCGCCCGGACCCTCGAAGCCATCCGTCACCGACAGATCTCCTACGTCTCTCACAGGCTCCTCACAAGCCCATCCCGTGAACTCGACGGAGATTACCGGGTAGTTCGAACTCACATCCAGGTCTCGCCACAACTGTGGCCAATTTCAGCCGTCAACAGGCACGAAATGCCACGATAGTTGACACGGCTCGGGCCGGGGCAGCAGGATCGGGGCGCCGCGTGAAGGCCGCATAGGCAAGAGGGGTGACCTCCCGATGGCATATCAGGCAGGTGGGCAGCGGTCCGTACCGCGACCCGTCCCCGAGAGGCCGGAGGCCCAGGCGTATCTGCGGGACTTCGCCGGCCTCGTGGAAGCCGTGCCCTTCCCGTCCGTCGTACTCGACCACCGCTGGGACGTCGTTCTGGCGAACACCGCTTTCGCGTCACTTTTCCACGGCGTGGGCCCGCATCCGACGGCCATGCCCGGCGACAACTTCCTCAGATTCGTACTCTTCCACCCGGACGCGAGCACCGTCCTCGGCGACCACGAGTCCAGCTGGTGTCTGCCGATGCTGGCCCAGTTCGCGGCCGCCGTGGAGCGGCACGGCCACGACCACGGTCTGCAGGCCATCCGGCGGGAGATCGCCCAGGATCCGATCATGGAGGCCGCCTACCGGCAGGGCCTGCCGCACTGGATCCGCGCGGTCGGCGAACGGGCCGTCGCCCAGGACGGCGCCGTACGCCCGCTGCTGCACCCCGACCCGCGCTGGGGCGCCACCGAGTGCCGGGTCGTCGACGAGACGCCCAGGACCCTGCGGGAAGTGGGGTACACCCGGCTGACGCTGGTATTGCGCGAGGTGCGCCGCGACCGGCCCAGGACGCGCACGGTACGCCGCGGCGCGGCCCATCTGCGCGTGGTGCCCGCCACCGAGGACTGAACGGGGCACCGTCGGCGTTCAGGTCGCCGGCGGCGCCCCGTCAGCGCGGTTCGGCGCGGCTCGCTCCGACGTACGGAATGGTGCGGTCGCACCATTCCGTCTCAGGGTGGTGTGTGACATAGTACTGGCGTGAGCGAGCGACTGACCTGCGATGTCGTCGTTGTCGGCGCCGGGATGGTGGGCGCCGCCTGCGCGCTGTACGCGGCCCGGGCGGGTCTCGACGTGATCCTCGTCGACCGTGGCCCGGTGGCCGGCGGTACGACCGGTGCCGGTGAGGGCAATGTCCTCGTCTCGGACAAGGAACCGGGCCCCGAGCTGGACCTCGCGCTGCTGTCCGGCCGACTGTGGGGCGAACTGGCGCGGGAGTTCGGCGCGGCCGTCGAGTACGAGGCGAAGGGCGGCGTCGTCGTGGCCTCGTCCCCGGGCGGGCTCGAGGCGCTGGAGCGGTTCGCCGCCGGGCAGCGGGCCGCCGGAGTCGTCGCCGAACCGGTCACGGGCGACGCCCTGTACGACCTCGAACCGCACCTGGCACCGGGTCTGCCGGGCGGCGTCCACTATCCCCAGGACTGCCAGGTCATGCCGGCCCTGGCCGCCGCCCACCTCGTCCGCGCCTCCGGTGCCCGTCTGTTCACCGGCCGGACGGTGACCGACGTCCTGCGCACACCCGAGGGTGCGGTGCGCGGGGTGCGCACGGACCGGGGCGACATCCACGCCCCGGCGGTCGTCAACGCCGCCGGCACCTGGGGCGGTGAACTCGCCGCACTCGCCGGCGCCCGTCTCCCCGTCCTGCCCCGGCGAGGCTTCGTCCTGGTCACCGAGCCCCTCCCGCGCAAGGTCCGGCACAAGGTGTATGCCGCCGACTACGTGGCCGACGTCGCCAGCGACTCGGCCGCGCTCCAGACCTCCCCGGTCGTCGAGGGCACCGCGGCCGGCCCGATCCTGATCGGCGCGAGCCGGGAACGCGTCGGCTTCGACCGGACCTTCTCCCTGCCCGTCGTACGGGCGCTGGCGGCGGGTGCGACGCGACTGTTCCCGTTCCTGGCCGACGTCCACGCGATGCGCGCTTACCTGGGCTTCCGCCCGTACCTGCCCGACCACCTGCCCGCCATCGGCCCCGACCCCCGGGTGCCCGGCCTGCACCACGCCTGCGGCCACGAGGGCGCCGGCATCGGACTCGCCGCCGGCACCGGCCACTTGATCGCACAGGCCCTGACCGCGAAGACCCCCGACCTGGACCTGACACCGTTCCGCCCCGACCGCTTCGCCGAGGAGGCCGTATGAGAACCCCTCTGGAGCTCGCCGACGCCCACCCGGGCCCGGCCTTCACGGTCACCCTGGACGACCGTGAGATCCGGGCACTGCCCGGCCAGACGGCCGCCGCCGCGCTCTGGGCGGCCGGGATCACCTCCTGGCGCACCACCCGCGGCGAGGGCCGCCCGCGCGGCGTGTTCTGCGGCATCGGCGTCTGCTTCGACTGCCTGGTCACCATCAACGACCGCCCGAACCAACGGGCCTGCCTGGTGCGCCTGCACCCCGGTGACGCGATCCGGACACAGGAGGGGACGGGCCACGATGACTGACTTTGTGGTGATCGGTGCGCCGCGGGCGGGATTTGCTGCGGGCTGTTGTGGCTGTCGGTCGGGGGTTGGCGGTGGTGGTCGTCGATTCGGCGGCGGATGCGGGTGGGCTGTTCCACGGTCAGCTTGTGTCCGGGGTGCGCGCGGGACGGCTGCGGGCGCGGGAGGGGCGGGGCGCGATGACTGACCTCGTGGTGATCGGTGCGGGGCCGGCGGGGCTTGCCGCGGCTGTGGCGGCTGGTGGGCGTGGGTTGGGGGTGGTGGTTGTCGACTCGGCGGCGGATCCGGGTGGGCAGTTCTACCGTCGGCCCGCGTCCGGGCTGCGCGCTCCGCGGCCGCAGGCCTTGCATCATCAGTGGCGGACCTGGGAGCGGCTCAGGGCCGGTCTGGCCGGTGGCGGCGTTCGGGTTCTGTCGGGTCATCATGTCTGGGCCGTGGAACGGGACTCCGACGGCTTCGCGGTGCATGCCCTGGTCGGACCCGAGCAGCGGGAGCCGGCCGTGGTGCGAAGTGCCGGCGTGCTCCTTGCCACCGGCGGCTACGAGCGGGTGTTTCCCTTCCCCGGCTGGACACTTCCCGGCGTCGTCACCGCCGGCGGCGCGCAGGCGATGCTGAAGGGCGGGCTCGTGGTGCCGGGACGCAGGGCGGTCGTCGCCGGAACCGGGCCGTTGCTGCTGCCCGTGGCGACGGGGCTCGCGGCGGCGGGCGTCGAGATCGCGGCCCTCGTGGAAGCGGCCGGCCCCGGGGACGTCGTACGGCACGCCCGGGCCCTGGCCGCCAAGTTGCCCGAGGGGGCTGGATACGCGGCCCGCCTTCTGCGCCACCGCGTCCGCCTGCTCGGCCGCCACACGGTCGTCCGCGCCCACGGCGAGGACCGGCTCACCTCAGTCACCGTCGCCGCCCTCGGTGCCGACGGACGCGTCCGGCCGGGCACCGAACGCCAACTGCCGTGCGACACCCTCGCCGTCGGACACGGCATGCTCCCGCACACCGACCTCGCCGGGACCCTCGGCTGCCGCCTGGACGGCGAGACCGTGGCCGTCGACGACGAGCAGCGCACCGACGTACCCGGCGTATGGGCCGCGGGGGAGTCCACCGGCATCGGCGGCGCGGCCCTCGCCCTGGCCGAGGGACACATCGCCGGACTCTCCGCCGCCGCACGCCTCAAGGGCGCCGCACCCGACCCGGCGCGCTGGGCCGCGGCCGCCAAGTCCCGTACGAGGCTCCGCCGGGCGGCCGCCGCTCTCGACGCCGCGTACCCGCCGCCCGCGCACTGGAGTGACCAGGTCACCGACGACACCCTCGTCTGCCGCTGCGAGGAGGTCACCGCCGGTGCCGTCCGTGAGGCCGTGGACGAGCTCGGCGCGGGTGACGTCCGCACCGTGAAGCTGCTGACCCGGGCCGGTATGGGCTGGTGCCAGGGACGCGTGTGCGGGCCCGCGGTCGCCGGGCTCGCCGGATGCGAACCGGCGCCGTCCCGGCGGCCGTTCGCGAGCCCCGTACCGCTCGGCGTACTCGCCCGGCAACACGACATCGCCACTCGGAGAGGAACCCCATGACCGACCACCGCCCCTGGCGCGGCGTGCTCGTCGCCACCGCCCTCCCGCTCGACGACGACCTCCGCGTCGACCACGCCAAGTACGCCGAGCACTGCGCCTGGCTCGTCGAGAACGGCTGTGACGGCGTCGTACCGAACGGCAGCCTCGGGGAGTACCAGGTGCTCACCCCCGAGGAGCGGGCGAAGGTCGTGCGGACGGCCGTCGCCGCGGTCGGCGGCTCGCGGGTGATGCCCGGCGTCGCCGCCTACGGCTCGGCCGAGTCCCGCCGCTGGGCCGAGCAGGCCCGGGACGCGGGCTGTACGTCCGTGATGCTGCTGCCGCCGAACGCGTACCGAGCCGACGAGCGTTCCGTCCTCGCCCACTACGAGGAGGTCGCGAAGGCGGGCGTCCCGGTCGTGGCGTACAACAACCCCATCGACACCAAGGTCGACCTCGTCCCCGAACTGCTCGCGAAGCTGCACGGCGAGGGGTACATCCACGCGGTCAAGGAGTTCTCCGGCGATGTCCGCCGCGCCTACCAGCTGGCCGAACTCGCCCCGGAACTGGACCTGTTGATCGGCGCCGACGACGTCCTGCTGGAGCTCGCGCTCGCCGGCGCCAAGGGCTGGGTGGCCGGCTACCCGAACGCGCTGCCGAGGGCCTGCGTGGAGCTGTACCGCGCCGCCGTCGCCGGCGACCTGGGCACCGCCAAGAAGCTCTACGAACAGCTGCACCCGCTGCTGCGCTGGGACTCCAAGGTCGAGTTCGTACAGGCGATCAAGCTCTCCATGGACATCGTCGGCCGGCACGGGGGACGCTGCCGCCCGCCGAGGGTGCCGCTACTGCCGGAGCAGGAGGCCACGATCCGGGCGGCCACGGAGAAGGCAGTCGCCGCGGGGCCGGCGTAAGAGGAGGCTGGACCCATGCGGAGCAAACTCGTCCTGCACGCCGTCGACTCGCACACCGAGGGCATGCCCACCCGCGTGATCACTGGCGGGATCGGGACCATCCCCGGCGCGACCATGAACGAACGGCGCCTGTACTTCCGTGAGCACCGCGACGGCATCAAGCAGCTCCTGATGAACGAGCCGCGCGGCCACTCCGCGATGAGCGGCGCCATCCTCCAGCCGCCCACCCGCCCCGACTGCGACTGGGGCGTGCTCTACATCGAGGTCTCGGGCTATCTGCCGATGTGCGGACACGGCACGATCGGCGTGGCGACCGTGCTCGTCGAGACCGGCATGGTCGAGGTCGTCGAGCCGGTCACCACGATCCGCCTCGACACCCCGGCCGGCCCGGTCGTCGCCGAGGTGGCCGTGGAGGACGGCGCCGCGAAGGCGGTCACCCTCCAGAACGTCCCGTCCTTCTCCGTCGCCCTCGACCGCAAGATCACCCTGGCCGACGGGCGCACGGTGACATACGACATGGCATACGGCGGCAACTTCTACGCCATCCTGCCGCTGGAGCAGTTCGGGCTGCCCTTCGACCGCTCCCGCAAGGACGACATCCTCGCGGCGGGACTGTCCCTCATGGAGGCGATCAACGCCGAGGAGGAGCCCGTGCATCCCGAGGACCCGTCCATCCACGGCTGCCACCACGTCCACCTGATCGCCCCCGGCTCCACCGCCCGTCACTCCCGGCACGCGATGGCCATCCACCCCGGCTGGTTCGACCGCTCGCCCTGCGGTACGGGCACGAGCGCGCGGATGGCGCAGCTGCACGCCCGGGGCGAACTGCCCCTGCACACCGAGTTCGTCAACGAGTCCTTCATCGGGACGCGGTTCACCGGACGGCTCCTCGGCACCACCGAGGTCGGGGGCCGCCCCGCCGTCCTGCCCAGCTTCACCGGGCGCGCGTGGATCACGGGCACCGCGCAGTATCTGCTCGATCCGTCGGACCCGTTCCCGGCCGGGTTCGTGCTGTGAACGTCGACGATAATGAGGCACCTGACCGCCCGTAACACGTGACATTGCACAGCTGCCACAGCAGCTGCACAGCAAGGAGACCCATGGCCGCCCCGCGCACCGGCGCCCCGTCCACCGCAGCCGCTCCCGCGCTGCCCACCCTGGGCGGCAAGAAGAGCAGCTACCGGGAGCGGGTCGCCGATGCCCTGCGGGCCGCGCTGATCGCCGGGGAACTGCGCCCGGGGGAGGTGTACTCGGCGCCGACGCTCGCCGCCCGCTTCGGAGTCTCGGCGACGCCGGTCCGCGAGGCCATGCTGGACCTGGTCAAGGAAGGCCTGATGGACACGGTCCCCAACAAGGGCTTCCGGGTCACCGCGGTCACCGAGCAGCAGCTCGACGAGTACAAGCACATCCGGGCGCTCATCGAGATCCCCACGGTGGTCGAACTGGCGGCGACCGCGGACAAGGTCTCCCTGGAGGCGCTGCGCCCGGCCGCCCGGGAGATCGTCCAGGCCGCCGTCTCCGGCGACCTCATCGCGTACGTCGAGGCCGACACCCGCTTCCATCTCGGCCTGCTCGCCCTCGCCGGCAACGCCCACCTGGTCGAGGTCGTCGGCGACCTCCGCAAGCGCTCCCGCCTCTACGGGCTCACCGCGCTCGTCGAGGCCGGCCGTCTGCTGGCCTCCGCCGAGGAGCACCTCGAACTCCTCGACGCGCTGATCGCCCGCGACGAGGAGGCCGTACGCGAGGTCATGACCCGTCACCTGGGACATGTGCGCGGCCTCTGGGCGGCGAAGAAGTGGTAGAGGCAGCGCAACGCAAACAGCTTGCATTTCTTGCGCTATTCTTGCGCGCATGACGCGACGACTTGCTGAAGTGGCGAAGAAGGTCGGGGTCAGCGAGGCCACGGTCAGCCGGGTGCTCAACGACAAGCCCGGCGTCTCCGAGGCCACCCGGCAGGCGGTGCTCTCCGCCCTGGACGTCCTCGGCTACGAACGGCCCACACAACTACGCGGCGAGCGCGCCCGGCTCGTCGGCCTCGTGCTGCCCGAGCTGCAGAACCCGATCTTCCCGGCCTTCGCCGAGGTGATCGGCGGAGCGCTCGCCCAGCTGGGGCTGACGCCGGTGCTGTGCACACAGACCAAGGGCGGGGTGTCCGAGGCCGACTACGTCGCGCTGCTGCTGCAACAACAGGTCTCCGGCGTCGTGTTCGCGGGCGGGCTGTACGCCCAGGCCGACGCGCCGCACGACCACTACAAGGAGCTCGCCGACCGCAACATCCCGGTCGTCCTGGTCAACGCGGCCATCGAGCACCTGGGCTTCCCCGGGGTCTCCTGCGACGACGCCGTGGCCGTGGAGCAGGCCTGGCGGCACCTGGCCTCGCTGGGCCACGAACGCATCGGGCTGCTGCTCGGGCCGGGCGACCATGTGCCGTCGGCGCGCAAGCTGGCCGCCGCGCGGGGCATCGCCGGCGAGCTGCCCGAGGAGCGCGTGGCGCGGGCCATCTTCTCGATCGAGGGCGGTCACGCCGCCGCCTCCCGGCTGATCGACCGGGGCGTCACCGGCATCATCTGCGCGAGCGACCCGCTGGCGCTCGGTGCGATCAGGGCCGCCCGCCGCAAGGGACTTGACGTCCCGTCGGAGATCTCCGTGGTCGGCTACGACGACTCGGCGTTCATGAACTGCACCGAGCCTCCGCTCACCACCGTCCGCCAGCCCATCGAGGCCATGGGGCGGGCGGCCGTGGAGCTGCTGAACTCGCAGATCGGGGGTGCCGCCGTACCGGCGGACGAGCTGCTCTTCGAGCCGGAGCTGGTGGTGCGCGGGTCGACGGCGCAGGCGCCGCGCACCTGAGATCGGGCGTCTCGCCGACGCCGACGAGGGCGGCCCTTCTGCTGTTCAAAAATTGCAAAATTCGCGCGACATCTTGCGGACGGATGTCGACGGTGCTTGAGTGTGCGGCGCCCACCGCTCCTGCCCAGAGGGGTCCACCGATGAGAAGCACCGGGTTCCGCCGTACCTTTGCCGCGCTGAGTGTCTGCTCCCTCGCCCTCGCTGTCTCCGCCTGCGGGTCGGGCGACGACGACTCGGCGAGCGGCAAGACCCGTATCACGGTCAACTGCATGCCGCCCAAGAGCGCCAAGGTCGACCGCACCTTCTTCGAGCAGGACATCGCCGCCTTCGAGAAGGCCAACCCGGACATCGACGTCGTGGCCCACGACGCGTTCCCGTGCCAAGACCCGAAGACCTTCGACGCCAAACTCGCCGGCGGGCAGATGGAGGACGTCTTCTACACGTACTTCACCGACGCCGGGCACGTCGTCGACATCAACCAGGCCGCCGATCTCACGCCGTACGTCAAGGAGTTGAAGAGCTACGGGACCATCCAGCAGCAGTTGCGCGACATCTACACCGTCGACGGCAAGGTCTACGGCATCCCGCGCACCGGCTACTCGATGGGCCTGATCTACAACAAGGCGCTCTTCGAGAAGGCCGGCCTCGATCCCGACCGGCCCCCGGCCACCTGGGAGGAGGTCCGCGCCGCCGCCAAGAAGATCGCCGGACTGGGCAACGGCACCGTCGGCTACGCCGACTACAGCGCCCAGAACCAGGGCGGCTGGCACTTCACCGCCGAGCTCTACTCCCAGGGCGGGGACGTCGTGAGCGCCGACGGCGAGAAGGCCACCGTCGACACCCCCGAGGGCCGCGCCGTGCTCCAGAACCTGCACGACATGCGCTGGAGCGACAACTCCATGGGCAGCAAGCAGCTCCTGGTCATCAACGACGTCCAGCAGATGATGGGCTCCGGCAAGCTCGGCATGTACCTCTCCGCCCCCGACAACATCCCGATCCTGGTCAAGGAGAAGGGCGGCAACTACAAGGACCTCGCGCTCGCCCCCATGCCCGGCGGCGAGGGCACGCTCATCGGCGGCGACGGCTACATGTTCAACAAGAAGGCGAGCCCCGAGCAGATCCGCGCCGGCCTGAAGTGGCTGGACCACATGTTCCTCACGCCCGGAGACGGCTTGCTCGGCGACTACGCCCGCGCCAAGAAGGCGGACGCACCGGTCGGCCTGCCCGAGCCGCGCCTGTTCAGCGGCGCCGCCGACGCCAAGGACCAGCAGGTCAAGGAGGCCAACGCCAACGTCCCGGTGGAGAACTACCAGGCCTTCCTCGACGGCAACCAGAGCCTGGAGATGAAGATCGAGCCGCCCAGCGCTCAGCAGATCTACTCCGTCCTCGACGGCGTCGTCTCCGCCGTCCTCACCAAGAAGGACGCCGACATCGACCAGCTCCTGAAGGACGCGTCCGGGAAGATCGACAGCATCCTGGCCCGGGGCTGACGGGCCATGACCAGGACGGCTCAGCGTCGGACCGTCGAGAAGGTCGCGGTCCACCCGATGCAGGCGCCGCCTCCGGCAGGGGACCAGAGGCGGCGCCGCCTCGCCGACCAGCTGCGCGCCTACGGCTTCCTCGTCGGCGGTCTCGTCTGCTTCGCCCTCTTCTCCTGGTACCCGGCGATCCGCGCGGTCGTGATCGCCTTCCAGAAGTACACGCCCGGCTCGGACCCCGAGTGGGTCGGCACCGCCAACTTCACCCGCGTCTTCGCCGACCCGGAGTTCGCCGCCGCCTGGCGCAACACCCTCACCTTCACCCTGCTCGCCCTGCTGATCGGCTTCGCGATCCCCTTCGTACTCGCCCTGGTCCTCAACGAGTTGAGGCACGCCAAGGCGTTCTTCCGGGTCGTGGTCTATCTACCGGTGATGATCCCGCCGGTGGTCAGCGCCCTGCTGTGGAAGTGGTTCTACGACCCCGGCACCGGCCTCGCCAACGAGGCGCTCCGGTTCCTGCACCTGCCCACCTCGAACTGGTCCAACGGCGCCGACACCGCCCTCATCTCCCTGGTGATCGTGGCCACCTGGGCCAACATGGGCGGCACCGTCCTGATCTACCTGGCGGCGCTCCAGTCCATCCCGGGCGAGCTGTACGAGGCCGCCGAACTCGACGGCGCGAACCTACTGCAACGCATCCGGCACGTCACGATCCCGCAGACCCGCTTCGTGATCCTGATGCTGATGCTCCTTCAGATCATCGCCACGATGCAGGTCTTCACCGAGCCCTTCGTCATCACGGGCGGCGGCCCCGAGAACGCCACGGTGACCGTCCTCTACCTGATCTACAAGTACGCCTTCCTCTACAACGACTTCGGCGGCGCCTGCGCCCTCAGCGTGCTGCTCCTTGCGCTCCTCGGTGCCTTCTCCGCCGTGTACCTGCGTCTGACACGCACCGAAGGGGAGGACGCATGACCACCCGGACCCTTCTCTCCCCGGCGGCCCTGGCCCGCCCGCGCGGCAAGGCCGTCTACTGGTCCGTGTTCACCGGCACCGTCCTGCTGTTCACGCTGGCGTTCCTCTTCCCCGTGTACTGGATGGTGACGGGCGCGATGAAGTCGCCGGACGAGGTGGCGCGGACCCCGCCCACGCTCGTCCCGGAGCAGTGGCACCTCAGCGGCTACACCGACGCCTGGGACCTGATGCAACTGCCCAGCCACCTCTGGAACACCGTCGTCCAGGCCGCCGGCGCCTGGCTGTTCCAGATCGTGTTCTGCACGGCCGCCGCCTACGCGCTGTCCATGCTGCGGCCCGTCTTCGGCAAGGTCCTCCTCGGTGGCATCCTCGCCACCCTGATGGTCCCGGCCCAGGCGCTGGTCGTACCGAAGTACCTGACCGTGGCGGACCTGGGGCTGCTCAACGCCCCGCTCGCCATCTGGCTGCCGGCCGTCGCCAACGCCTTCAACCTCTATCTGCTGAAGCGGTTCTTCGACCAGCTCCCGCGCGATGTCCTTCAGGCCGCCGAGATCGACGGCGCCGGGAAGCTGCGCACCCTGTGGTCGGTGGTGCTGCCGATGTCCCGGCCGGTCCTGGGCGTGGTCTCGATCTTCGCCCTGGTGGCCGTGTGGCAGGACTTCCTGTGGCCGCTGATGGTCTTCTCCGACACCGACAAACAGCCGATCAGCGTGGCGCTCGTCCAGCTGTCGCAGAACATCCCGCTGACCGTGCTCATCGCCGCGATGGTGATCGCCAGCATCCCCATGGTCGCGATGTTCCTGGTCTTCCAGCGGCACATCATCGCCGGGATCGGCGCGGGCAGCACGAAGGGCTGACGTCCTACTCGCTCTCACAGAAAGGGCCACACCGTGGCACAGCCCCGTCATGCCGCCGCACAGTGGTGGCACTCCGCCGTCATCTACCAGGTCTATGTCCGCAGCTTCGCGGACGGCGACGGCGACGGCACCGGCGACCTCGCGGGCGTTCGCGCCCGGCTGCCGTATCTCGCCGAACTCGGCGTGGACGCCCTGTGGTTCACACCCTGGTACGTCTCACCGATGAAGGACGGCGGCTACGACGTCGCCGACTACCGCGCGATCGACCCCGCGTTCGGCACCCTCGCCGAGGCGGAGAAACTCATCGCCGAGGCACGCGAGCTGGGCATCCGCACCATCGTCGACATCGTGCCCAACCATGTCTCCGACCAGCACCCGTGGTTCCGCGCCGCGCTCGCCGCCGGACCCGGCAGCCCGGAGCGCGAGCTGTTCCACTTCCGGCCCGGACGCGGCCCGGACGGCGGCCTCCCGCCCAACGACTGGCCGTCGCAGTTCGTCGGCTCCACCGAGCCCGTCTGGACCCGGCTGCCCGACGGGGACTGGTACCTCCATCTGTTCACACCCGAACAGCCCGACCTCAACTGGGCCCACCCCGTCGTCCGCCAGGAACACGAGGACATCCTGCGCTTCTGGTTCGAGCGGGGCGTGGCCGGCGTCCGCATCGACTCGGCCGCACTGCTCGCCAAGGACCCCGCGCTCACCGACCTCGCCGACGCCCCCGACCCGCACCCCTTCGTCGACCGCGACGAACTCCATGACATCTACCGCTCCTGGCGGACCGTCGCCGACGACTACGACGGTGTCTTCGTCGGCGAGGTCTGGCTCCCCGACCCCGAGCGCTTCGCCCGCTACCTGCGCCCCGACGAGCTGCACACCGCCTTCAACTTCGCGTTCCTGTCCTGCCCCTGGGACGCCGGGCGGCTGCGGGCGTCGATCGACACGACACTCGCCGAACACGCGCCGGTGGGCGCCCCCGCGACCTGGGTCCTGTGCAACCACGACGTCACCCGCACGGTCACCCGCTACGGCCGCGAGGACACCGCCTTCGACTTCGCGACCAAGGCTTTCGGCACCCCGACCGACCTCGCCCTCGGCACCCGCCGGGCCCGCGCGGCGGCACTGCTCTCGCTCGCCCTGCCCGGAGCCGTCTACGTCTACCAGGGCGAGGAGCTGGGCCTGCCCGAGGCCGACATCCCCCGCGACCGCATCCAGGACCCGATGCATGCCCGCTCCGGCGGCACCGACCCGGGCCGGGACGGCTGCCGGGTGCCGTTGCCCTGGGCGGCCGACGCGCCGTACGCGGGCTTCGGTTCACGTGAGGAGCCTTGGCTGCCGCAGCCGGTCGGCTGGACGTCGTACGCGGTCGACCGCCAGGCAGGGGACCCGCACTCGATGCTCCGCCTGTACCGCGAGGCCATCGGACTCCGTCAGGCGTTCGGCGACGGCCCCCTCACCTGGCTGCCCTCGCCCGCAGGTGTACTCGCCTTCACCCGGGGGCCGGACGTGACCTGTGTGGTCAACCTGGCGGACGAGCCCGCCGACCTGCCGTCCCACTCCGAACTCCTCCTCGCCGGCGGCCCGTTGGACCCGGACGGGCGGCTGCCGAAGGACACCGCGGTCTGGCTGCGCGCCTGAGACCGCGGCCCGCTATCCCCGTACCCCCACCACGAAGGGATCAGCAATGCAGCACACGCGCAGATATGTCAGGATCATGCCAGCAGCGGTGGCGGTCGCCCTCGCCGCGGGCCTGGTCACCGCGACGGCCCCCGCCGCCCGGGCGGCGTCCGGCGCCACCGTGCCCTTCACCTCGGTCGAGGCCGAGTCCGCCACCACGACCGGCTCGAAGATCGGCCCCGACTACACACAGGGCAGCCTCGCCTCGGAGGCCTCGGGACGCCAGGCCGTACGCCTCACCGCCGGCCAGCGTGTCGAGTTCACCGTCCCGCGGGCGGCCAACGCGGTGAACCTCGCCTACAGCGTCCCCGACGGCCAGTCCGGCACCCTCGACGTGTACGTCAACGGCCAGAAGATCGCGAAGTCGCTCGCGGTCACCTCGAAGTACTCCTACGTCGACACCGGCTGGATCCCGGGTGCCAAGACGCACCACTTCTACGACAACGCCCGGCTGCTGCTCGGCCAGAACGTGCAGGCGGGGGACAAGGTGGCCGTCCAGGCGACAGGAGTCCAGGTCACCGTGGACGTCGCCGACTTCGAGCAGGCCGCCGGGCCCGCCGGGCAGCCCGCCGGATCGGTGTCCGTCGTGTCCAAGGGCGCCGACCCCACCGGCAACGGCGACTCCACCCAGGCCTTCCGGGACGCCATCGCCTCAGCCCAAGGGGGAGTGGTCTGGATCCCGCCGGGCGACTACCGGCTGACCTCCTCACTGAGCGGAGTCCAGAACGTCACCCTCCAGGGCGCGGGCCACTGGCACTCCGTCGTGCACACGTCCCGCTTCATCGACCAGTCCAGCTCCTCCGGCAACGTCCACATCAAGGACTTCGCGGTCATCGGGGAGGTCACCGAGCGGGTCGACTCCAACCCCGACAACTTCGTCAACGGGTCGCTGGGACCGAACAGTTCCGTCTCCGGCATGTGGCTCCAGCACCTCAAGGTCGGCCTCTGGCTGATGGGCAACAACGACAACCTCGTCGTCGAGAACAACCGCTTCCTCGACATGACCGCCGACGGCCTCAACCTCAACGGCAACGCCCGCGGCGTCCGTGTCCGCCACAACTTCCTGCGCAACCAGGGCGATGACGCGCTCGCCATGTGGTCGCTGTACGCGCCGGACACCAACAGCAGCTTCGAGAACAACACGATCACCCAGCCGAACCTGGCCAACGGCATCGCGATCTACGGCGGCACCGACATCACCGCCAAGGACAACCTGATCTCCGACACCAACGCCCTCGGCAGCGGTATCGCGATCTCCAACCAGAAGTTCCTGGACCCCTTCCACCCGCTGTCCGGCACGATCACGGTCGACGGCAACACACTGGTCCGCACGGGCGCGATGAACCCCAACTGGAGCCACCCGATGGGCGCCCTGCGCGTCGACTCCTACGACAGCGCCATCGAGGCGAACGTCCGCATCACCAACACCACCGTCACCGACAGCCCGTACAGCGCCTTCGAGTTCGTGTCGGGCAGCGGCCGCGGTTTCGCGGCGAAGAACATCACCGTGGACGGCGCCACCGTACGGAACACCGGTACGGTCGTCGTCCAGGCCGAGACCCAGGGCGCGGCCACCTTCCGCAACGTCACGGCGACCGGCGTCGGCGCGGCGGGCATCTACAACTGCCCCTACCCGTCCGGCTCCGGCACCTTCGCCCTCACCGACGGCGGCGGCAACTCCGGCTGGTCCAGCACCTGGTCCGACTGCTCGACCTGGCCGCAGCCCGGCCAGGGCAACCCCGACCCCGACCCGGCGCGCAACCTCGCCAAGGGCCGTCCGGCCACCGCCACCGGCTCGCAGGACGTCTACACGCCGGGCAAGGCGGTCGACGGCGACGCGGGCAGCTACTGGGAGTCCACCAACAGCGCCTTCCCGCAGTCCCTGACGGTCGATCTCGGCTCTACGGAGGCGGTCCGCCGACTGGTGCTGAAGCTTCCCCCGTCCTCGGCGTGGGGCGCGCGCACCCAGACCGTCACGGTGCTGGGCAGCACCGACGGCTCCAGCTATTCGACGGTCGTCGGCGCCGCCGGCTACCGCTTCGACCCGGCCACCGGCAACACGGTCACCGTCGCCCTGCCCGGCGGCACCAGCCTGCGCCATCTGCGGCTGTCCGTCAGCGCCAACACCGGCTGGCCGGCGGGGCAGTTCAGTGAGGTGGAGGCGTATCTGACTTCATGACCGCGTCCCGCACGACCCCGCGCTTCGCCGCCTGGATCTGCTCGTACACATGGGTACGGAGCTCGGCGAAGCGCGGGTCCACGCGGGTGTGCAACTGGTCGCGCTCGGCGGGCAGTTCGACCTTCAGCTGCTCCTGGACGACGGTGGGGGAGGCGGACAGCACGATCACCCGCTCGCCCAGATAGACGGCCTCGTCGATGTCATGGGTGACGAACAGGATCGTGATGCCGCGCTCCCGCCACAGCCCCCGGACCAGGTCCTCCAGATCGGCCCGCGTCTGCGCGTCCACCGCCGCGAACGGCTCGTCCATCAGCAGCACCCGGGGCTCGTACGCCAACGCCCGGGCGATGGCCACCCGCTGCTGCATACCGCCGGACAGCTGCCACGGATACGCCCCCACGGCATCCGCGAGGCCCACCGACTCCAGCGCGTCCCGCACCAGCTCCCGACGCCTTGCCTTATTCAAGTCCTTCTGTTTCAAAGGCAGTTCGACGTTCTCGCCGACCCGCATCCAAGGAAAGAGGCTGCGGCCGTACTCCTGGAACACAAAGGCCATGCCGGGCGGCGGGCCCGTCACCCTCCGCCCCTCCAGCAACACCTCACCGCCGGTCGGGGCGAGCAGTCCGCCCACGCACTTCAGCAGGGTCGTCTTGCCGCAGCCCGACGGGCCGACGAGGCAGACGAGTTCGCACGGCCCGACGGTGAAGGTGAGGTCGCGCACCGCCTCCACCCGGCGGCCGGACCCCTCGTAGACCTTCCTCAGGCCGCGTACGTCGAGCATGGACCCGCCCCTTCACGATGCTCACTCAGGACCGCCGGGTGGTGGCGCGCAGCCCGTGGTACCAGCCGAGCACCCGGCGCTCGACCAGCTGGAAGACAACGGAGAGCAGAAAGCCGAGCAGACCGAGGACGAGGATCCCGGTCCACATGTCGGGGACGGCGAAGCTGCGCTGGAACTGGACCACGGTGAAGCCGATGCCGTTGTTGGCCGCGAACATCTCGCTGATGACCATCAGGATGATGCCGATGGACAGTGCCTGGCGCAGCCCGGCGAAGATCTGCGGGCTCGCCGAGCGCAGCACCAGATGGCGAAGGCGGGCGACGCCCGTGACACCGTACGAGCGGGCCGTCTCCAGCATCACCGGGTCGACCGCGCGCACACCCTCCACGGTGTTGAGCAGGATCGGCCAGACACAGCCGCTCGCGATCACGACGATCTTCATGGTGTCGCCGATGCCCGCGAACAGCATGATGACCGGGACCAGCACGGGCGGCGGCACGGCCCGCAGGAACTCCAGTACCGGCTCGCACACCGCGCGCACCGCCCGGTGGGAACCGATGACCGTGCCGAGCGCCACGCCGACGACGGCCGCCGTCACATAGCCGGCGAGGAGCCGCAGCACGCTCGGCACGACGTCCGTGCGCAGCCGGTCCGCCGTCCAGACGTCGGGGAAGGTGTCGAGGATCGTCCGCAGCGGCGGCCAGAAGGGATCCGTGCTGCCCGCCGACGCCGCCCACCACACGGCGACCAGCACCACGGGCAGCGCCACGACGAAGACCAGCCTCAGCAGCAGCCGCCCGATCACACCGCCACCTCCCCGCGCACCGACGGGTGCCAGGCCAGCGCCCACCGCTCCACCGTGCGCGCGCCCACGTTGATGAGCAGACCCAGCAGCCCCGCGACCACGATCAGCGCGTACATCTCCGGCACCGCCTGCGAGGTCTGCGCCACCGCGATCTGCCGGCCCAACCCCGGTGCTCCGATGACGAGTTCGGTGGTGATGGCGAGGATCAGCGCCACCGCGGCGGCCAGCCGCACACCGGTCATGACATACGGCAGCGCCGTCGGCCACAGCACATGGCGCACCCGCGCCCAGGTGCCGAGGCCGTAACTGCGTGCCGTCTCCTCGGCGACCGGGTCGACGTCCTGGACGCCGTACAGGGTCTGGATCAGTACCTGCCAGAAGGAGGCGTACACGACGAGCAGGAGTACCGACCTCAGTTCGGTGCCGTAGAGCAGCACCGCCAGCGGGATCAGCGCCACCGACGGGATCGGGCGCAGGAACTCGATCGTGGAGGCCGTCGCCTCGCGCAGATACGGCACGACCGAGACGGCCACGCCGACAACAACGCCCGCGCAGGAGGCGATGGCGAGGCCCAGCGCCCAGCCGGTGAGCGTGTCGCCGAGGGCGGTCCAGAAGGCCAAGTCGCCGGCCTCGTCCGCCAGCGCCTCGGCGATCCGGCTGGTCGGCGGGAAGTAGGCCTCCTTGACCAGGCCGAGCCGCGGCACCGCCTCGCCCAGGGCGAGGAAGGCCGCGAGTCCGGCCGCACCGAGTGCGACGTTCACGCCCCTCACGGCAGGAGGGCGTCCAGGTCGGGCGTCTTCTTGAAGAGGCCGTCCTGCTCGCCGAGCTTCATGAGGGCCTCGATGGAGGGACGGTTCGGCTCGGCCGGCCACTTCGGGAGGATGACCTGCTCCAGCACCGACGCCGGGATCTTCGTGTATGTCGTGACGATCTGCCGGGCCTCGTCCGGGTGGGCCTCGGCGCACGCGAGGGACTCGGCGGTGGCGTCCTGGAACTTCTTGACCACGTCCGGGTGCTGCTGCGCGTACTGCGTCGAGGTGAAGTACATCGCGACGGTGAGCTCCGGCGCGATGTCGATCAAGGGGGAGGCGATCTCCCGGCCGCCCTGGCTGCGAATGGTGGCCGTCGCCGGCTCGACCACGCACGCGGCGTCGATCTGGCCCTGGTCGAGGGCGGCGGGCATCTGGTCGAAGGCCATCTCGACGAGCTTCACCTTGTCCGGGTCGCCGCCCGCCTCGCGCACCGCCTGGCGGACCGCGGTCTCGTTGATGTTCTTCAGGGTGTTGATGGCGACCTTCTTGCCCTCCAGTTCCTTCGCCGACTTGACGGGGCTGTCCTTCTTGACCATGAGGCCGTTGAAGTCCTTGCCCCGCACGCCGGTCGACGCGATGGCATTGACGATGGCCTTCACCGGCACACCGTTGGACTGAGCCACCATCAGGGACGTCACATTGCTGAACCCGAACTGGAACTGACCGCTCGCCACACCCGGCACGATCGCCGCACCGCCCTGAGCGGTGGTGAACTCCAGCTTCAGGCCCCGCTTTTCGAATAACCCCTTCTTCTGGCCGAGATACAGCGGCGCGACATCGACGATCGGGATGAGTCCGAGCTTGACGGTGGTGACACCGCCGGACGACGCCCCCGCATCCGACGATCCGTCGTCCGACGAGCCACAGGCCGTCGCTACGAGCAGCAGGGCGCCGGCGCTGAGACCGGCGGACAGACGACGCATGGCTCCTCCTGTACAGACAACGTGCAACGGTGTTCCGACAGGTTGTGCGCAAGGCGCACAGTAGTGCGCGAGTTCGCTCAGCGGGAAGGTAGAAGCCTCAAACGCATCCGTGAGGTCCTCCGCACACCAGCGACCTGCCCCGCGCCGCGCCCCGCCGTCTGCTGCTGACCCTCGCCGACCTGGGCTACGTCCACCAGGACGGCCGCCTCTTGCGGATCACAGATCCAGGACCAGTCGGCGCCCCCGGCACCGTGACACACAGATCATCATCGTCTCGCCGCTCTTCTGCTCCTCCGGCGTGAGCACGGAGTCCCGGTGGTCCGGGGTGCCGTCGAGGACGTCGGTCTCACAGGTCCCGCAGGTGCCCTCGGTGCAGGAGTACAGCACCTCGACGCCGGCCGCCCGCACCGTGTCCAGCACGGAGACGCCGGGCGCGACGGTGAGCGTCCGCCCGCTCCGCGCCAGCTCGACCTCGAACTCCCGCTCCTCACCGACCGGTTGCTCCTTCGCCTGGAACCGCTCGACGCGCAGCACTCCGGCCGGGCACCGCGCCTCGACGGCATCGAGCAGCGGACCGGGCCCGCAGCAGTAGACGAGCGTGCCGTCGGCAACGTCGTCGAGCACCGAGCCGAGGTCCAGCAGCCCGTTCTCGTCCTGCGGAGCAACGGTGACCCGCGCCCCGTACCGCCCCAACTCCTCCGTGAACGCCATGGACTGCCGCGTTCGCCCGCCGTAGAGCAGCGTCCAGTCGGCGCCCGCCGCCTCGGCCGCGGCCAGCATCGGCAGGATCGGGGTGATGCCGATGCCGCCCGCGATGAAGCGGTAGCGGGGAGCGGGCTCCAGCCGGAAGTGATTGCGCGGCCCGCGCACCCGGACCTTGTCGCCCTGCCTCACCTGCTCGTGCACATGCGCGGATCCACCGCGTCCGTCCGGCTCCCGCAGGACCGCGATCCGCCAGGTGCCACGGTCCGCCGGATCACCGCACAGCGAGTACTGCCGCTCCAGCTCCGGCCCGAGCACGACATCGACATGGGCGCCCGGCTCCCAGGCGGGGAGCCGCTCGCCCAGCGGATGGCGCAAGGTGAGGACGAGGACACCCTCGGCCGCGAAGTCCCCACGGTCGACGACGAGTTCGGCTTCGTACACGTCACTCATGAACTGGTTCCTCGCGGCTCGTGTCCTTGCGGGTGGGCGAGCATCCACTCCCACATCTCCACCGGGTCCTGCGCGGTGTGCTCACGGCCGCAGTGACAGGTGCCGTGCAGGATGTCGGTGCCCGGCAGCCAGTCGATGCGGTAGATCTCGCCGGTCGGACCGGTACTCACTGGACCTTCTCCACGGGCTTGGCGCCCTCCTCGACCAGCCGGGCGAGGATACGGCGCGCGGCCAGGCCGCCGGTGTCGATGTTGATGCTCAGCTCCTGGTAGCCGTGGCGCTCGGTGCCCAGGGTCTTCTGGAGCAGATTGAGGGCGGTGACGTCCTGCATGACGACGGTGTGGTTGTTGCCGCGCAGGAACTCGGTGACCTCGTCGTCGTCCGTGGCCCAGTCCCGCGAGACGGCCCAGAAGTCGTACACCTTGCCGTCGCCGGACGGCGTGATGGCGTACGTGACCTCGGTGTGGAAGCCGCGCGGGTCGCTGCCGTCGGGCTCCGGCGCCACGCCCACGGGAGCGACACGGCTGTGCAGCAGATACAGACACGGGGCGTGGTACTCGATGTCCTGCCAGCGGGCGATCCGGCCCTCGATGCCGGTCGACTTGGCGTAGAACGGCGGGCACTCGGCGTCGTCCATGTGCCGGCTGACCCGCACAATCCCGGCGCCCTCGTCGACCTCGGTGGTGATCGGCGTCTCGGCGACCTCGGGGGTGCCGATGTAGCCGCCGTGGAGATAGGTCTCGTGGGAGAGGTCGAGGAGGTTGTCGACGAGCAGGCCGTAGTCGCAGTCGATCGGCTCCATGCCGCGCACGGTGACCCAGCCGGGGGAGTCGAGGTGCCTGGCCCGGGGGATGCTCTGCGGATCGGCGAGCGCCGGGTCGCCGATCCACACCCAGATCAGCGAGTCCTGCTCGACGACCGGGTACGAGGCGACACGCGCGGTGCGCGGGACGCGCTTCTGCCCCGGCACATACACACACGTACCGGTCGTGTCGTACGTGAACCCGTGGTACCCGCACACGATCCGGTCACCGTCGAGCCGGGTCGGCGCCTCGGACAGCGGGTAGCGGCGATGCACACACCGGTCGTGCAGCACGACCGGAGTCCCCTCCTCCTCGGTCCGATAGAGCACGAGCGTCTCCCCGAGAATCGTCCGACCGAGCAACTCCCGCCCGACCTCATGACTGTAGGCGGCGACGTACCACTGGTTCCTGGCGAAGGCGGTCATGTGAGGCATGGCGTTCCCGTCCCTGAGAGCGGGGCGCCCTCGCCCCGCGTGCCGTAGTTGGACTCAGGGTCGTGACGGCCGTGGCCGCGACGCAAGGCCGCTTCTGCCAGGCGGAAGGGCATCCATCGAGGTGCTGGTCAGGGGTTTGCTCCGGCCCGTCACGACCTGCGGCAGATGCTGGCCGAGAACCACCCTGATTTCGGTCTCGGCGTATCCGGTCGCCTCCCGGGGTTGCTACGCCTCCTGTACCTTCTGCTCCATCCACCAGATCTACGGTGACCACAACGTGGTGCGGCGTTCGCCGACGACCATCGCGAGCGAGATGGAGTACCTCAAGGAGATCCTCGTGGACGACCGCTTCACCATGCCCGCCCCCCGGGGCATCCAGTGCATGCACGACATGTGCGCCCCACTTACCGGGCGCAAGCAGAACGTGAAGGTCGCCGCGGGCGCCGGTGACAAGTCATGATCATCTGCGGCGTCAAACTCACTCATGACGGTGGTGTCGCCCTCATCGACGACGGGCGCCTGATCTTCTCCGTCGAGATGGAGAAGCTGGCCAACAACCCCCGGCACGAGCCCATCGAGGACCTGCAGATCGTCGTCGACCTGCTCGCCGAGTACGGGTACCGCCTGAAGGACGTCGACCGGCTGGTCCTCGACGGCTGGGGCAAGACGCACATGGTCAAGCCTTGGGGGGCGCAGGAGATACTGGTCGAACTCGCGCCCTACCGGCGCGGTCTGCTGGACCACAACCTCCTTCGCCCTTACCCGTCGAGGTTCCTGGACCTGGAGTACACCAGCTACCCGCACTACGCCGGGCACGTGGCGAGCGCGTACTGCTCCAGCCCCTTCGCCCGGAGCCAGGAGCCGTCGTACATCCTGTGCTGGGACGGGGCGATGTTCCCCGTCCTGTACCACTACGACCCGACCACGGACGTAATGGACAGCGTGGCTGCGGTGCATCACATGTTGGGCGACACCTACCACGTACTGGCCCAGCACTTCCCACCGTTCGACGCCCCGATCGAGTGGCCGCACACCCTGTCCCTGCCCGGCAAGATCATGGCGTACATCGCCTACGGCAACCGGGACGAGAAGGCTGTCGACGCCCTGCGCACCCTCTACCGGGAGGCCGAGCGGAAGGCGTTCCCGGACGGCCGGACGACCGACGACCACCTGACCGAGGCCGCCGGGCGGCGCATCCTGAAGCTGATGGACGAGGGCCTTGACGTCCCCGGGGTGTCGCCCGAGGACATGCTCGCTTCGATTCACGCCTTCCTCGGCGAGACCCTGGTCGACGGGTTGCGGGACGCGATAGAAACAGACGGCCGGGGCACGCTGAATCTCTGCCTGATCGGCGGTTGCGCCCTGAACATCAAGTGGAACCGGGATATCCGCGCCGCCGGCATCGTGGACCGCGTCTGGATCCCGCCATTCCCCAACGACGCGGGCAGCGCTGTGGGCACGGCCTGTTGCGAGCTTCTGAACTCGGAAGGCCCCAAGCACCTGGAGTGGGACACCTACGCGGGCCCTGCGCTGGTCGCGAGCGAGCCGCTGCCTGGCTGGCAATGGCGTCCGTGCACGCCTGCCGAACTGGCCGCGAGGCTCTATGAGATGGGTGACCCGGTCGTGGTGGTGCACGGGCGGGCCGAGCTTGGTCCACGGGCGCTCGGACACCGCAGCATTCTGGCGCCCGCCGTGGCGCGGGACATGAAGCAGCGGCTCAACGAGATCAAGGGACGGGAGGCATACCGTCCCGTCGCCCCCATGTGCCGTGAGGACCGGGCCCCCGAGGTGTTCGCGCCGGGCACCCCCGATCCGTACATGCTCTTCGACCAAGAGGTGCGCCCCGAGTGGCAGGAGAAGGTGCCGGCCGTCTGCCATCTGGACGGCACCGCGCGGGTTCAGACGGTCGGGCCCGACGACGACGCCTTCGTCCATGAAGTCCTGGACGCGTACGAGCGGCTCAGCGGCATCCCGCTGCTCTGCAACACCAGCGCCAACCTCAACGGCAGCGGTTTCTTCCCGGACGTGCGCAGTGCCATGGAATGGGGCAGGGTACCCGCGATCTGGTCCGACGGAGTCCTCTACGAGAGGGCCTGAGATCGAGCGAGCATGACGTGGACCGCCGGCGCGACGTGATCTTGCATGCCCAAAGACTACTGATGTTGATGGAAGGGTATGAAAGGTCACAATCGGGCGAGTGCCTGTTTCGTGTGGAGGGGGACATGGCGGGTACTGCGGTGCGATTTCAGGGAATTCTCCGTTATCTTCGGTACACCGTCGAACCGATAGCCACGCGTTGTGTCCTGCTGGGAATATTCCTCCTTGGCCTGGTGGCTCAAATCTTCAAACCTGTCGGCGATGCCCTGCAGGGAAGTGCATTCGCAGCCGGGGCGCTCCTGAGCCTGGTGGCATACGTACTGTATGACGCGATCAAGGACTTGACGGATGGGCCACGAGGTGGGCACATACCATCTCGATTCGCAAATCCGGTTTCCCGAGGAGATCTGATCAAGGAAGCCGAGAGTGGCCGCGCCGTTGATGTGCGGTTCATTGGGTACACGGGCGAGTCGATTTTCGATCATATGCGCGGCACCTTGATGCGACTCCATGATTCACCGGGGCGTGTCCAATCTGTCTCCTTCAGGGTCTTGACGCCTGATCTCTCTCAAGCAATGCGAATTCCGTGCAGGCTGAATGCCGACGGAACAGTGTCAGATGATCCAGAATTTCGAAGGTACGCCGAAGGCAGGACCGGGGATTATGCAAGTCACCTCCTCTTCTTCGCGCGACGCCTACGGGAGCGCACGCGCATACAGGTTTCTCTCCAGTTTCGGACCTACCCGGGTGTGCCAGCATTTCAAGTAAGCCTTGTCGGTGACAACGCCGCCTTCTTCGCTTTTTACGACGTTGCCCGCGAGACGGAATTCCCCTACGGTCAGCCCGACCGAATCCTGTTGGATCCCGTATTGTCTCAGTCCGGAAGGGTGGGGTGGGATGTCCGGGATGGTACGCGGCAGTCCGAGCACATGGTGAAAGAGTGCTCCGATCTGTTTGAAAGCATGTGGAAAATATCGAGCGATGCCCCCTGGGGTGGTACTACTCGCGCAGATTAGGACCCGTGTTCGAGGAATCCTTGAATCTTGGACAGGCGTGGCATATGACCGGGGACTATCGTGAAAGGGAAAGGGAAAGGGTGAGTCACGGGGCGGCCGATGCGGGCAGCGAACATATGCTGCCGGGCGCACGGAACTGACAATGGCGGCAAGCGTTCTCCTGACCCATCCGATGGACCCATCAGATGGAAGGAGTTGCCGTGGCTGTCAAAACGTTCAACCACCTGGTTCCGCACAAGTCGACCATCGATGCGTCGCAGGGGCAGGTAATCGATCTCTTCGTGCGGGAGCACATGCCCTCCGGTCCCGTGCCGGAACCGAAGGCCGTCCTGATGCTGCATGGCAGGAGCGTTCCCGTACTGGCGGGTGCCGATCTCCAGCACAGCACCTACGGGTGGGGCGAGACGCTGGCCAAGGCCGGCTACGACGTGTTCATGATGGACCTCCAGGGGTCGGGCGGCTCGACACGGCCTCGCATGGAGGATCCGTGCAACGTCAACCCCGCCCTCCACAACACCCTGATGAAGCCCCCGCTTTCGGGGCAGCGAACGCCCAGCTACCCGTTCCAGCTGAGCAGTTCACAGAGTGACTGGGCCGAACTGGATACCGTGGTCGAGTACATCCGGAACCAGCGGAGTGTCTCGAAGGTCGCGTTCATCGGGTGGTCCGCGGCCTCGTTCCAGATGGGGCCGTACGCGATCGAGCATCCCGACAAGGTCGAGAGTCTGTTCCTGGTAGCCCCCATGTTCCCGCCCCTGGGCAGGAAGGACCCGCCGGCCGCTCTGCCGGTGCCGGGGTTCCCGACTCATGTGTTCACGCGGGACGGATTCGCCCAGTCGTGGGACGACCAGGTGCACTGTGACGACCAACGTGAACCCGGCATCGTCGACGTGGTGTGGCAGGCACTGATGGACATCGATCCGATCGGCCGTACCTGGGGACCGATCCAGGCATCCGGAAAGCCGCTGGGCCTCAGTCGATTCCGGAACGCACTGTGGTGGGGCTGGAACAAGCAGGCCGCCGCGAAGGGCGGTGTGCTCGGCGGGAGCGTGCCGGTGATGATCGTCTACGGCGAGTACGACACGACGGCCAACACGACACCGCCCAGTTCGGATCCCCTGTTCAACTTCTCCGTCCCCGCGCTCTACAACGCCCTTCCGGGTCCACACCGGCTGCTGGTGAAGATGGCCTGTGCCGGGCACCAGGTCGTCTGGGAGAACCAGCACCAGAACCTGCACAACATGTCCAAGCACTGGTTGAAGCACAAGAAGGTCGACGGCAAGACCCAGGGCATGTTCGACATGGCGGTGGACGGCACCATCAGCCCGTCGCCATAGACACATGGGGCCCGGCCCCGCAGGAATTCCGTCCAGAAGGAGGCACCAGGCTCATCGTTCCAGCGGCTTGTGCGCGGTCTCCGGAAGGCGCAGATACACCAGCGACGAGCCGAGGCAGAGTGCGGCGACGTACCAGGGGAAGAGGTCCGAGTGGCCGAGTTCCTTGAACAGCGTGCCGACATACGGTGCCGTGCCGCCGAACATCGCGACCGTGAGTGAGTACGGGAACCCGATGCCCGCCGCCCGCACCCGGGGCGGGAACACCTCGGCGTTGACGGCCGCGCTGATCGACGTGAAGCCGGTCAGCAGCACCATGCCCGCGCACTGCACCAGCAGCAGCACCGCGAACGAGTCGCGCAGGGCGTGCAGCAGCGGGACGGTGAGCAGGGCGAAGCCCAAGCCGAAGAAGAGGAGCAGGGGGCGGCGGCCGAAGCGGTCCGAGAGGAGACCGCCGATCGGCTGGAGCAGGCCGAAGAAGGCCAGCGAGATCGTGCCCGCGAGCAGCGCGTCGGACTTCTCGATGCCCGCGTTCAGTTCGGCGTACGTCGGCAGATACGACGTCCAGGTGTAGTACGCGATCGTGCCGCCCGCGGTGATGCCGCAGATCAGCAGGGACTGCCGGGGATGACGGCGCAGCGCCTCCAACAGGCCGGGGCGCGGCGCCTGTTGCTGCTCGGCGCTCCGCGTCTCCTGTGCGCCCTGCCGGATCCAGAAGCCGACCAGGCTGAGCGCTGCGCCGAGAACGAAGGGCAGCCGCCAGCCCCAGTCGTTCATCTGGCCGTCGCTCAGCGTGTTCACCAGTAGCGTCGCGATGCCGGACGCCACCAGTTGCCCCGCCGTCGTCGACACGTACTGGAAGCTGGAGAACAGCCCGCGCCGGCCCGGTCCCGCCGACTCCACCAGGAACGTCGTCGACGCCGCGAACTCGCCGCCCACGGACAGGCCCTGGAGGAGCCGGGCCAGGACCAGGGCCACCGGGGCGAGGACGCCCGCCGCCTCGTACGTCGGTGTCAGTCCGACCAGCAGACTGCTGCCGCCCATCAGCAGAATGGTGACCGTCAGCGCGGCGCGCCGGCCGCGGCGGTCCGCGATCGCGCCCATGAGCAGCCCGCCCACCGGCCGCATGAAGAAGCCCACCGCGAAGACCGCGAACGTCGAAAGCAGCGGAACCAGGGAGTTGTCCGCGCTCTTCGGGAAGACCTCGGCCGCGATATAGGTGGCGAGGAACGTGTAGGCGTACCAGTCGTACCACTCCACGGCGTTGCCGACCGAGGCGGCGAGGAGCTGGCGTACGGGCCGTGAGGTCGGTGGCGAAACCATGCGTGTCGTCTCTGTCATGATCGCGACCATCCCCGTGCCCCGGCCCCGCCACACCTCACGTACCCGCGACTTTCACACAAGCGCCATCGGACCCTTCCCTGACGTTTGGTGCTCCTGGAACACTCCTTCCGCGCGGCTTCCGTCACCAGCCGGCCGGTCAAATCACCCTCTATGGGAAGAGGTCCCTCTCTCATGCCCGAAGTCAATCGCCGCAGATTCCTTCAACTCGCGGGCGCGACCACGGCGTTCACGGCTCTCTCGAGCAGTATCCAGCGGGCTGCCGCGATCCCGGCGAACCACCGCACGGGGTCGATCGAGGATGTCGAGCACATCGTCGTCCTGATGCAGGAGAACCGTTCCTTCGACCACTACTTCGGCACGCTGCGCGGCGTCCGCGGCTTCGGCGACCCGCGCCCGGTGGCGCACGACAACGGCAAGTCGATCTGGCACCAGTCGAACGGCACCAAGGACATCCTGCCGTTCAACCCGGACGCCGACGACCTCGGCATGCAGTTCCTTGAGGGACTCCCGCACGGCTGGACCGACGGCCAGCAGGCGTACAACGGCGGCAAGTACGACAAGTGGATCCCCGCCAAGGGAACCACGACGATGGCGTACCTGACCCGTGAGGACATCCCCTTCCACTACGCGCTCGCCGACGCCTTCACCGTCTGCGACGCCTACCACTGCTCGTTCATCGGCTCCACCGACCCGAACCGCTACTACATGTGGACGGGCTACACGGGCAACGACGGCACCGGCGGCGGCCCGGTCCTCGGCAACGACGAGCTCGGCTACGGCTGGACGACCTACCCCGAGCGGCTGGAGCAGGCCGGCGTCTCCTGGAAGATCTACCAGGACATCGGCGACGGCCTCGACGCGGCCGGCTCCTGGGGCTGGATAGCTGACGCCTACCGCGGCAACTACGGTGACAACTCGCTGCTCTACTTCAACAAGTACCGCGACGCAAAGGCCGGCGACCCCTGGTACGACAAGGCCCGCACCGGCACCGACGTCAAGAGCGGCGACGGCTACTTCGACCAGTTGAAGGCCGACGTCAAGGCCGGCAAGCTGCCGCAGATCTCCTGGATCGCGGCCCCCGAGGCCTTCTCCGAGCACTCCAACTGGCCCTCGAACTACGGCGCCTGGTACATCGCCCAGGTCCTGGACGCCCTCACCTCCAACCCGGAGGTCTGGTCGAAGACGGCCCTGTTCATCACCTTCGACGAGAACGACGGCTTCTTCGACCACGTGGTGCCGCCGCTCCCGCCGAAGGACGCCTCCAAGGGCAAGTCCACGGTCGACGTGTCGCTCGACCTCTACAAGGGCGACAGCAAGCGCCCGGCCGGCCCCTACGGCCTCGGCCCGCGGGTGCCGATGCTGGTCGTCTCGCCGTGGAGCAAGGGCGGTTACGTCAACTCCGAGACCCTGGACCACACCTCGATCCTGCGGTTCATGGAGCGGCGTTTCGGCGTCAAGGAGACGAACATCTCGCCCTGGCGCCGGGCCATCTGCGGCGACCTGACCTCGGCCTTCGACTTCTCCCGCAAGGACAGCCGCCCGGCCGCGCTGCCGGGGACGGACGAGTACGAGCCGCAGGACCGCGAGCGTCACCCCGACTACAAGCCGACGCCGCCGGCCGACCCCGACATGCCGAAGCAGGAGCGCGGTCTGCGTCCCTCCCGCCCGCTGAAGTACGCCCCGCACGTGGACGGCTCGGTGGACGCGGCGGCCGGCAAGTTCACGCTGTCCTTCGCCTCCGGTGCCAAGGCCGGTGCCGCCTTCCATGTCACGTCCGGCAACCGCACCGACGGCCCGTGGATGTACACCACCGAGGCCGGCAAGTCCCTCGCGGACACCTGGAACTCGGTGTACTCGGGCGGCTCGTACGATCTGACCGTGCACGGTCCGGCCGGCTTCGTGCGCTACTTCAAGGGCTCGAACAAGGCGGCCGGCCCCGAGGTCACCGCCCGCCACCAGGGCGACGACATCGAGCTGACCTTCACCAACAAGGCAACGGCGAGCGTCCGCCTGAAGGTCGCCAACGGGTACGGCGGCAGTCCCACGACGGTGACGGTGCGCCCCGGCGCCACCGTGTGCCGCACGGTCGACCTGGCGGCGAGCCGTCAGTGGTACGACCTGACCGTCACCTCCGAGACCGACTCGGCGTTCCTGCGGCGGTTCGCCGGGCGCGTGGAGACCGGGCGTCCGGGCGTGAGCGACCCGGCGATCATCACGGAGTAGTCCGGATCGCGGTGCCGCTCAGGGCACAGTTCACCGCGATGTGAGGTGCCCCGGTCCAGGCTGCCGGGGCACCAACGCCGGTTCGGGGGCGGCCGACTCCGGCTCCAGGGCCAGCACGGCGGCGACGGGGTGTGGGTCGGAGTCCGTGGCGGCCAGGGGGTGCTCGTCGGCGTCCGCGACGGGGCCGGCGTACTCCTCGTTCCCGGCGGGAGCCGGCGTCGCCCGGCTGAGCAGCACCACGCCCCGGGACGCCAGGCCCGCTCCGGCCAGCGCGAGGAGCACGCCCGCCGGGCCGCCCTGCAACCGCTCGCCGAGCAGCACGAGCCCGATCACCGCGGCCGCCATCGGGTTCGCCAGCGTCACCACCGCGAGCGGGGCGCCGAGGCCACCCCGGTAGGCGGTCTGCGACAGCAGCAGCCCGCTCACCGCGAAGGTCGCGACCAGCAGCGCCACGCCGACCACCTGAAGGCTGAGCAGCGGGGCGGAGTGGTCCGTCGCGGCCACGGTCACCGTCTGGGTGAGCGCCGAGGCGACCCCGGAGGCGAATCCGGACGCGGTCGCGTGCCGCAGTCCCGGACGGGCGCCCGGCCGCGACAGCATGCCGATCAGGGCCACCGTCACCGCGGCCACCGCCATCGCCTCGGAGGTGCTCAGCACGTCTTCGGGCGCCGGCCCGGAGGCCGTGACCAGGATCGCGGCCAGGCCGGCCAGCGTCAGTGCCGTACCGCGCCACTCCACCGCGCTGACCCGCCGCCCCGCGATACGCGCGCCCAGTGGCACCGCGGCCACGAGGGTGAGCGCGCCGAGCGGCTGGACCACGGTCAGCGGACCGTACTTCAGGGCCACGACGTGCAGCAGCGCGCCGGATCCGTTGAGCAGGACCGCCCCCCACCAGGCGCCGGAGCCGAGCAGCCGCACCAGGCCCGAGCCCGGGGAACGGGAGGCCAGCCGCTCCTGTGCGACGGCCGCGGCGGCGTAGGCGACGGCGGAGAACAGGGACAGGACGACGGCGAGGAGGGTGGCGTTCATCGGGCCGCTCCCACGAGTACGGACTCCTCGTCCGTGGCTTCCTCGCTCCGGGGACCCGGGACGAGATCACCGGCAACGCGTCCGGCTGTCGTGACCGTGCGCCGCGGCAGGTGGATCACCGCGAGCGCGAGGCCGAGCATGGCTCCCGCGACGATGGCGTCGAGCCAGTAGTGGTTGGCCGTGCCCACGATGACCAGCAGGGTCAGCAGCGGGTGCAGCAGCCACAGCCACCGCCACTGGGAGCGGGTCGCGACGATCAGGCCGATCGCCACCATCAGGGCCCAGCCGAAGTGCAGCGACGGCATCGCCGCGAACTGGTTCGCAAGGTGGTCGGTCCGGGGCGAGCCGTACACGGTGGGGCCGTAGACCTGCCCGGTGTCGATCAGTCCGGCCGCGGCCGACAGGCGCGGGGGCGCGAGCGGGAACGTCAGATGCACCACCAGGGCGGCGGCGGTGACGGCGGCGAGAACGCGGCGGGCCCAGACGTAGTGCGTGGGCCGGCGCAGATACAGCCAGATCAGAAAGGCCGCGGTGGCGGGGAAGTGGACGGTCGCGTAGTAGGTGTTCGCGATCTGTATGAGCGTGTCGCCGTGCAGCAGCAGGTTCTGCACCGAGCCCTCGCCGGGCAGATGGATCGCTCGTTCCAGGTCCCACACACGGTCCGCGTTGCGGAAGGCCTCGCCGGTGTGGCCCGTGGCCAGCTGCCGGCCGAACTTGTAGACGAGGAAGAGCCCTGCGACGAGCAGGAACTCCCGGACGAGCGGAGGCCTCGCTATCGCGTCGGTCTCCGCTTGAACAGGCTCGGTGCGGCCATTCATCCCCCGGCCCTTTCGCTGACGTGGGTGGTGCTGGTGGAGCTGTCGAGCTGTTGGACTCCTCGGGCTCGGCGAACTCATCGATACGGCGACGTACCGAAACGCGCCTGTACCGATACGACACTGTACCGATACGCCAGCGTTCCGGTACAGTGACGTTTCGATAGACGTACGACACACTGGAGACCGAGCCCCCGCGCAGAGCGGGGCGTCGCACCCGAGCCGAGGAGAAGAGCAGATGACGTCGCAGGCCGCGGACGGACCGGAGACGGTCGCCGCCTCGCGCCGCTCCAAGATCACGCCCGAGCGTGAGCAGGAGTTCTTCGACGCCGTGCTCGAACAGGTCCGCGCCTGCGGCTACGACTCCGTCACCATGGAGGGCGTCGCCGCGACCACGCGGTGCAGCAAGGCCACGCTGTACCGGCAGTGGAAGACGAAGCCGCAGTTCGTGGCCGCCGCCCTGCGCGCCAGCAGGCAGACCCGCTTCGACGGCATCGACACCGGCACGCTCGCGGACGACCTCAGGGAGGCCGCCCGGGCCGCGGGAGCGTGGTCGGGCAAGGACACCCGGCTGTTGCAGGCTCTCGGCCACGCCGTCATGGAGGACCCGGAGCTCAAGAAGGCGCTGCGCGAGGCGCTCATCGACCCCGAGATCGACGCGCTGAGGCAGATCCTGCGGCGCGGTGTCGAGCGGGGCGAGGTGGCCGCCGACCATCCGGCGCTGGAGTACATCCCCGCCCAGATCTTCGGCGTGCTGCGGGCCCGTCCCGTGCTGGAGGGCGAGGACGCCGACCCCGAGTACATCGTCCGGTTCGTGGAGGCCGCCGTGCTGCCGACCCTCGGCCTCACCTGAGACTCAGGCCGCCGTCCATGGGATGACTGGACGGTGACCTGTTACGCGCCGCACCGTGGGGACGGGGGCGGCGCGCACCCCGGCCGGGTGGGGCTCCTCTTGAGCGGAGGGGAGCCCCGCCCGGCCGCATCACGTCCGGGGCGGATCGAGGCGGAGGATCAGACGTCCTGGCCGTTGCCGCCGCCGGTGGACACCTTGATGCCCTCGGTGATCTCGTCGAGGACCGTCTGCCCCTCCGCGACGTCGACGCCGATGCGGACCACGACCATCTGCTCCCCGGCGGCGGGCGAGGGGAAGGCGAGCGACTCGACATAGCCGTCGGAGCCCTTGCTCGTCACCGCCTTCCATCGGACCATGTAGCCCTTCTGCCCGGCCACGGTCACCGCCTTCGACGCCAGCACCTCGTGCGAGGTGATCTCTCCGTACCCCTTGCCGTACGACTCATCGGCGTTCGCCGCGATGTCCGCCTTGGCGACCTCCTCGGCCGTTTCGGCCTTGGCGCCGTGCGCGAGCGCGGGGGCCGAGTAGGCGCCGCCCTTCATACAGGTCTCGGAGGTGTCGGAGGGGCACTTGTACGTCTCGTCCGACGCCACGTGCGCGCCCACGGCGAGCTGCTGGCCGTACCAGCCGTCCGGCACGGGGAGGCTGATCCCGTTCATCGGGTCGGTCACCGAGCCGCTGTCCACCTTCGGTGCCTCGGAGCCCTCGGGTGCGGGCGACTGGCCGCCGGGACCGCCGTTCCCGCCGCCGGAGTCACCGAAGGGGCCGCCTTGACCGCCACCGGGCCCGCCCTGGCCGTCCTGTCCGCCCGGGCCCCGCTGCTGGGAGTTGGTGCTGCCGCCGCCCGAGCCGTCGTCGGCGGTCAGCGCGTACACGCCGACGCCTATGCTCGCGAGGACGACCGCGGCCACTCCCACGGCTATTCCCGTGCGCAGACCGCGCCGCCCGCCCGACTGCGGCTGCCCGGGATAGCCCGGGTGCACCGGATAGGCCGGAACCGCCGGGGGGTTCCCGTCGGCCGGCGGCTGTTCCGGAGGACCCGACACCTCGGCCGACCCCACGGGCCGGACCTGGTCCGTCCACGCCTTGCCGTCCCACCAGCGCTCGGTGGGCGGCCCGTCACTTTGCCGGCCGGGGTCTGGGTACCAGCCGGGAGGAGTCACCTGCGTCATGTGCTCACCGTATGAGGTGTCGGTGAAAGCCGGATGAGAGGACCGGCCCCGGCATCCCGGGAAGCCGGCGCGGCGCTCCCTCTCACTCCAGGACGAGCCGTACCGGCCGCTCCCCGGCGGGCGGCGGGAGCCGCAGTCCGTTCCGGCCCGGGGTGATCGAGCCGAGCACGCGCGCGTGCCGGGCCCCGGTGGCCGACGGCTCGGTGCCGGGCAGTCCGTGCGCGGTCAGGAACCCCAGCACGGCGAAGGCGTACGCCTCCTTCGCGGCCGACGGGAGCCCCAACTCGTCGGAGGTGCGCAGCGCCATCCCGGGCAGCCGCTGCCCGAGCATCCTCATCAGCACCGGGTTGAGCGTCCCGCCACCCGAGGCGATCACCTCGGTCGCCCCCACCGCGCGCACGGCGTCGGCGACCGTACGGGCCGTGAGCATGGTCAGCGTGGCGACGACGTCCTCGGCGGGCAGGGTGCCGAAACCGGACAGCGCGTCCCGCAGACGGCCCAGATGGAACAGCTCCTTCCCGGTCGTCTTCGGCGCGGGAAGCGCGTAGTACGGCTCCTCCAGCAGCCTGTGCAGCAGCGGCTCGTGGACGGTGCCGCGACCGGCCAGCGCGCCGTCCACGTCGTACGCCAGCCGCCCGCCGCTGAATCCCCGTGCCGCCGCGTCGATCAGCGCACAGCCCGGCCCGGTGTCGAAGGCGGTGCCGTCGGGCGCGGTCAGGTTGGCGATGCCGCCGAGATTGAGGGCGACCGGAGCGCCCGGCATGCCGCGCAGCCACAGCAGGTCGACCAGGCTGACCAGCGGCGCGCCCTGACCCCCGGCGGCGATGTCACGTGGCCGGAAGTCGGCGACCACCGGCAGCCCGGTGGCCTCGGCGATCCACGCGGGCTGTCCGAGCTGGAGCGTGCCGTGCACCTGCCCCTGCTCGGCCCAGTGGTACCTGGTCTGCCCGTGCGAGGCGACCAACTCCGCCCGTCCGCCGCACAGTTCACGGTCCGCCCGGACGGCAGCCGCCGCGAAGGCCTGCCCGATACGGGTGTCGAGCCGGCACACCTCGGCCATCGAGACCGTCCCGGGCGGCAGTGCGGCCGTGAGGGCCTCCCGCAGCTCCTCGTCGTACGCCTCGCTCACCAGCCCCAGCGGCTTGAGGACGAGACTGTCGCCGACGAGGTCCAGGTCGGCGGCGCCGGCGTCGATGGCGTCGTAGGACGTGCCCGACATCAGGCCGATCACCCGCATACGCTCAACCCGCCCTTCCCTCGACATCGTCGACCGCGACCGGAGCCCCGGCCGCGGCCCCCGGCCTGCCGCGCGGGACCTTCGGCGTCCTGGCCAGCGCGAGGACGCTCACCGCGCACGCCGCCGCCGCGTAGTACGCGGGGATGTCCACGCTCCCGGTCCGTTCGACCGTCTCCGTGATGATGAGCCCGGCACAGCCCGAGAACACCGCATTGGACAGGGCGTAGGCGAGCCCCAGCCCGGTGTGGCGCACCTGCGTCGGGAACAGCTCCGCGAGCATCGCCGGACCCGGTCCCGCCATCAGTCCCACGACGGCACCCGCGCCCCACACTGCCGCACCCTTCACGGTGAGGGAAACGCCCGGGGCCTGAAGAAGGTTGAGCAGCGGCACCGCGAGCACCACCACCGCCACCGCCCCCGTCAGCATCACCGTCCGCCGCCCGATCCGGTCGCTCAGCCATCCCGCCGGCACGATCGTCGCCGCGAACCCGAAGTTGGCCAGCACTGTCGCGATCAGCGCCTGCTGGAAGGTCGCGTCCAGGGTGGACTGGAGATACGACGGCAGCACGACCAGGAAGGTGTACCCGGCGGCCGCCCATCCCATGATCCGCCCGGCGCCCAGCGCGATCGCCCCGGCGACCTCACGCGCGGGCGGCCGCTCGGCCTGCCGCTCCCGGCGGAACGCCGGCGTCTCGTCAAGCCGCAGCCGCAGCCACAGCGCGCCCAGTCCCAGCGGCAACGTCAGCAGGAACGGCAACCGCCATCCCCAGTCGCCCAGTTGCTCCTCGCTCAGCACGGTGGCCAGCAGCGCCGCCACCCCCGCACCGCCCAGCAGCCCCAGCGCCACGGTGAACGACTGCCACGACCCGTACAGCCCACGCCGCCCCGGGGGCGCGAACTCGGTCATCACCGACACCGCGCCCCCGAACTCCCCGCCCGCGGACAGCCCTTGAAGCACCCGCAGAAACGTCAGCAGCCACGGTGCGAGGGCGCCGACCGAGTCGTACGTCGGCAGCGCGCCGATCAGTGTCGTCGCCCCGGTCATCAGTGTGATCACCAGGATCAGCACCGGACGCCGGCCGATCCGGTCGCCGAGCCGGCCGAACAGGGCCGCTCCGACGGGCCGGAAGAAGAACGCCAGCGCGAACGACGCGTACGTCTTCACCAGCGCCTCGACCTCGCTGCCGCCCTCCGGGGTGAAGAAGCGCGCCGCGATGATCGTCGCGAAGTAGCCGTAGACACCGAACTCGTACCACTCGATGAGGTTGCCCACCGACCCCGCCACCAGGGCCTTGCGGGACCGGGCCGTGCCTCGGTCCCGGGACGTCCGTGTCATGCTCCTGCCTTTCCCACTCCTGCCTCCCCAACCTCGTTCGTACGACACCCGTCACGGCAAGAGCTGCCCGGACCGGCCTGCGCTCAGTCAGTGCGCAGGGCGTCGGGGATGGAGTCGTAGACGGCGGTGGCGATCAGCGGGTGGACGAACCGCGGCGCGGACGGGCTGGTGGTCCAGGCGGAGGCGGCCCTGGCCGCGGGAGCGGTGTGAGGCGGCTCAGAGGCTCAGCAGCTGATCGGTGACCGCAGCGAGCCGCTTGCGGACCTCGGGGTCGTACGTCCCCTCGTGCGCTCGCGCCCGGGTCGTCCCGTCGAAGTAGCCGCCGCTTCCCAGGTCCTGGGTCGCGAGCGCCAGTACGCCCGGCGCGCCGTCGGCGACGGTGTTCCAGGGGGTGACTCCGCCCTCGTGGACCATGGCGGTGTCCATGAAGGTCGCCGGGTGCAGGACGTTCACGCGGACCGCGGTGTCCGCGAGTTCCTCGGCGAGGGTGAAGGTGTGGGCCGCCAGGGCGAACTTGGCTCGGCGGTAGGCCGCGAAGCCGTCGTAGCCGCGGCGGAACTCGATGTCGTCGAAGTCGACCGGGTCCTGGCCTGCCGAGCCGACGTTGACGATCCGGGCGGGCGTGTTGGCACGCAGGACCGGCAGCAGGGCGCGGGTCAGCACGACCGGGGCCAAGTAGTTCACGGCGAGGCGGAGTTCGTGGCCGTCGGCACTCAGTTCGCGGCCGGCGCCGGGGGCTCCCGCGCCCACACCCGCGTTGTTGATCAGTACGTCCAGGTCGGGATGCGCGTCGGCGACATGTGCGCCCAGCTCGCGCACCTGCGTCAGCGAGGCCAGATCGGCGACGAAGCCCTCCGCGTCACCCTCGCCGCGCAGCTCGTCGACCAGCCGCTCCGTACGGTCCGGGTCGCGCCCGTGGGCCAGGACGACGTGCCCGGAGCGGACCAGCTCGAAGGCGACGTACCGGCCGAGACCGGAGGTGGCGCCGGTGATGAGAATGGTGGACATGCCCCCACCGTAGGCACGAGGTGGAGGCATGTGCGAGGTCCTGCCGAAGCTACGACCGGCAGGGTCACCCTTCCTCTTCCGCCAGCACCCGCTGGGCCGTCGCGAACGCCGAGTTCGCCGCCGGAACCCCGCAGTACACGGCCGTCTGGAGCAGTACGGCGCCGATCTCCTCCGGCGTCAGCCCGTTGCGCCGTGCCGCCCGGACGTGCATCGCCAGCTCGTCGTAGTGGCCGTGCGCGACCAGCGCCGTCAGGGTGATCATGCTGCGCTCGCGGCGGCTGAGCGTGGGGTCGGTCCAGATCTCGCCCCAGGCGTAGCGCGAGATGAAGTCCTGGAAGCGCGCGGTGAACGCGGTCTGCCGGGCCTGCGCCCGATCCACGTGTACGTCGCCGAGCACCTCGCGCCGTACCTCCATGCCCCGCTCGGCACCCCCGCCCAGGTGTGCCCGCAGAGCCGTGAGCACGGCCCCCGGACACTGCGCCGGCGCCAGGTGCGAGGCCCCCGGGATCTCGACGAGCGCGGCACCGGGAACGGCGTCCGCGATCTCCCGCAGGTGGGCCGGCGGGGTCGCGGGGTCCTGCCGCCCGGCGATCAGCAGGGTCGGCGAGGTGATCTCGGGCAGCCGGTCACGCAGATCGAAGGCGGCGAGCGCGTCACAGCAGGCGGCGTAGGCGCCCGGATCGGCGTCGCGGTGGTCCTGGACCAGCTCCGGCACGGTGAACCCGGATGTGAACCAGCGGGCGTCCGCGCTCTCCGCCAGCCCCGCCAGTCCTTCGCGCCGCACCAGAGCGGCCCGCTCCTCCCACGGCTTCGACCCGTTGAAGTGCGCCGACGAACAGATCACGGCCAGCGAGCCGACCCGCTCCGGGTGGTGCACGGCGAGATGCAGCCCCACCGCACCCCCGAGCGAGACACCCGCGTAGGCGAACCGCTCGATGCCGAGCGAGTCGGCGAGCGCGAGCACCAGGCCGGCCAGGTCACCGACCGTCGCGCCCGCCCCGATCAGATCGGCCGCGGAACCGCCGTGCCCCGGCAGTTCCCAGCGGACCACCCGATGGGTGATCGACAGCTCGGGCGCGACCTTGTCCCACAGGGCGGACGAGGTGCCGAGCGAGGGTCCGAGCAGCAGCGGCGGTGCCGAAGTGGGCCCTTCGGCGCGGTGGTCGAGGAGTTTCAACGTCGCTCCAGGGCGCGGTCGGTGAGGGCTCCGGCGGAGCCGGTGTAGTGGGTGGGATCGAGGTCGACGTCCGCCAGCTCCGGTGCCTCGGCGAGCGGGCGCCCCTCGGACGCCAGGCGGGTGAGCAGTTCCTTGGCGCGGGCACGCCCCAGCCGCGGGGCCAGCTCGGCGGACAGCCGCTCGGAGACGATCAAACCGTGGGTGAGGTCGAGGTGCGCACGCATCACATCGGCCCGGACCCGCAGTCCCTCGGCCAGCTCCACGGCGTCCCGGGCGGCCCCGCCGGCCAGCCGCAGCAGTTCCCGCAGCGGTTCCCACTCGGCGTGCCACGCCCCGGCCGGACGCTCGTCCTCCGCCGCCAGCGCCCCGTACAGGGTGGCCGCGAGCTGAGGCGCCCGCCGCGCGGCGGAGGCGATGAGGGTGGAGCGTACGGGATTCGACTTGTGCGGCATGGCGGACGAACCCCCGCCGCTGCCCTCCGCGACCTCGGCGATCTCGGTGCGGGAGAGGGTGAGGACATCCACGGCGATCTTGCCGAGCGCGCCGGCCGTGAAGGCCAGACACCCGGCGAGATCGGCGACGGGCGTGCGCAGCGTGTGCCAGGGCAGGTCGGGCGCCCGCAGGCCGAGTTCGCGGGCGTACGCCGTCGGCAGCTCGGTCGGATCACCCGCGCCGTACGCCCCGAAGGCGGCCAACGTCCCTGCCGCGCCCCCGAGTTGGGCGGGCAGCGCATCCCGTACGGCCGTCGCCCGGTCCCGTGCGTCGAGCACCAGCGCCCGCCACCCGGCCGCCTTCAGCCCGAACGTCGTCGGTACGGCGTGCTGGGTCAGCGTCCGTCCCGGCATCGCGGTGTCCCGGTGCTCGGCGGCCAGCCGTGCCAGCGCCCGCTCCGTGCGGTCGAGGTCGTCGAGGATCGGCGTCAGCGTGCGCACCGCGACCAGCATCGTCGCCGTGTCCATGATGTCCTGGCTGGTCGCCCCGCGGTGGACGTAGGGGCCGTACTCGTCGCCGACCGCCTTGGTCAGATCCGCGACCAGGGGGATGACCGGGTTGCCGCCGGCCCGGGCCCGCTCGGCGAGGGAGCGTACGTCGAAGCGGCCGGCCTCCGCCGTCTGGGTCACCGCCGACGCGGCCTCGGCCGGCGCGAGGCCCAGGGCGGCCTGGGCCCGGGTGAGGGCGGCCTCGGCGTCGAGCAGGGCCTGCAGATAGGCCGTGTCGCCGGTCGCGGAGGCGGCGGGGGAGCCTGTCCACCCGGGGGCGAGCAGGCCGGTGTCGGCACCATCGGCAGAAGTCACTGGAACTCCAGGAAGACCGTCTCGCCTTCGCCCTGAAGGCGGATGTCGAAACGGTAGGCGCCCGGGGCCTGCTCCGCGGCGATCAGCGTGTCGCGGCGCGCCTCGTCCAGCTGGGCGAGCAGCGGGTCGGCGGCCAGCGCCGCGGCGTCACCCGGCAGATAGATCCGGGTGAACAGGTGCACCAGCAGCCCGCGCGCGAACACACACACGCTGAGATACGGCGCGCTCAACCCGCGCGCCCCGGGCCGCAGCGTCCGCGCTGTCCAGTGGCCGCTCGCGTCCGTCTGGACACGCCCCCAGCCCGTGAACTCCACACCGTTGCGCCCCAGGAACCCACCGCTGGCCGGGTCGCGCCGCATCGAGCCGTCGACCTGCGGGACATGGCCGTCCGGGTCGGCGCCCCACAGCTCCACGAAGGCGTCCGGGAGCGGATTGCCCTCGCCGTCGAGGATGTACCCCTGCAGCGTGATCGTGTCCGGGTGGCCGAGGGGCGCGATGTCGCCGCCGCCGGGGAAGGGCAGGGCGTGGCCGTAGAAGGGGCCCACCGTGTGCGACGGAGTGGGGAGCACGGTCTCCGGGCGGCTCGGGTCGATCTTCGTCATGGCAGGTCAGCGCCCTTCTTCGATCCAGGTGGCGTGCGGCCCGCCCAGCACGATGTCCCAGCGGTAGCCCATCGAGAACTCCGGCACCGACAGGCTGTGGTCGTACGTCGCGACCAGCCGCTGCCGGGCCGCGTCGTCCGTCACCGACTGGATGATCGGGTCGTACGGGAACAGCGGGTCGCTCGGGAAGTACATCTGCGTCACGAGCCGCTGGGTGAATGCCGTGCCGAACAGCGAGAAGTGGATGTGGGCCGGCCGCCAGGCGTTGACGTGCTGGCGCCACGGGTACGGGCCCGGCTGGACGGTGGTGAAGCGGTAGAAGCCGCCGTCGTCCGTCAGCGTGCGGCCGACGCCGGTGAAGTTGGGGTCCAGCGGGGCGTCGTGCTGCTCGCGCTGGTGCGCGTAGCGGCCGGCCGAGTTCGCCTGCCAGATCTCGATCAGCTGACCGCGGATCGGGCGGCCGTCGCGGTCGAGGAGCCGGCCCTCGACGGTGATGCGCTCACCGATCGGCTCACCGGTGTGCTGCCGGGTGAGGTCGTTGTCGATCTCGGTGATGTCGCGCTCGCCGAAGGCGGGGGAGTGCAGCTCCACCAGCTCCGGGTCCTTGCTGATGTCGATGGGGACCGGCGGCTGCTCGGGGTGACGCAGCACCGAGGAACGGTACGGGGCGTAGTCACGGCGCGGGTGGTGCTCGACGGGTGCTCCGCCGGCGATCCGCTTCTCGTACGCGGCGTGCTCGGCCGCGATCTCCTGGTCGATGTCGTGCTGGGTGAGAGTCATGGGGTTCCTCGGAGGTTCCTCGGGGGTTCTTCAGCGTTCGAGGACGAGGGCGAGGCCCTGGCCGACGCCGATGCAGAGGGTGGCGACGCCGATTCCGCCGCCCTTGCGGGCGAGTTGGTGGGCGACGGTGCCGGCGAGGCGGGCACCGGAGGCGCCCAGCGGGTGGCCGAGGGCGATGGCGCCGCCCTGGGGGTTGAGGACCCGCGGGTCCAACTCGGGCCACTCGGCGACACAGCCGAGGACCTGGGCGGCGAAGGCCTCGTTGAGTTCGAGCACGTCCAGGTCGGCGAATCCCTTGCCCGCCTTGGCCAGTGCCCGGTTGACGGCCTCGACGGGGGCAAGTCCGAAGTAGTGCGGGTCCAGGGCGTGGACACCGGTGGCGGAGATCCGGGCGAGGGGCTCGCGGCCGGTGGCCTTAAGGCCCTCCTCGTCGGTCAGGAGCAGGGCGGCGGCACCGTCGTTGAGGGGGGAGGCGTTGCCCGCGGTGACAGTGCCCTCGGAGGTACGGAAGGACGGCTTGAGCTTGGCCATCGCGGCCAGGGAGGCGTCCGGCCGTACGCATTCGTCGGCGCTGAAGTCGACCGGGTCGCCCTTGCGCCGCGGGATCGCCAGGGGGGCGAGCTCGGCGTCGAAGAGGCCCGCCCGCTGGGCGGCCGCGGCCTTCTGGTGGGAGGCGAGGGCGTACTCGTCCTGCTGCTCCCGGCTGATCTTGTGCTTGTCGGCGATGAGTTCGGCCGACTCGCCGAGCGGGACGGTCCACTGCGGGTCCATCCGCGGGTTGACCATGCGCCAGCCCAGGGTGGTCGAGTACAGCTCGGTGTGGGCGGCCGGGAACGGCTTGTCGTTCTTGGGCAGCACGTACGGGGCGCGGGTCATCGACTCCACCCCGCCGGCCACGACGATGTGGGCGTCCCCGACGGCGATGGCGCGGGCGGCCTGGATGACCGCTTCGAGGCCGGAGGCGCACAGGCGGTTGACCGTCACGCCGGGCACCGAGGTGGGCAGGCCGGCGAGCAGGGCGGCCATACGGCCGACGTTGCGGTTCTCCTCGCCGGCGCCGTTGGCGTTGCCGAAGTGGACGTCCTCGATCCGGGACGGGTCCAAGTCGGGCGTCCGGCGGATCAGTTCACGGATGGCGTGGGCGGCCAGATCATCGGGCCGGACGCTCGCGAGGCCCCCGTTGTAGCGGCCGAACGGGGTCCGTACGGCGTCGACGAGGTAGACCGGGTTCACAGCAGTCCCTCCGCGACAGTCAGCTTGGCGTCGGTCTTGGCGATGATCTCGTCGGCGCCGACACCGGGTGCCGTCCCGACGAGCAGCAGCCCGTCCTCGGTGACGTCCAGGACGCCGAGATCGGTGATGACCCGGTTCACACACGCCTTGCCCGTGAGCGGTAGCGCGCACTCGGTGAGGATCTTCGGCGAGCCGTCCTTGGCGGTGTGGGTCATCACGACGATGACCGTGCGGGCGCCGTGCACGAGGTCCATCGCGCCGCCTATCCCGGTGATCATCTTGCCGGGGATCGCCCAGTTCGCCAGGTCACCGGTCTCGGACACCTGCATCGCGCCCAGCACGGCGACATCGATGTGGCCGCCCCGGATCATCGAGAAGGACAGCGCCGAGTCGAAGAAGGAAGCGCCCGGCAGGACCGTGACCGTCTCCTTGCCCGCATTGATCAGATCCGGGTCGACCTGGTCCTCGGTGGGATAGGGGCCGGTGCCCAGGATTCCGTTCTCGGACTCCAGGATCACCTCCACACCCGCCGGAAGGTAGTTGGGGATCAGGGTCGGCAGACCGATGCCGAGATTGACGTACTGCCCGTCCCGAAGCTCGCGGGCCGCCCGCGCGGCCATCTGCTCGCGTGTCCAGGCCATCAGCCGCTCACCGTCCCTCGTGCCGCAGGCGCGGAAATCGTGCGCTGCTCGATCTGCTTGTCCGCGGCCTGCTCCGGGGTGAGCGCCAGCACCCGCTGTACGAAGATCCCCGGCAGATGCACCGCGTCGGGATCGATCTCGCCGGGCTCGACGAGTTCCTCCACCTCGGCGATCGTCACCCGTCCGGCCATCGCGGCAAGGGGGTTGAAGTTCCGTGTGGACTTGTTGAACACCAGGTTTCCGTGCCGGTCGCCCTTCGCGGCCCGCACCAGCGCGAAGTCGGTCCGGATCCCGCGCTCCAGCACATACTCGGTGCCGTCGAACTCCCGCACCTCCTTGGGCGGCGACGCCAGCGCGACCCCGCCGGAGCCGTCGTACCGCCACGGCAGCCCGCCCTCGGCGACCTGCGTGCCCACGCCGGCCGGCGTGTAGAACGCGGGGATCCCCGCGCCCCCGGCCCGTAGCCGCTCGGCCAGCGTGCCCTGCGGGATCATCTCCACCTCCAGCTCTCCGGCCAGATACTGGCGGGCGAACTCCTTGTTCGCCCCGATGTACGAGCCGGTCACCCGGGCGATCCGTCCCGCCGACAGCAGGACCGCCAGCCCCGACTCCATCGCCCCGCAGTTGTTCGAGACGACCGCCAGCCCGGACACGCCACGCTCGTACAGAGCCTGGATCAGCACGTTCGGCACACCGCTCAGCCCGAAGCCACCGACCGCGAGCGACGCGCCCGCGCCCACATCGGCCACCGCCTCCAGGGCCGTGGCGACCACTTTGTCCATCCGAGAAGCCCCATCTCTTCCGAGCTCCCAGTACCCGGATTAGTCAGGGCACTGATTATTTCAGCGAGGTTCCCCTCACGCTGCCACCGGACCGTGAAGCCGTCAAGACCTCGGTAAATGTGAGTCTCGTCGGGCTGTGCGCACCGCAGACAGTCACTTCGATGCCGGGTATTGTTCAGTGCACCAACGAAAAGTGCACAGCCGAAAACGATCCAGAGGAGTGCGGATGGCCGCCGTGGACCTCACCACCCACCCCGGGCATCTGGCCCGGCGGCTCCAGCAGGCGCACTACCTGCTGTGGAACACGATGGTCTCCGAGGAGATCACCTCGCCCCAGTTCGCCGTCCTCAACACGCTCGTCGCCGAGCCTGGCCTGGACCAGCGGACGGTGGGGGAGCGGGTGGGGCTCGACCGGTCCACCATCGCCGAGGTGATCAGCCGGCTCGGGCGTCGGGGGCTGCTCGACAAGGTCCGCGACCCCCAGGACGGCCGCCGCTTCCTGCTGCGCCTCACGGACGAGGGGCTGCGCACCCACAAGAAGCTGACCGTGCGCACGGCACGGATGAACCAGGTCTTCCTGGCTCCGCTCTCCGCCGAGGAGCAGACGCTCTTCTTCGATCTGATCCGGCGGGTCGCCGACGCGGCCGAGGGGCTGCGCAATCCGGCGGAACCTTTCGTCGCGCAGCCCTGATCCCGTGGCCCGCCCCCCTGACGCGGGGCGAGTCTCGCGAGGCTCAGGGCTCGTGCGGTGACGCTCAGAACGGCACCGACGAGGCTCAGGACGCGTTGGCGAACACCACCCACACCTGACCGTGCTGGAAGTTCATCCGCTTGCCGTCCTTCGTCGTGAACGTCGTGCCGCCCTTGGCCTTCGGACGCTTCCACTTGACGTCGTAGGCGAGCCCGTCGCGCAGCACCCGGGCCTTCCCGGAGCCCACCGTCTCGGTGTACGGCGTGAAGTGGCCGAGGGTGTCGTGGTAGTCGGACCTGCGCACCTTCACGTACTGCACGACGACCGTGCCGGCCATGACCCGCTTGCCGTCCGTCGTCCTTGCGGCCTTGCCGTCCATGGCGACCAGCCAGCGGTCCTGGCTCCTGGACCAGGTGAAGGTGTACCGGGCCGCCGAGTAGCGCACCGTCTGCGAGGCCAGGGCCTTGCCGCCCGCCGGGGCGGTGCCGAAGCGGAAGCCGGTCGTCAGGACGGACGTACCCGGTGCCTTGGCCATCAGCCGGTGGGGCCGCAGATAGAGGTTGTGCGGGGAGGGCCGGCCCGCCCCCCGGAAGTACGCGTCGGTCGCCTTGCCGGGCGGCTCCGCCTGCAACGGGGCCTTGTCGATCTGCGGCAGCAGCTTGCGCTGCGCCCCGGAGAAGGCGAGCACCGGCCGGTCGAACTGGCCTAGCAGCTCGAGGTCGCTCTCGCGGGCGCTGCGCACCGGTCCGACGGCCTTCGGCAGCTTCTGCGCGTACACCGCCATCAGACGGCTCAGGCCGCCCTCGACCTGCTCGACGTACACGATGTCCGCCTCGTTCAGGCCCGTGTGGGGCCGGGCCGAGCGGGCGTTGTCGATCTTCACGGCGAGCGCCGCGAGGTCATTCGCCCGGCTGTCGCCGTCACTCGGCGCCGACGTCTGCCCCTGGCCCCGGCCGTCGTCGCGCGGGCCGTCGGAGGTCGTGCAGCCGGCGGCCAGGGAGGCCGCCAGTGCGGCGGCCAGCAGCCCCGTGATGGTCGTGACGCGGCTTGAGCGCGCCGCTGGTTGTCTGCTCACCGTCTTCACCCGTAGCCCACCCGCCCAGTTCATGTCATCAATTGTGCGCTTATCTGTTCATTGATGGACTACCCGAAAGGTCGCAGCGGTCCTCGGGAATCCGCCGATCGGCCCTGGCGCGGACAGCCGGTCGGCCCATACGCCGACCGCCGGCTCCCCGTGTACGCCGACCGCCGGCTCCGTGGCGTACCCCGGCCCGCCCGTCGCGGCGGTTCGCCCGGGGGAGCCACGGGTACCCGGGCGGCCACCGTACGAGCGCATGTGGATGCGAGCGGAGGGAGCGCGGACGATGAGGGCAGTGACCTGGCAGGGCAAGCGGGACGTGCGGGTGGAGAACGTGCCCGATCCGCAGATCCAGGAGCCGACGGACGCGGTCATCCGTATCACGTCCTCCGGCCTGTGCGGCTCCGACCTGCACCTTTACGAGGTGCTCACCCCGTTCATGACGCCGGGGGACATCCTCGGCCACGAACCGATGGGCATCGTCGAGGAGGTCGGCGCCGCGGTGCCGGACCTGCAGGCGGGGGACCGGGTCGTGGTGCCGTTCCAGATCGCCTGCGGCAACTGCTGGATGTGTCTGACCGGACTGCCGACCCAGTGCGAGACCACTCAGATCACCGGCGAGGGCATGGGCGCTGCCCTGTTCGGCTACACCCGCCTGTACGGCGCGGTGCCGGGCGCCCAGGCCGAGTATCTGCGCGTGCCGCAGGCGCAGTACGGGCCGATCAAGGTCCCGGAAGGGCCGTCCGACGACCGGTTCGTCTACCTCTCCGACGTGCTGCCCACCGCCTGGCAGGCGGTCCGCTACGCCGAGGTCCCGCAGGGTGGCAGCGTCGCCGTACTCGGCCTCGGACCCATCGGTGACATGGCCTGCCGCGTCGCCCAGGTGACGGGCGCCGGGCGGGTGTTCGGCGTGGACCTGGTGCCCGAGCGGCTGCGACGGGCGCGGGGGCGGGGGGTCGAGACGTTCGACCTGAGGAGCTTCGACGACGAGAAGGAACTCGTCGCCGCCATCCGCGACCAGACCGACGGCCGCGGCCCCGACGCCGTCATCGACGCGGTCGGCACCGAGGCCCACGGCAGCGCCGCGGCCCGGCTCGCCCAGCAGGCCTCTTCAATGCTGCCCCGCAAGCTGGGCGCCCCGCTCGCCGAGCGCTTCAGCGTCGACCGGCTGGCCGCCCTCTACACCGCGATCGACCTGGTGCGGCGCGGCGGCACCATCTCGCTGTCCGGCGTGTACGGCGGCACGGCGGACCCGATCCCGCTGCTCACGCTGTTCGACAAGCAGATCCAGATCCGGATGGGCCAGGCCAATGTGCGCCGCTGGACCGACGACATCCTGCCGTATCTGACGGACGACGATCCGCTCGGTGTCGACGACTTCGCCACGCACCGGGTGCCGCTGAGCGACGCCCCGCACGCCTACGAGATGTTCCAGCAGAAGCAGGACGGCGCGGTGAAGGTGCTGATGAGGCCCTGAGCCGGGCGAAGCCCTGATCCGCTCAGGCCTGCGGTCGGCTCAGGCCTGCGGCGCGAAGATCTCCGCCAGGTCGTAGCGCACCGGCTCCTCCAACTGCGCGTAGGTGCAGCTCTCGGGGGTGCGGTCCGGGCGCCAGCGGCGGAAGCGGGCCGTGTGCCGGAAGCGCGCGCCGTTCTCCATGTGGTCGTACGCCACCTCGGCCACCCGCTCCGGCCTGAGCGGCACCCAGGACAGATCCTTCTTGCCCGACCAGCGGCTAGGCGCGCCCGGCAGCCGCGCCGACTCGTGCGCCGCCTCGTCGGACCAGGCCGCCCACGGATGTCCCACGACGTCCTCCATGCGCAGCGGCTCCAACTCCTCCACCAGCTCCGCGCGCCGCTTCATCGAGAAGGCGGCCGACACGCCCACATGCTGAAGGGCGCCGCGATCGTCGTGGAGACCCAGCAGCAGGGAGCCCACAACCGGCCCGCTCTTGTGCAGTCGGTAGCCCGCGACGACGACGTCCGCCGTCCGCTCGTGCTTGATCTTGAACATGGCGCGCTCGTTCTGGAGGTAGCGCAGGGTCAGCGGCTTGGCGATCACACCGTCCAGCCCGGCCCCCTCGTACTGCTCGAACCACCCCTGCGCCGTGTCGATGTCGGTCGTCGCCGGCGCCACATGCACGGGAGCCGTCACCCCGGACAACGCCATGGTGAGCATCGCCCGCCGATCCGCCAGCGGGGTCTGCAGCAGCGACTCGTCGGCCAGCGCCAGCAGGTCGAAGGCCACGAACGACGCCGGTGTCTTCTCGGCCAGCATCCGCACCCGTGAGTCGGCCGGGTGGATGCGCTCGGTCAGCGCGTCGAAGTCCAGTCGCCCCTCCCGCGCGATGACGATCTCCCCGTCCAGCACACACCGCTCGGGCAACCGCTCCTTGAGCCCCGCCACCAGCTCGGGAAAGTACCTGGTCAACGGCTTACCGGTACGACTCCCCAACTCGACCTCGTCCCCATCACGGAACACGATCGCCCGAAACCCGTCCCACTTCGCCTCGTACTGCATGCCCGGCGGAATCTTCGCCACCGACTTGGCGAGCATCGGCTTGACGGGCGGCATCACCGGAAGGTCCATGCCCCGATTCTGCTCGCACAAGGCTGCCGCCGCCCGGTGTGCGAGGCAGGCGCCGTGCACTTACCGTGGCTCGCATGGGTGAAGCGGTGGAGTTGGCGGCGGGCGGGCGGACCGTGCGGCTGTCCAACCCGGGGAAGATCTTCTTTCCGGAGCGCGGATTCACCAAGCTGGACCTCGCCCAGTACTACATCGCCGTCGGGCCCGGCATCCTGCGTGCCCTGCGCGATCGCCCCACCACCCTGGAGCGCTATCCGGACGGCGTGACCGGGGAGTGGTTCTACCAGAAGCGGGCGCCCAAGAGCATGCCCGACTGGATCCCCACCGCACACATCACCTTCCCCAGCGGCCGCAGCGCCGACGAGATGTGCCCCACGGAGGAGGCCGCCGTCGTGTGGGCCGCCCAGTACGGCACGCTCACCTTCCACCCCTGGCCGGTCCGCCGCGACGACGTCGACAGCCCCGACGAACTGCGCATCGACCTGGACCCACAGCCAGGCACCGACTTCGACGACGCCGTCCGCGCCGCCCATGAACTGCGCGCCGTCCTCGACGAGTTCGGCGGTCTGCGCGGCTGGCCGAAGACCTCCGGCGGCCGGGGACTGCACGTCTTCGTGCCGATCGAGCCGCGCTGGACCTTCACCCAGGTCCGGCGCGCCGCCATCGCGATCGGACGTGAGCTGGAGCGCCGTATGCCGGACCACGTGACGATCAAGTGGTGGAAGGAGGAGCGAGGCGAGCGCATCTTCGTCGACTACAACCAGACGGCCCGGGACCGGACCATCGCCTCGGCCTATTCCGTACGGCCCCGCCCGCACGCCCCGGTCTCCGCCCCCCTGCGCTGGGACGAGGTCGGCGTGGCCCATCCCCAGGACTTCGACATCGCGACCATGCCCGCGCGCTTCGCCGAACTCGGCGATGTGCACGCGGACATGGACGACCACCGCTTCTCGATCGAAGCGCTGCTGGAGCTCGCCAACAAGGACGAGCGTGATCACGGGCTCGGCGATCTGCCGTACCCGCCCGAGTACCCGAAGATGCCGGGCGAGCCGAAGCGGGTGCAACCGAGCCGGGCGAAGAAGGCGGTGCCGACGAAGACCGCGTCGAAGAAGGCGGCGCCGAAGAAGGAGGCACCCCCGTCGGAGGCGCCTCCCTCGGAACCTACAGCTCCTTGATCCGGATGTCCCGGTACGAGACCACATCCGTCGTGCCGTGCACCTGGAGCCCGATGTAACCGGAGGCGAACCGCCGGCCGTCCGTGCCCGGGTCGTCCGAGCGGGGCGGGACGAAGTCCTGGCCGCCGATGTTGTCGAACTCGTTGATCAGCACGCCGTTGCGGTAGACCGAGTAGTGCTGGTCGACCACACGGATCTCGTAGTCGTTCCAGGTCCCCTTCTGGGTGACGCCGGCACCGGCGAGCCCCACCCGGTCGAAGCCGTAGACCGAGCCCGTCTTGTACATGTCGCCGTCGGGCCGGTCGAGCACCTGCACCTCGTGCCCGTACTTGATGGCGACCCACTCCGGCCGCGACTCCTCGGGGTGTTCGTGCACCCATGGGAAGCGCACGAACACACCGGAGTTGGCGTTGCCGGTGCCCGGAGCGTCGTCACGCCACTGGAGCCTGAGCGAGAAGTCGCCGTACTTCCGCTCGGGGAACCACAGCATGCCAAGGCCGGCCTTCGTCGTCCCGGACGTGATCGACCCGTCGCCGTTCGGCGCGAACGAACCACCGCCCACCTGCTGCCACTTGGCGAACGACGCCGCGCTGCCGTCGAGGATCGTGCGGTAGCCCTCGGTCTGGCCGGGCTTGCCGATCCCGGACTGCCGGGCGGCCTTGCGGATGGCGTTGTACTCGCGCTGGTCGACGACCCCGTCCTTGAGCAGCTGGTCCAGGACCGTTGTCACATGCTTGAGGAACAGCGCCTGGGACGTCCACTCCTTCTCGTCCTCGATCAACTCGTTGATCCGGCACCGGCTGTTGGTGAGCCGGTTCGGGACGCCAGAGTCGATCGCCCCGACGATCACCGTCAACCGCTCGTCGAACTCAGGGCAGTTGGGGGCCGGGACCTGGCTCGAGACCACCGTGAAGGTCACCGTGCGGGCGGCGGAGGTGTTGCCCGCCTTGTCCGTCGCCCGGTAGCCGAGGGTGTGGGTACCCGCGCGGTCGACGACGACCGGGGCGGTGTACACCAGGTACGGGCCGCCGTCGATCGAGTACTCGATCCGGTCGACGCCCGAGCCGTGGTGCTCGTCGGTCGCCGTGACGGTGACCTTGGCGTTGCCGACGTACGCCCCGGACGAGTTCTTCGTGCCCTCGACGGTCACACCGGTCACCGGCGGGGTCGTGTCCGGCTGGGGCGCCGCCACGACCGTGAACCGCACGTCCTTCTCGGCGGCGACATTGCCCGCCTTGTCGGTGGCCCGGTAGCGCACCGTATGGCTGCCGACCTCGTGCACCATCACCGGAGCGGTGTACGGCTGCCAGGAGCCGTCGCCTAGCGCGTACTCGATGGTGTTGACGCCGGAACCGGTGTCGGAGGCGGAGATCGTGACGGTCGCCATGTCGATGTACGCGCCGTCGGGATTCTGCTCGCCGCTGACGGTCGCCGAGGTCTCCGGCGCTGTCGTGTCGTCGGTCGGCGGCGCGACCACCGTGAAGGTCACGCTCTTCTCCGCCGAGACGTTCCCCGCCTTGTCGAAGGCGCGGTAGCGGATCTTGTGATCGCCGACCTGGTCGACGACGACCGGGGTGGTGTACGGCGTCCAGGCGCCCGCGTCGCCGAGCGCGTACTCGACGCGGTCGACCCCGGAGCCGCCCTCGTTGTCGGTGGCGTGAAGCGCGACGCTCGCCGAACCGACGTACTGCCCCTGGGAGTTCTGCGTCCCGCTGACGTGCGCCGACGCCTCGGGTGCGGTGGTGTCCTCGCCGCTGCCCTCGGTGACCACCAGGATGCCCTGCATCTGCCCGTGGCCGGGAATCGTGCAGTAGTAGCGGTAACGGCCGGGGGTGAGGGTGACCTCGGCGGTGTGGCGGCCGCCCTGGTCGTCGTTGGGGTTGGCGAGGATGTTGAGCTGGACGTCGTTGTTGAACTCGGGGTCGGAGGTGTCGAAGGTCAACGTGTGCGGCATCCCGGTGGTGTTACCGGTGGCCGTGCTGTTCTCGAAGACGATCGTCGTGGCGCCCGCCACCGCGGTCGTGGGCGCCGAGCCGTACTTCGTGATGTCGTCGCCGGCGGTCCAGGTCAGGACCTGTGCGGCGGCGGCTTCCGGGGCCTGTGGCTGTCCGGTCGCGGGCAACGCCTGCAGTCCGAGCACCACGAGCAGTGCCGCCAACAGGGCTGCCCACATTCCTCGTTGCCGTGTCACTGCGCCCCCCTCGCCAGCTGATCGGTGGCCGGAGTGGGTCCGCCGCCCGTGTAAGTGACCCGCCACAGCGCCGACTTGGCGTCCGAGGTGAAGAAGCCCCGGCCGTAGTCGAGCACATACAGCGCGCCGTCCGGACCGAACTTCCAGTCCATGAGGTTCTTGATGCCGTCGTTGCCGATCGGCACGATCTTCTTCAGCGACTCCGAGTGGACCGGCAGACCGCCCTCCCCGTGCGTCTTCGGGTCGGTGAGCACCGCGTTGCGCGGCTGGTCGGCGTCGTAGAAGTCACCGACGAACCACTTGCCGTCCCAGTAGGCCGGCCACTTGGTCCCGCTGGTGCTCGCCGCGTCGTACCGGTAGACCGGCCCGTTCATCGCGGCCTGCCCGCCGCCCTTGAGCCACGGCAGCTGGTAGGTGGACTCCTCCTGCTTGTACGACGGCACGCCGTTCGCGTCGCGCGGGAAGTCCGGGGCGCCGCCCTGGGGCGAGTACCAGATGTTGTTGCCGGTGACCGGCGGAAGGTTGACCAGACCGTCGTTGTTCGGCGACTCGTTCTTCGGGTGGTCGCAGTCGTACCAGCCCAGCGGCTTGCTCGGGTCCGGCAGATTGCGGTCGCGGTAGGGCTGCTTGTTGCCCATGCAGTACGGCCAGCCCCGGTTGCTCGCCTTGGTGATGACGGCGAAGGTGTCGTACTTGGCCGGACCCCAGGTCGTCGAGGGCGCGCCCGCGTCCGGGCCGACCCAGCCCGCGTACAGGATGTCCGTCTGCTGGTCGACGAAGATGCGCGCCGGGTTCCGGACGCCCATCACATAGATCTCGCCGCGCGTCTTGCCGCCGCCCTCGTCGGTCTCCCTGCCGGTGAACAGGTTCCCGTCCGGGAGCGTGTACGTGCCGTCCGGCTCCGGGTGGATGCGCAGGATCTTGCCGTTGAGGTTGTTGGTGTTGCCGGCGGTGCGGCGCGCGTCGGCGAAGGAGACGCCCTTGTAGTTCGGCTCGGGGTTGTTGCCCGAGTAACCGTCGCTGAAGCGGCTGGAGTTGTTGTCGCCGGTCGCGATGTACAGGTTGCCCTTGGAGTCCCAGGACATCCCGCCGCCCGCGTGGCAGCAACTGTGGACCTGCACGGGCCACTTGAGCAGCACCTTCTCGCTGCCCAGGTCCAGCCTGTTCGTGGCCAGGTCGAGCGTGAAGCGGGAGACGCGCCGCTCGGCCGTCCTCGTGTCACGGTTGACCTGCGAGTGCGGGGTGTAGTGCAGATACACCCAGCCGTTCTCCTCGAAGCGCGGATCGAGCTCGATGCCGAGGAGCCCCTCCTCGACCTTGATCAGCTCGTCCCCACCGCCCTTGTTGCCGAAGACCGTGAGCGCCCCGGCCAGAGTGACCTTCCTGGTCCTCGGGTCGTAGACGTGGATCTCACCCTTGCCCTTGCCGATGTCCGGGTTGTTCCAGTCGGTGATCACCGGCTGGGAGGAGTCGGCACCGCCCCGGCCGATGTAGAGCACCCGCCCGTCGGGGGCCGTGACCAGCCCGTGCGGTTCGCCGATCTGGTCGTTCTGGCCCGGCTGGTTGGGCTGGGTGAGGCGCTCGGCCTTGTAGTTGCCGGTGATGGTGGCCTTGCAGTCGGCCTGCACAAGCCGGGTGGTCCACAGCAGGGCGCCGCGCAGATGCGCACGGAAGTCGGTCTCGTCGTACGACGACACCGTGCCGCCCATGCCGGTGTAGAAGGAGCGGCCGCCGTCGTAGTCACGGCACCAACTCACGGGATGGTCCCAGCCGTTGGCGCCGCTGCCCGGCTGGTAGCTGGACTCCCGTACCCGGGCGACGGTATGCACCGCACCCGACGGGTTCTTCGCCCAGTTCAGCCACTTGTCCGGCCGTTTCCACTGAAGCGGCAGCTCCTTGGTGGCCGGGTGTCGACGGTCGCCGACCTCCACGACGGCTCGCTGCGCCGTCGTCGGTCCGCCGGCCGCGGGGCGGGCGCCGACAAGGCCGGTGAACCAGTCCGAGTAGGGCTCCGCGCGGGCCGCGTCATGGATGCCGACGAAACCGCCGCCCGCCTCCATATAGGCCTCCAGGCCCGCCTCCTGCTCGGGGTCCAGGATGTCGCCGCCGCCGGTGAGGAACACGACGGAGTTGTAACGGCCCAGTCTGGTCTCATTGGTGAACACCGAGGCGTCGTTCGTGACCTCGGTCCTGAAGCGCTGGTCGGCCGGGCCCGACAGGCCGATCTTCTCGATCGCCTCGATGCCGGCGTTCACCACGGGCGACTCGTCGCCGGCGGCCGCGGACCCGTAGAAGATGAGCACCCGTACATTCGCGCCGCCCGGTGGCGACTTGATGGACATCGTTGTCAGGGGTGGTTCCGGGGCCGGGCGCGCGTCGGCCGCCGGAGCCGACATCAGTCCGGCGGCGACGATCCCGGCGGTCACAGTGGCCACCCAGGTCTGTCTTGTCGTGCTCAACCCTCGTAAGTGCATGGGCACCTCCACGGTCACAGCAACAGCGACAAGGAAGCTAGACCGCTTTGAACGACTCGCCAATACCTATGACCGGACCGGGACGAACTTTGTCCTGAGTGTGGATAAACGAGAGAGTGGCCGGTACCGTCTCACCGGTTCATCCCCGTAATTTCCGTACCGCCGTGGGGAGTTCGGCATGGACAGACACAGCCTCGACAGACGTGGCTTCGACCGACGCAGCTTCAACCGGCGCGTGCTGCTGGGTGGCGCGACCGTCGCGACATCGTTGTCGCTGGCGTCGGTACCCCAGGCCCTGGGCGCCGACACGCCGGCGCGGACCGCCCCGGCCGGCGGCGAGGTCAGACACATCAAGCTGTACGCCGAGAAGCTCGCCGACGGGCAGATGGGCTACGGCCTGGAGAAGGGCAGGGCGACGGTCCCGGGCCCGCTGATCGAGCTCAACGAGGGCGACACCCTGCACATCGAGTTCGAGAACACGATGGACGTCCCGGTGAGCCTGCATGTGCACGGCCTCGACTACGAGATCACCAGCGACGGCACCAAGCTGAACAAGAGCGACGTCGAGCCCGGCGGCACCCGCACCTACACCTGGCGCACCCATGCCCCCGGTCGCCGGGGGGACGGCACCTGGCGGGCGGGCAGCGCCGGTTACTGGCACTACCACGACCATGTGGTCGGCACCGTGCACGGTACCGGCGGCATCCGCAAGGGCCTGTACGGGCCGGTGATCGTGCGGCGCAAGGGCGACATCCTGCCGGACGCGACCCATACGATCGTCTTCAACGACATGCTGATCAACAACAAGCCCGCGCACAGCGGCCCCGACTTCGAGGCCACGGTGGGCGATCGCGTCGAGTTCGTGATGATCACGCACGGCGAGTACTACCACACCTTTCACCTGCACGGTCACCGCTGGGCTGACAACCGCACGGGCATGCTGACCGGCCCCGACGACCCGAGCCAGGTCATCGACAACAAGATCGTGGGCCCGGCGGACTCCTTCGGCTTCCAGGTGATCGCGGGGGAGGGGGTGGGGGCGGGCGCGTGGATGTACCACTGCCATGTGCAGAGTCACTCCGACATGGGCATGGTGGGCCTGTTCCTGGTGAAGAAGGCGGACGGGACCATCCCTGGGTACGACCCGCACGAGCACGGTCATGAGCCGTCCTCGGGCACCGCGCACGAACACTGACGGATCATGGACGCGTGACCCTTGTCCTGACGCGAAGTGACCTGGAAGCGGTACTGACCCCGAAGGCCTGCCTGGAGCTGCTGCGGGACGGGTTCGTGCGGGCGCGGGACGCCGCGGTGGCGGGGCGACGAGTGCGGACCGATCTGCCCTTCCCCGGCACCGCCACCGCGCTGATCCCCGGCGTGCTGCCGGGCATCGAGGCGTACACGGTGAAGGTCAACGCCAAGTTCCCCGGCGCGCGGCCCGCGTTGCGCGGGGTGATCTGTCTGCACAGCGGGCGGGACGGGGAACTGCTGGCGCTGCTGGACTCGGCCACGGTGACGGCGTGGCGTACGGGGCTGGCGGCGGCGTTGGGCACGCATGTGCTGGCCGGCCCGGGGGACGTCCTCGGGGTGATCGGCGCGGGGGCCCAGGCCGAGCTGATGGTGCGGGGGCTGACGCAGCTGCGGACGTATCGCGAACTCGTCGTCCATGACACGGACATCGAGCGGGGCGCCGCGTTCGCCGCGCGGCACGACGGTCGGGCGGCGGCCTCGGCGAAGGAGGTCGCGGCGAGCGCCGACACCGTACTGCTGGCCACATGGGCCCGCGAGCCGCTGCTGAGGCTGTCGGACACCCGGGAGGGCCAGCACTTCACGAGCCTGGGAGCGGACGAACCCGGCAAGCAGGAACTGTCCGCCGATCTGCTGGAAGCCGCGCTGCTGGTCGTGGACGACCGTGAACTCGCCGCCGCAATGGGGGCCTTGGCGGCGGCCGGGCTCCCGGCGACAGCCGCCGACGCCACGCTGGGGGACGTGCTGCGGGGCGATCGTCCGGGGCGCGTGAGCGCCGAGGGCCGCACTGTGTATGCGCCGGTCGGGCTGCCCTGGCAGGACCTGGCGCTGAGCTGGGCGGCGTATCGGGCGGCGGAGCGGGAAGGCGTGGGGCGGCGGGTGGATCTGCTGGCGTGACGCGGGCGCCGAATGAGGACCCCGCCGGGCGGAGCAGCGCCGGGACACAGAGTGCCGTTCCCTCCGTGGAGATGGCGCAACGGTCGCGAGAGCGCTCTCACCTCCGGTTCCCTCAAGGACTATCCTGATCGGCAACCGTCGACGAGGAGCCGCGCAGTGACCGATACCGCCCCGCGTCCCACCCTGGAAGCCGTGGCCGCACGGGCCGGGGTCTCGCGGGCCACCGTGTCGCGGGTGGTCAACGGCGGGGACGGGGTGCGGGAGCCGCTCGTCGAGCGGGTGCGCCAGGCGGTGGAGGAGCTCGGGTACGTGCCCAACCAGGCCGCCCGCAGCCTGGTGACCAGGCGCCATGACGCCATCGCCGTCGTCGTCGCCGAACCGGAGAGCCGCGTCTTCGCCGACCCGTTCTTCGCACTGCAACTCCGCGGCATCAGCAAGGAGTTGACCGCCCACGACAACCAGCTGGTGCTGCTGCTCACCGAGGGCCGGGACGACCACGCCCGCGTCGGCCGCTACCTCGCCGGCGGGCATGTCGACGGAGCGCTCGTCTTCTCGCTGCACCTCGACGACCCGCTGCCCGGACTGATCCAGCGCGCCGGAGTGCCCACGGTGTTCGGCGGACGGCCCGGCTGGAGCGGCGACCAGCGGGGCGTCGTGTACGTCGACGTGGACAATCGCGGCGGCGCCCGGGACGCCGTACGGCATCTCGCCGGCCTCGGCCGCACCCGCATCGCGCACATCGCCGGTGCCCTCGACCAGACGTCCGCCGTGGACCGGCTCGACGGCTACCGGGACGTCATGGTCGACGCCGATCCGCGGCTGATCGTCGAGGGCGACTTCACCCCCGCCGGAGGAGAACGGGCGATGCGTGAACTGCTCGAACGCTGCCCGGACCTGGACGCCGTCTTCGCCGCCAACGACCTCACCGCCGCGGGCGCCCTGCGGGTGCTGAGGGAGGCCGGGCGGCGGGTGCCCGACGATGTCGCGGTGGTCGGGTTCGACGACATGCTGCCGGTCGCGGAGCAGACCGAACCGCCGCTCACGACGATCCGTCAGGACATAGAGGAGATGGGCCGGTTGATGGCCCGGCTGCTGCTGCGGGCGCTGGAGCGCGACGCCGCCGAGCAGGGGATCGGCGGCACGCCGTCCAGCGTGGTGCTGCCGACCACACTGGTACGGCGCGCGTCCGCGTAGCCCGAACCCCCGGCGCGGTCCCTCAGCTCCGTGCCGGCGCGCTCTTGATCACCGCGAAGCGGGCGCCGTAGGGGTCGGTGAGCTTGGCGATGCGGCCGACGTCCGGCAGATCCGTGGCGGGCATCCGGACCGTGCCGCCCAGCTCCTGCGCCCTGGCGACCGTCGCGTCCGTGTCGCCGACCTCGAAGTACGGCAGCCAGTACGCGGGGCTTTCCGCCTCCGCCGGGTCGTCGGCCTTGTCGACCACCCCGCCGAACATGGCGTCCTCCCCCTGCGCGGCGGGGCTGAACGTCGTGTAGGTGCCGCCGTAGAAGTCGAGGGAGAAGGTCTCCATACCGAGCGCGGCGTTGTAGAAGCCCGCCGCGGCCGGTACGTCCGTGGTGTACAGCTCCAGCCAGCACAGCGAGCCGGGCTCCTGGACCAGGTCGAGGCCCTTGTTGGTGCCGGGCTGCCAGAGACCGAAGGGCGCGCCCGCCTTGTCGGCGAGGATCGCCATACGGCCCAGGTCCATCACATCCATGGGCCGCAGCCGCACCGAGCCGTGCGCCTGCTCGGCCGCCTTCGCCGTGGCGTCCGCGTCCGGCGTCTGGAAGTACACCGTCCAGCCTTGGTGTTTCACCGTGAGGGCCGGGGGTGCTGACGGAGTGTGACCCCGAATAGAAGAGGTGCCCGTCCGACCTGCGAAGATCCAGTTGTTGAGGACAGGATCGTCGGCTGGGTGGAGGGCACCTTTTCCGTGCGCAAG